>NZ_JBEOUW010000033.1:0-104588 GCF_040303045.1 Kitasatospora sp. NPDC096140
TTCTATGCGCCGGCCGCGGACTGATCACCCGAACGAGCCTGATGCGCACGGAAGTTCGAGCGGCAGCCATGTCCCCCGGTTTGGGAATCGCTTCTGAGAGCCTGGATGTGCTGTTCGAAGCCAAGCCGCGCATTGACCTGGCCGAGTGCCTGGAGATGGTGTCGGGCAAGACGGCCTCCCTGTTCGCCTGCGCCTGCCGGTTGGGCGCCCTCTACGGCGGCGGCACACCGGCGCAGGTCGATGCCCTGGCCGCCTTCGGGCACGACCTGGGCATGGCGTTCCAGCTGGTGGACGACCTGCTCGGGATCTGGGGAGATCCGGCAGTCACGGGCAAGCCGGTCTTCGCGGACCTGCGCGCGCGCAAGCTGTCGGTGCCTGTGGTGGCCGCGATGGCCTCGAACACCACCGCAGGCGGCGAACTAGCCCGCCGTTATGCGCTGCCACCCGCCTCGGACACGGTCGAAGAGGCGGCGCTGGCCCACCTGGTGGAGGAAGCCGGCGGCCGGCGCTGGGTGATAGACCGCGCCGCCGAGCACGCTCACGCCGCCCGGCGCCGCCTGCAGGCCCTCACCGGCAACACCGGCACCGTCCCCCGGGCCGTCGCCGACCTCGACGCGCTCTGCAGCCTGATCGTCGACCGGTCTCACTGAACCGGCCGTCCCGGCCTGAGGGCGGCGAGGCTACCGGGCTTCGGCCCACGGCGGTGGGGTGTCGAGAATGTGCGCACGGCCGATCCGGTAGAGCTCGGCGTCCACCTCCTTCAGCCGGCGCAGCTCCTCCGGCTCGTACAGGGCGTGCACGACGGCGGGCTCGGCCGGATGCCCGGCGGCTTCCAGGAGCGCGTTCGCCGCTGCCCGGCCGCTCTGGTTCGCACCCTCCATGGTGGCCAGGTTCACCGGGCAGCGCACGAAGTCCCCGGCCATGAACAGGTTCGCGGCCGCCGTCTCCGCCCGGGGGCGCAGTGCCCAGGAACCGGTGGTGTTGATCAGCAGGGCTTCGTCGTTGGTGGCGGGCCCGGGGCCGTCGAGGTTCTTGACGGCCGGATCCAGATGCCAGGAGTGCAGCAGACCCTCGTGGAGGGTCTGCCGGTGGCCGTCGTTGAGGGCGTCGGCGAGCTGGGCCCAGACCTCGGCGGCGACCTCGGCCCGGGTGCAGTCGCGGGCCGGTTTGCCGTAGAGGATGCCGGGGGTGTCCCAGGAGGAGATGTCGACCGACAGGCAGTCGGCCACCGTCCCGTCGCCGTAGGTGGCGCGGAAGTCGGTGTCCCAGAACTGTGCCTGGCTGATGGAGGTCAGCGCCCAGGGGGAGTCCTGGTAGATGACGTGGCCGCGGGTGACGGGGGTGGGTTCGGTGAGGTAGAACTGCAGGCCGACCATCCAGTCCGTGCGCAGGCCCGCCGTGCTCTTCAACTCGGGGTCCGCCTGGGCCAGACCGTGCTCCAACAGCGCCCCGATGCGGTCGACCGGGAGCGCGCACACGTACCAGTCGGCGTTCAGTTCCCGCTGCCGGCCGCCCGGCCCCCGCAGGACCGCGCCGGTGACGGTGCGGCCCCGCACCGTCACGCGCTCCACCCGCCAGCCCAGCTCAAGCCGCACCCCCAGCGTCTCCAGGTGCCGCACCCAGGGGTCGATCCAGGCGGTACTGGTCGGGGCGTTCAGGACCCGGTCGGCGGCCTGGGCCTCGCCCCGGCCGAGGAAGCCGTAACCGAAGGCCTCCAGGAAACCCCCGACGGTGTGCGTGCTGCACACCTCCGCCCTCGCCGCCACCACCGTGCGCGTCGCCCCGACGACACACACCTTCCGGTACTCCTCGGACGCACCGTCGGCGGCCGTGAAATCCCACCACGACGTCTGCTCCCACTGCCCCAGCCGCCGCTCCGTGCTGCTCGTCATGTAGACCAGCATCCGGTTGGCGAAGTACAGCAGTTCCTCGTTCAGTTCGCCCTCGGCGCCCAGCCGCATGCCCCTGGCCCGCAGGATCTGCAAAGGCGTCCTCACACCGGCATCCAGCGACACGTCGGCAACCGTCTCCCCGATCCTCCCCGAACGGGCGGACAGCATCTGCGGCGCCTCCCGCAGATTGCCCTCCACACCCAGCCGGGAACCCGGAAGGGGAATCCGGCGCATCGTGTCCGGCAGACTCCGGTAGAAGCCCGGAAAGAACCGGAACCCGTGCTCGCTGGGCAGATCAAGCCGCCCGCCGGCGCCCGTTCCGGGAACCGAGGCACTACGCGCCTTCCCGCCCCACCCGGCAGGTTCCACCACGGTCACCTCGAACCCGCGCTCCGCCAGTTCCATCGCCGCCGTCAACCCGGCCACCCCGCCCCCCAGTACCGCAACCACACGGCCCGAACGCCCCACCACCGCACACCCCTCCCCGATCCCCGTGACCGCTCACCGGTCCCACCCAGCCCAGACGGGCACGACAAGCCTGCCAGCTGCTGTTGCTGGTGCGGCCTGGCCGGCCGCGGGACGCGGTGCCGCCGGTCGACTCAGCCGCCCTTCGGGGCGAGCACCGCGGCGATCAGTTCCCGGCGGCTGCTCACGCCGAACCGGGCGAACACCGCCGTCAGGTGTTCCTGCACGGTGTACCCGGAGACGTGCAGCCGGGCCACGATCTCCCGGGTGGAGCACCCTTGCAGGACCAGGGCGGTGACCCGGCTCTGGGCCGGGGTGAGGCCGTGGGCAGCCAGCAGCAGGGAGCCGAGTTCGGCGGCGGGCGCCGGCTCGACCACCACCCCGATCTGCTCCCCCGCCCGCCCCCGCAGGCGGGTGGCATGCAGGGTCAGCCACTGCCCGTCGGCGGTGCGCAGCCTGACCGAGCCGGGCTGATGCGCGGCCTGCGGCGACGCGTCGGGCGCCCGGGCCAGTAGGGCGGCCACCGAGTAGATCGGCATCGGCAGGCCCTGGATCTCGGGCCCTTCGAGGCGGGCGAGCCACTGTTCGGCGTCCGGGCTGATCGAGACCAGCGAGAGCCCCTGGTCGAGCACGATCACGCCGGGGCCGCCCGCAGTCGCGGCCCCGTCGCCGGTCAGCGCCTGGTGCACGACGTCACGGCGAAGGCCTTCGGCCAGGTGCGGGGCGAGCCTGCGCACGACGTCCAGGTCGGCGGCGGAGAAGCCGGCTTCCGCGTCCGCCCGGTGCAGGCAGAGCACGCCCCAGCACTCGTGCCCGACGACCAGGGCGGCCCGGAGCTCGTCGCCGAGCCCCAGGCCGGCCATGATCTCGCGGTAGCGGGCGCTTGCGGTGCGCTCGCCCCGGGTCACCCGGTCCAGCGACATCACCGGCTCAGGGCCCCGGGCCAGCGCGGCGAACTTGTTGACGTCCGCGCGGCCGAACTCGTTGTCGAGGAAGAGCGGGGTGGCACCGGCCAGCGGATCCTGGGCGACAGCCGAGGTGAAGAGCAGGGTCGCCGGGTCCACCGAGGCGAAGAACGCGGCCTCCACCGGCAGGATGCCCGGTAGGCGGCGCAGCACCTCGGTGGTCAGGGCGGGCTTGTCGAGGTCGGCGTAGCAGCTGTCGATCAGCCGCTCGACGTGTCGCTCCCGCAGGGCGGCGGCCATGGCACTCACGCTACGCCGCCGCCCGGTCCGGCACGAGCCCGAGCTGGCTCAGCAGGCCCAGCTCGTCCAGCTGGCCCCAGCGTTCGGCGATCCGCCCGTCCCGCAGCCGGAAGACGTTGATGCCCTTGAGCACCAGCGTGCGGCCGTCACCGGGGACGCCCATCACCTCACCGTGCCGGGTGCCGGAGGCGGTGAAGAGTTCCACCACGACGTCGCCCTCGCCGATCAGGCGCCCGAGGTCGGAGTGCCAGTCCGGGCATGCCTGGCGGAAGATCGCCCCTGCGGCGCGCATGCCCTCCCGGTCCGTGCCGACGCCGACGGGCGGGTCGTGGTTGACGAAGTCCTCCGTGAGGTAGGTGTCGACGGCTGACAGGTCGCCCCGGGTGAACAGCGCGTCGATGAATGCGGTCACGGTCTGCTTGTTCTGTTCGATGGTGTTCATACGGCCAGCGTCGGCCTGCGGGCCCGGCATCGGAACCCCACTTTTCTGGGGTCCGCACGTCCGAGGACCGAACCGGTGCTCCGCCGCCCCACGGCTCGGCGGACGAGCCGGGCCCTCCCTGGAACAGGCCGAACGGACCCGGACGACCCCCGAACGGCCCAGCCGGCACGAGCAGGCCGTCCCGGGTGCCCGTGCCTATCGTTGGTAGCACTCCTT
Source organism: Kitasatospora sp. NPDC096140 (assembly GCF_040303045.1). NCBI lineage: Bacteria > Bacillati > Actinomycetota > Actinomycetes > Kitasatosporales > Streptomycetaceae > Kitasatospora > Kitasatospora sp. NPDC096140. The sequence goes on from NZ_JBEOUW010000033.1 coordinate 4,221, forward strand.
GATCGGAGAGCGGCGAGGGACGGCAGGTGAAGTGTGGACGGACCCGTCATCGACTACCAGGCCGTGTTCCAGGCCCTGCCGGGCGCCGTCGCCCTGCTGACCACCGACCTGGTCTACGCGGACGCCAACGCGGCGTATCTGGCCTTGTCCGGGCACACGCGCGAGCAACTGGTCGGCCGCTACCTGTTCGACGTCTTCCCCGACAATCCCAACGACCCGGCGGCCACCGGCGTACGCAACCTGCACGCCTCGCTCCGGCGCGTCGCCGCCACCGGCGAGCGCGACACCATGGCCATGCAGCGCTACGACGTCGAAGACGCCGAGCGCCCCGGCGTGTGGCAGGAACGCTACTGGAGCCCGGTCAACACCCCCGTCCTCGCCCCGGACGGAACCGTGGCGCTGCTGCTGCACCGCGTCGAGGAGGTCACCGAACTCATCAAGGCCCGCGGCAACCGCGGCGGCGACCGCACTCGGGTCCTGGAAGCCGAGCTCTACACCCGCGCCCGCGAACTCCAGGACGTCAACGAACGCCTGCGCCAGGCCCACGCCCGCGAACGCGAGGTCGCCCTCCACCTGCAGGAGGCCATGCTCCCCGCGCCCCAGCCACTCGGGCACCACCGCGCCGCCGTACGCTACCGGCCCGCAACCGGAGCCCTCAACGTCTGCGGCGACTGGTACGACCTCGCCGACCTGCCCGGCACCGCCCACACCGCAGTCGCCGTCGCGGTCGGCGACGTCGTCGGCCACGGCCTCGTCGCCGCCGGCGTCATGGGACAGCTGCGCAGCGCCCTGTCCGCCGCTTCCCGGGTGGCCTCGGGCCCCGCCCAGGCCCTGGAAGTCCTCGGCCTGTACGCCCGCTCCGTGGACGGAGCGGAGAACACCACCGCCGCATCGGTCTTCGTGGACTGGACCGACCACGCGCTCACCTACAGCAGCGCCGGCCACCCGCCGCCCGCCCTGTGCCGGCCCGACGGCACCGTCACCTTCCTCGACCGGGCCACCGACCCCCCGCTCGGCGCCCGCCCCGAACACGTCGCCCGCCCCCAGATCCGTACCGCCTTCACCGAAGGCTCCGTCCTCGTCCTGTACACCGACGGCCTCATCGAACGCCGCCGCGAGGACATCGACACCGGCTTGGGCCGGCTCGCCCGCTCCCTCGCCCGCCACCGCCGCGCCGACCCCGAAACCCTCGCCGACGCCCTCCTGGCCGACCTCGTCCCACCCGCCGGACTCACCGACGACACCGCCCTCGTCGTCCTGCGCCTCTGAACCGCGATCTCGGCGCCCGCACTCCGGCCGCTACGGACAGCGACCGAGGGCCGGCCTGGGCGATACGCGACACCGGAGGGTGTGGCGCTCGCGCCCCGCACCTGTCTCCTGATGCTGCGCGCCGACGGCGACGGGTTGTCGCTGCGCGCTGAAGCGCGCTCTGCCCGACGAGCGGCACGGGGGTGATCGGTGGCCGGCGCTACCGGGACGCGGTGGGCTGCTCCTGCGGCGCGGGCAGGCGTCCGCGCAGCCTGGCACACCGCCGGCCGGCGAGCCAGACGCCCAGTACCGCGAGTGCGGTGACCGGCCAGGTCGAGATGCTCAGCGGCCCGGCGAACAGCGGGTCGACCGGGCCGCCCGACACTGCGCGGGTGAGGGGCAGCGTGAACTCGTTGAGGCACAGGTGTGCCGCGACGGCCGCCCAGACCGACCCGGTGGAAAGCCGGATCGTGGCGATCACGGTTCCGAGCAGCGTGGCGGTGACCACGGCCACGGGTATGCCCAGCAGGATCGAATGGCCGGGGTAGCTTCCGCCGAGCGCCGTCATCGGCACGTGCCAGGCCCCCCAGATCGCGCCGCCGAGCAGCAGGCCCCGGATCCTGCCCAAGCCGAGCAGCCGCGGCAACAGGTAGCCCTGCCAGCCGAGTTCCTCGCCGAAGTACAGCGGTACGGACAGCAACGCACTCAGCACCAGCGGCACGACCGTTGCGGGCCCCGGCAGATGCGCGGGGGCATACCGGCCCGCGAGCGTGGCCAGCGCCAGACCGGCGGCGGTGATGGCCACCGGGATCGTCAACCCGACTGCGACGGACCGCAGTTCGTGCCGCCAAGGATTGGCCCTGGCGAGCCCGAGGGCCCGCGCGGCCCGGCGCGGTCCGAGGCCGCGCATGGTGAGGCCGAACGCGGTCAGCGCCGGCACCAGCATCATCAGGATCATGCACAGCGCCGCGAGCCGGGGCGTGCCCTGCCCGGCGCTGGTACGGCGCAGGCCCTCCGCCCACAGCGGCACCATGGCGAGCCACGCGCCGACGAAACTGATCGTCAGGAAGAGGGGGAGATCGGAGCGGGAGTGGCCTGAAGCACTCGTCGGTTTCATGGCTGTGTGGCCTGAAGCACTCGTCGGTTTCATGGCTGTGACGCTACGAACCACGGGCCGCCCGGGCGATCGCGCAGGCTCGTCGATCGATGGTGTAGCACGCTCCACTGCGCCCGGGGCCGCGAAGGGGCAAGACTGGTCGGTGTGAACGACTTGTCAACCACACGAGCACGCGCGGCGCGTAGCGCTCGGGCCGCCGGGTACTGCGCGACCGTGTTCGTCCAGGCCGTGGCCCTGGTCGTGCTGGTGCCCGTCCTGATCTACTCGGCGGTCCTGTGCCTGGTCGGTGCGGGACTGCTCGTCCTGCCGCACGAGCTGCGGCTACTGCGCCGGCTGGCCGATGGCGAACGCGCCCGGCTGGGACGGTGGGCGGCGCCCACGCCACCCGCCGAGCCGCACGCGAGACGTGGCCTGATGGCGGTGCTGTCGGATCCGGCGACCGGCCGCGATCTGCGGTGGGCGGCCGCCGCTGTGCCCGTCCACGCCGCGCTCGGACTACTCGGCGCGGCGCTGTTCCTGTTCCCGGCGGCCGCGCTCGTGCTCGGCTGCCTGTGGTGGCTGTTCCCGGCAGACGACCCGATCAGGCTGCTCCTGAACGTCCCGATCGACAGCTGGGGATCCGCGCTCTACGCCGGAGTGCCGCAGCTCCTGCTCAGCGTGCTGCTCGCCCTGTACGGCCCGCCGCTGCTCGCCCGGCTGGCGGCGTCCGTGAGCCGCCGGCTGCTCGCCCCCTCGGCCGCCGTGGTCCTCGCCGAGCGCGTGTCGACGCTGGACCGGACCCGCACCGGGGCACTCGACGCGCACGGCGACGAACTGCGCCGCATCGAACGCGACCTACACGACGGCACCCAGGCCCGACTGGTGTCGCTGGCCATGCAACTCGGCCTCGCCGAGAGGACGTTGAGCACCGATCCCAAAGCGGTGGGCCCGTTGTTGACCCGGGCCCGGGAGGGCGCCGAGGAGGCGATGGCCGAGCTTCGCGACGTGCTGCGCTCCGTCTACCCACCGGTCCTCGCCGACCGGGGCCTCGCCGGTGCGGTCGCCGCGGTCGTTGCCCGCTGCCCGGTGCCCGCCACCGTCGACCTCGGCAACCTCGGCGGACCCGGCAGACCCGGCGAACCCGGCAGACCCGGCGAACCCGGCGGACCGGGAGGGCTCGGCGCCCTGCCGGCGCGGACCGAGGTGGCCGTCTACTTCGCAATCACCGAAGCGCTCACCAATGCGGCCAAGCACGCCGGGGCCGGATCGGTCCTGGTGACCCTGGCCCGGACCGGCGGCACGCTCCGCGCGGAGATCACCGACGACGGCCGCGGCGGCGCGGCCGAGCGCGGTGGCACCGGACTGCGCGGCATGCGGCAGCGCATCGAGGCGGTCGACGGCACACTGCGCGTCCAGAGCCCGCCCGGCGGTCCCACCGTGATCACCGTGGAGTGCCCGTGCGGATCGTGATCGCCGAGGACAACGCGCTGCTCGCCCAGGGACTCACCGCGCTGCTGGAGGCTCTCGGGCACCAGGTGCTCGCCACCACGGGAGAGGCCGGGTCCTTCATCGAGGCTGTCCTGACCCACCGGCCGGACGTGGCGATCGTGGACGTCCGTCTCCCGCCGTCCTTCACCGACGAAGGCATCCGGGCCGCGCTGCGCGCCCGGGAGCGTCTGCCCGGCCTGCCGGTCCTCGTCCTGTCCCAGTACGTCGAGGACACCTACGCCCGGGAACTCCTCGACGACGGCGCCGGCGTCGGGTACCTGCTCAAGGACCGGGTCGCCCGCGTCGACGACTTCCTCGACGCGCTCCACCGCGTCGCGGCCGGCGGCACCGCGCTGGACCCCGACGTGGTCCGCCAGCTGCTCGCGGCCCGCGGCAACCCGCTGTCCCGGCTGACCGAGCGCGAACGCGAGGTGCTCGCGCTGATGGCGCAGGGGTACGGCAACTCCGAGATCGCCGACCGCCTCGTGGTGACCGAACGGGCCGTCCACAAGCACGTCGGGAACATCTTCATGAAGCTCGACCTCCCGCCCGAGGACAGCGGCGACCGCCGCGTCCTCGCGGTCCTCACCCACCTCGGAGTCCCCCAACGCCGACCCCGCCCTTCGGAGCCCCGCCGCCTGGCGCCGCCGCCCGGCTGATGTCCTGCACCGGAGATCCGTCGTCAGATCGGCCACCTGCTCGCGCTTGGTCGGCTCGGGCTGCACCAGCGGGCCCAACGATGACCCTTCCCGGCCGTCGGGCTGCTCGACGGCCTGGTCGCCGTCGGACAACCCGCTTTCAGTGACCAACGGCCTCGTACTCGCCCGCTACCGGTTTTGGTCCGAACCCGGTCTGGACGGTCAGCCGGCGAGGGAGACGGCGAAGGGCTTGAAGCCGTGTCGGCGCAGGATGTGGGGAACCACGAGGATCATGGCCTCGGTGGCGCGGGCTGTGGTGATGCCGCCGAGGTCCTCGATCCATGCGGGCTGCCAGCCCAGGTCGCCGAGCAGGCCGGTGACGGTCTTCTTCGCGTTCTGGTCGTCGCCCGAGAGGTAGGCGGTCGGTGGGGTGGCCAGGGTTTCGGGGGCGGTCATGACCATGAACAGCATGGTGTTGAGGGTCTTGACCACATGGGTGTCGGGGAGGGCGGCCTGGAGTTGCTCGGCGAGGCTGCTGCCGGGATAGCACAGGTCGCCGGGCAGGCCGTCATCGGCGTCGTGGGTGGCGTTGGAGACGTCGACGAGGAGCTTTCCGGAGAGCTCGGTGCGCAGGCCGGCCAGGCGGTCCAGGGAGCTGTCGCCGGGTGTCGCGTTGATCACGATGTCCGCGGTGCGGGCGGTGGTGCGCTGGTCGGCGAAGGCGATCTGCGGGGCGATGCCCGCGGCGAGGGCTGCGGTCTCTTCCGGGTTCCGGACGCCGAGGGTGACGCGGTGTCCGGCTGCGGAGAGCTTGCCGGCGAGGTTGGCGCCGACGCGGCCGGCGCCCAGGATGCCGATGCTGGTCATGAGGTGATGCTCCTTGCGGTGCGGGATGGGCAAAGCGGAAGTGGGCAGAGCGGAGGGGGGCAGAGCGGGGGTGTCCGGTCAGGCGATCGGCGACAGGACCTTGAGGGCGGCGGCGTGGATGCCGGGGGCGGCGGCCAGGAAGTCGCGGCTGCCCGTGTTCCAGGGCTCGCCCGCCAGGTCGGTGACGGTGCCGCCGGCCTCGGAGACCAGCAGCGCACCGGCGACGAGACCGGAGCGAACGTCGGAGAACTGCCAGAAGGCGTCCGTGCGTCCGGCCGCGACGTGGATGAGCTGCATCGTGGCGGGAACGGAGACGCGTACGACCAGGCCGTTGATGAGCATGGCGGTGACCGAGTCACCGATCCGCCGGAAGGTGCGCTCGTCCTCGCCGGGCCTGGCCTGGCCGGTTCCGACGAGTGCGGCGCCCAGATCGGTCTTGGCCGACACGTTCAGGGACCGGCCGTTGAGACGGGCACCGCCGCCGGCGACGGCGGTGTAGGTGTCGCCGGTCAGTGGCAGGTGGACGACGGTGAGCACCGGCTGGTTGTCGCGGACCAGGGTGGCGGTCACGGCCCAGTCGTCCATGCCGTGAACGTGGTTGATGTTGCCCTCGGCGGGGTCGACGACCCACCACTCCCCCGACGGGAGCGCACCGCCGGCCAGCTCGTCCTCGGCCCACCGCGATCCGCGCCGGGCCCGCAGCAGCGGCTCGCGCAGCACGTCCAGCACCGCGTCGTCGTTGGCGTGGATCTCGGCGACGACCTCCTCCAGGCTCACGCCCCGGGCGTTGGGGGTGTGGCGCTCGCGCAGCGTGACGCCCGCGGTCTTCACCGCGGCGGTCACCTCGGACAGGAGCGTCGTTCCGGCGGCGAAAGGCATGGCTGTGCTCATGAGGGGCTCCCTGAGTTCGATGTGTGCGGGCGGTTCGTCTCGCGCCTGCACTTCGAAGGTAGGCCCCTCCGTCATTAACAACAAGTGCATGCTATGCACTTGTAGAGTTACTGGCATGCAACTGGATATGAACCTGCTCACGGCCCTGGACGCACTCCTGGAAGAAGGCAGCGTCGCCGGCGCCGCAGCACGCCTGCACGTCACCGCACCGGCGATGAGCCGCTCCCTGGGCCGTATCCGCAAGGCCACCGGTGACCAGATCCTGGTCCGCACCGGCCGCAGCATGGTTCCCACCACCCGCGCACTGGCCATGCGCGCCCAGGTCCACGCCCTCGTACAGCAGGCCCACCACCTTCTGTCCGCGCAGCAGGAACTCGACCTGACAGCACTGGACCGGGTGTTCACCCTGCGCTGGCACGACGCCCTGACCGCCGCCTGCGGCACCGCCCTGATCACCGCCGTCCACCGCCAGGCCCCCGGCGTCCGACTGCGCCTGACCGCCGAACCCGGAACGGACGACGCCGAGCTGCGCCGGGGTGAGGTCGACCTCGAATCGAGCTCCAGCCCCCCGGCGCTCCCCGACATCCGCCACCGCCTCGTCGGCAGCGACCGGCTGGTCGTCGCCGTCCGGCCGGGCCACCCCCTCACCGAAGGCCCGCTGAGCATCGAGCGCTACGCAGCCGCCGAACACCTCACCGTTTCGCGACGCGGAAGCCTGCGCGACCCGATCGACGACGCCCTGACCACCCGCGGCCTCGAACGACGCGTCGTCGCCGCCGGGCCCACCGCCGCCTTCGCACTGCAACTCGCCCTCGGCAGCGACCTGGTGGTGACCCTCCCCGACGCGGTCACCCGCGCGGCCCGGCACCGACTCGGCCTGACCACACTGCCGCTGCCACTGCCACTGCCCGAGGTCCCCCTGTACCTGCTGTGGCACCAGCGCTACGACGACGACCGCGCCCACACCTGGCTACGGGACCTGGCCACCGAAACCGCCCAGGCACTCTTCACACCACCGACCGCCTCCCGACAACCCCTCACCGACCGGACCGGGCAGTGACGGGTACGCCGGACGGAAGGCCTGCGGCAGCAGACTCCCGCACTCGTGAACATCACCTGTCCGTGCGGGCGTACGACTCCCGACCTCGGGTCGAAACGATGTCGCAACCCGGGTACGAAGCCACCCAGCGGTCGCACGACCGCGGCGACGATCAGCGAGGAGGGAGAAGCACTGCTACGGGTGGTAAAGAGCCTGGGCACGCGCCCTGTCGACAGGCCCGTCCTCGCCGAGGTGCAGGAAGTAGTCCACCTGCCACACCTGCGTGGCACGTGCCTGACGGTTGGTCGTGGTCACCCACGGCGGGTAGACACGAAAACCTCGCTTCCCGCCCGTGTGATCCCGGGACACGACGCCACGCTCGCACAGCACCTCGCGCGGGAACACGAACTGCCCGAAGTGGCCGCCCTCTCGGCTGCTGACAACGAAGAGGTCGACCCCGTCCTCGACGTCGAAGGGCCTGATCGGCCCGTCCTCCGACCGCTGCCACACGGTGACGAACTGGCCGACCTTCGTCGGGGTGGTCTTCGCCACGCGGAACCGGACCGAGAGCCCGTCGAGGGTGAACCCGTGAGCCGCGTACTCGGCACTCTCCGGTTCGGGCACCGGCTGCGAGCAGGCAAAGCCACTCGGGTCGTACACCGATTCCTTCACCGCCAGGAGATCACCGTGAATCCCCTCCCACAGCCCGTTCGTCGCCATCCCCACATCCTGCCATCACGCTCGCGCACCCGGCCGACCCGACCGGTAGTGGGTCAGCGTTCGGGGCCGCGGATGCCATCGAGCAACAGCGTGACGTGCCGGCGCCAGTCACCGGCGCCGGTCATGTTCGCCATGGCGCCACGGGTGATGAGGACGAAGTCATGGGCGTCGAAGTCGGCACGGAGGCGGCTGGCGTCGACGGCACGCTGCACGATGCTCTCGGTGATCGCCGAGAAGTCTGCCTTTTCGGCCGCGATGTCGTTCCAGCTCGGCTCTTCCGGGCCGAGGAGCGCGAAGCGGAACGCGGCATCGGCCTGTACGGATTCCAGATAACCGTAGAGCAGCGTCTCGAACGCCGTCCAAGGGTCCTCGGTCTCGTCGGCGGCGCAGGCGAGGGCGGTCATCGCCTCGAACCGGCGGCCGATGATCGCCGCGAGTAGCGCTTGCTTGTCGGCGAAGTGCCGGTAGAGGGTGCCGACGCCCAGGCCGGCACGCTCGGCGATCTCGTCCATCTGCACGGCGTCGCCTCGCTGGGCGAACAGCGCGCCGGCGGCGTCGAGGACGGTTTCGCGGTTGCGTCGGGCGTCGGCGCGCAGCGGGCGTTCGGGAGCGGTCATGGTCGCTCCAGGGTAGTTGACGTTGCGCGGAAGTCGCCCTTACATTCGGAACCGGAGTTCAGGTTCATGTTAGAGGAGATGTGATGATCGTCGTCACCACGCCGACAGGACAGATCGGCAGCCAACTGATTCGTCAGTTACTCGACCAGAACAAGGAGGTCCGGGTCATCGTCCGTGACGCCTCGCGTCTGGACGACTCGGTCCGCGAGCGGGTCGAGACCGTCAGCGGTTCCCACGGCGATCCGGCCGTGCTCGACAAGGCCCTTCCCGGTGCCGACGCGCTGTTCTGGCTCGTCCCGCCGAACCCGCAGGCACCGAGCGCCGAGGCGCACTATCTCCGTTTCGCCCGGGCGGGCGCCGCTGCCGTCGCCCGGCACGGGGTCGGCCACGTCGTCGGTGTGTCCAGCGCGGGCCACGGCTGGCCGTCCCCGGCCGGCGTCCTGTCGGCGGCCTTCGCGATGGACGCCGAACTCGGCACGTCCGGTGCGGCGTACCGGGCGCTGTCCATGCCCTTCTACATGGAGAACCTCCTCGGGCAACTCGACGCCATCCGCGGGCAAGGCGCGTTCCACCTGACCTGTGCAGGCGACCTGCCGCTGGCGTCGACCGCGACGCGGGACATCGCCGGCGCCGCCGCCGGCCTGCTCACCGATCTGTCCTGGACCGGACAGGAGAACCTCCCCGTGTTCGGCCCCGACCGACTGACCCCTGACGGGATGGCCGAAGTGATCAGCCAGGAACTCGGGCGTCCGGTCACCTACCGCCGCCTGAGCATCGACGACTTCGCGTCGCTGCTGCGCTCCCGAGGCGCCGGCGACCAGGCAGTCAAGGACATGACCGAGGCGTTCGCCGCACAGGACCACGGCATCTACGACACGGACTGGGCGACCGCCGAGCCCACACCCACAGACTTCCGCACCTGGTGCAGGGAAGTCCTCAAGCCCGCCGCAGACGCCCAGGAATCCTGACCCGAGCGAGGCTCAGCCGACCCAGCAGACCCAGGGGACGTCGTGCGGTTCCAGACCGCTTCAGACGGGCTGCACCGGGCTGCCGGTCGGGTCAGTTAGTCAGCGGGTCGGACACCAGCCAAGCGCCATCGACCGGGCAGCAGACCGCCCTCCTGGACGCCCGGTACGCTGCCCGCCCGAACGGCCGTGCCCGGCCCGACGCGGTGTGGCGTCGGGCCGGGCGGCGGGGTGGTCCGGTCAGGCCGGGCAGTTGCCCAGGACGACCTTGCCGCCCGACTGCGAGGCGGTCGCCGGATCCACCATCAGGCACAGGTTCGTCCACCGGTTGATGAACCGGTAGGCCGACTGGTCGGCGAGATTGGTGGGCATGATGTTCCACATCTGGTTGTCGGAGATCCAGCGGGTCTCGCAGGGCCACCAGAACAGCTGGGTCCCGGCCGGCGGGGGCGTCCCGTTGTTGTAGGGGGCGGTCAGGCACTGGCCGTTGTTGGCCTTGATCCAGAAGTAGCCCATGCTGTCGAAGGTGGAGGGTTTGGCGGCCTGCCACTGGTGGCTGCTGGGCGGGTTGCTCTGGCAGGCCCGCTGCTGAACCACACCGCCCTGCCCGGAGCTGTCGAACTCCGGCCCGCGGGTCATGCACCGGCCGTACTTGCTGTCCACGTACGTCTTGTCGGGCTTGACCACCCAGATCGCCGGGCTGGCGCTCCTGGTCTCGTAGTACCTGTTGCGGGCGATGATGTCCTGCACCACCGCCCAGCCGGGGAAGTCCATCATGACGATGCCCAGCCGGTTGCCGCCGCCGCTGTTGAGGTAGTTCATCAGCCGCAGGTTGACGCCGTCGACCCAGACCAGGTCCTTTCCGCGCAGGACGCCGTAGCCGCCCGCGTAGTCGGAGGGGACGTGGTCGAAGGGTGCCCGGGAGGCGGAGGTGTAGGTCACGAAGGTCTGGTTGGCGGGGGCCCAGGCGGCCGCGTCGAGGTTCTTGTTGACCAGGCCCCACTTGACCGGGGCGTCGGCGGCGTTCCAGGTGTCCTCGGTGTGGTCCTCGAAGCCGTTGAGGCCGTAGGAACCGCCGTTGGCGGTGTTGAAGACGGACAGCACGATCTTGCCGCGGGCCTGGCCCAGCGTCGGCGGGTCGCTGCGCTTGCCGTTGTTGTAGAACAGTCCCGCGTACTGCTTCGCGTACGCGTCGAACAGGGCCGTGTGGCTCGCCGTTGGGTGGTCGTCCGAGCAGCTGAAGGTGGAGCCGTCGCACTCGGCCCGCAGCCGCATCAGGATGGTCTCGCCGCGGTGGGCCGAGAGGAAGGCCTTCGCCTTGGTCAGGACGTCGTCGAAGTTGGCGTTCTGGTAGAAGGGGCCGTGGTGGATCACGAACTTGTCGTTGATGATGCGGACCCGGATGTCGACCGCGCGGATCCCGCGGTCCAACTGCGCGGTCAGGGTCGCCGCGCTGTCGCCGAAGTCCTGCTGGGTCTGGGCGCTGGAACCCCCGTGCAGGGCAAGCGTCTCGTGCGTGCCGGGTATGGACATCGCCGTCAGGGGCGTGGTCGCGCCCACCTTGCCCATCCAGTCCTGCTGGGTGGCCGAACCGAGGTTCTGGAAGGCGTCGCGGTTGTCCGTCCCCGCGGCCAGGGCGGCGTGCGGTACGGCCAGCGGGGCCACGACCAGGGCGAGGGTGGCGACGGCGGTCACCGTCGCGGTCCGGGCCAGGCGGCGCAGGCGCTGCAGGGCGGCTCCTGGTGGGCGGACGGGCGTGGCGGGGGTGTTGAGCATGGTCACCTTTCGCGGTCGGGAACGGCCGTACTCGTACGGCCCTGGTACTGATGCCTGGTGCTGGCCCCGGGGCCTGCCCCCTTTCTCAGTCGACGCAGGTCACTCCGTTCCCGGCCGGGGACCCTCCGGTGTCCTGTGCGGTCAGGATCTCCTTGGCCTTCCCCGGTTCCGCCACCAGCGCCGCCCCCTTCGGCTGCACCGGCAGTGTCGAGGCCGACGCCTGCCCCCCTGCGAACGCGGGCACCTGGCGGACGAAGTCCACCGGGCTCCACCCCTTGTCGACGACCAGGTCGTCCTTCAACGCGTCGTAGAGGGCTGCAAGCTTGCCGGCGTCCCCCACCACCCCGCCGTCCCGCAGCTTCTGCAGCACTCCCCCGAGGAAGGCCTGCGCGCGCCGGGTCCGTCCCAGGTCCGAGTCGTCGCCCACCCCGTGCCGTTGCCGGACGAAGGCCAGCGCCTGCGCGGGCCCGAGCTCCGACCGGCCGGCCGGCAGCCTCGCCCCGCTCCACATGTCGTCGACCGCGTGGTTCAGGCAGACCGGTACCCCACCGACCGCCTGGGCGACCCGGTAGAAGCCGGTCATCGAGACCTCCGCGAAGTGGTCCACCGGCACACCCGTCAGCTGGTGCACCGACCGGATCAGTGCGGCCCGGCCGGCTTCCCGTCCCTGCCAGCGAAGGTCGGCGCCCGACACGCCCCGGCCCGTCAGCCGGGCCAGTTCCGCGGTCTCGGCCTGCGTGTAGACCTGGTTGATGCTGATCTGCTTGCCGCCGCCCGCGTCGACCAGCACGTCCCGGGGAATCGACAGCTGACGCACGGTCCCTCCACCGGCCGGGACGTGCATCAGGACCAGGGTGTCCGCGACGTCCACGTCGTCGGCCCCGGCGTGGAGCTCCCCGCGGCGCAGGTCGTCGGGCACCGGCCGCCCCTGGGCGTCGGTCGTCGACTGCAACCCGATCAGGAGAATCGTCACTCCGTGGTCGAGCGGCGCCGGCGCTCCCGCCGAGGCGGCGACGGCCAGCGCCCCCGAGGTCCGCCCCGGCATCGCGGACGGGACGGTCAGCGCGCTCGCCCCCACCGCGACAGCCAGCGTCAGGCCGCCCGCCAGCAGCACCGTACGCCGCCGCCCCCGCCTGCGCCGCCGTCCGGCCTCCAGCCCGCCGTCCACCAGCCGGGCGGCCATGTCCGCTCCGAGGCCGACCCCGGCGTCTGCGAACACCGTGCTCAACCGCATCTCGAACTCCTCGTCCCCGCCCGTCACTTCACCACTCCACTCGCCGAAGATCCGTCCATGACAACCGACTCGCCCCGCACCCTCACGGCGCCACCAACTCCGCCAGATCCGCGCCCAGCAGGGACCGCAGCCGGGCCAACGCCCGAGTGCACCTGGTCCGAACCGCCGACGAACTGACCTTGACGATCACCGCGGTCTCCTCCACGCTGCGGTCCTCCCAGTACCGGAGCACCACCACCGCCCTGTCCCGCGGCGGCAACTGGGCCAGCGCATCGACCAGCGCCATCCGCAGCGCCGCGTCCCGCTCGTGCGCCGACTCCTCCGGCAGCACACGGCTCGGCCGCTCGGAACTGCTGCGCTTGCGCTGGTGCGTCAGGAACGCCCGGACCAGCACCGTCTGCGCGTACCCTGCCGCATTGTCGATCCGCCCGGCCCAACTCGGCCGGTACAGCCGGTGCCACTGCGCGTACATCTGGCCCAGGGTCTCCTGCACCAGGTCCTCGGCCAGGTGCGCGTCGCCTCCGGTCAGGAAGTACGCCGACCGGTAGAGCGGCCCGGAGCGGACCGTCGCGAACGCGACGAACTCCTCCTCCACAGCCGCCCGGCGTCGAGCTATGCCCACTACCCTCTCCCGTTCCCTCTCGATATCCGCCCTATGACGTCCCAGGGGCACCAGGATGTTTCAAAGATTTTTTCGGACGGCCCCCACAGCCTCTCGACCGGCAGTCGAGACTCGTCGACGCGGGGCCGTGAAGGACGGCGGGGCCCTGGTTGCGGCGACTGCCGCAACCAGGGCCCCGGGAACTCATGACGGTTGCGCAGCGACCGGTTCCGGTGCGGCCGGCCGCTCGCGCCACCTGCTGTCCGGCTTAGCCGGCAGGGGTGTGGAAGGTGGTCTTCCGGCCCGGGTCGGAGCTCTTGCCGTCGGCGTCAACGACCTCGATGGCGATCTCGTAGTCGGTCCCCGGCTTGAGGCCTGCCATCGGGACCAGGTTGTTGGGCGCACGCGTGTTGTCCGGGATGGGGTACCCGGCCTGGCCGTTGATGACGAGCCGGAACTTGCTCGCGCCGGGCACGTGCGGGAAGGTGAACGTCACCGAGGTCGCGGTGAGTTGGGTGATCGTCACCTCCGGGAGGACCGGGGTGTGGTTGTTGCGGTCCGGGCCGCCCCCGATCAGGAACTGGTTGTCCGCCACGTTCCAGTGCGAGGACAGGTAGCCGCCCGGCTTGGGGTTGGTGCTGTAGTAGTTGTCGTGCGTGCAGTCGAGCCGGTCGTAGTTCGTGTAGTCCGGGCAGACCGACTTCAGTTGCGTGGCCGAGGTGTCCTTGTAGCACATCAGGTCCCACTGGTTGACGCAGTGGGAGTGCTTGCTGGAGTCGGGCGCGCTGTTGTTCACCGCGCCCAGGTTGTGTCCGAGTTCGTGCGCCGCGGCGTGGGCGCTCCAGCAGCCCGCGTCGACGCGGGCGTAGGAGGGGCCGAAGTTGCTCGGGTTGTCCTGGCCGGGCCGGTCGTCGGCCGCGAAGTTGCCGAGGCCGCAGTACACGTGGGCGTCGGTGAACAGCATGTACTTGCGGTCACGTCGGTTGAACCCCTGGGCCACCAGTGCGTCGTTGGTCGCGCCGAAGTTGCCCAGCGCCGCCGCCGGAACCTCGATGTCGAGCACACTGGCCGTGCAGTCCGCGTCGGTGACATACCGGACGTGCCGATTGCCGCCGGTCTGTTCGGCGCTCGCACGGTAGATGACGTCGACGTCCGCCGCCCACTTCTTCATCGAGTTCTTGTAGGCGGCGAACTGGTCCTGGTCCGGCCCGTGGACGTAGAGCACCTGCACCCGGAAGCCGGTGGTGCCGTCGCCGTCACAGACCACCTCCGTGCCGGCGGGCGCCTTCGACGGACTCGGCGTGGCGGCGCCCGGAGAAGCGGTGGTCGTGGGGTGCGGGACCGGTGCGCTCGGAGAAGCGGTGGCCGTGGGGCGCGGGACCCGTGCGTGCCCCGGAGAGGCGGCGGTCCCGGGGTCCGGGAGCGGCGCGCCCGAAGAGGCGGCCGACGCGGTGTCCGGGACCGGCGCGCCCGGAGAAGCCGCGGTCGCGGTGTCCGGGACCGGCATGGCCTGCGATGGATCGGCGGCAGGCGGCTGGCTCGATCCGCCACCGGGACCGGGGGCCGACGCGGTGGCATCCGCGACCGGTGGGACGGTCTTGTGGATGTCGACGCCCTCCGGCGCCGCGTCCGGACCGTGGCTGCACAGCGAGCTTCCGGCGACCTGGAGCAACCCGGCGCAGCCGTCACTGCTGGGCAGGTTCAACCCGGTGTAGACCATGCCGCGTTCGGGCTGGTCCTTGGGTATCTCCTTGAGGGGGGTGGTGTTCTGGTCATGCTTCGTGGCCGGCGCCTTGGTGGCGCCTTCGGCGGCCCCGGTCTGCCCCGGTGAGCTGCCGTCGGCGGCGGCTGCGGCCGCGCCGTCCGCCGAAGCGCCCGCCGTAGCCGTGACGCTGGTGCGGCTCGCGGCCGGTTCGAGCGCCGAGTGGATCCCCAGCGCCCCCGCCACCAGCCCGGCCGCCACCGCCACGGCGACCAGCGTCGTCCGGCGGGTGAGCCGCCTTTGCTTCCGCCGGCGGAGTTCCGTTCTCCGGTGTCCCATCACGCGTTTCCTTTTCCTTGTACGACGGCCCGAGCCCTGTGGTGAAAGGCGGGCGGGCCTTCCGACACCAGGGAGAGCGGACGGGGCGGATGGGAATAACGGAAACTTCGACGCTCGGCGAGAATTTCTTCCGAGGGCACGCTCCTGCTGACATTCGGTACAGCAAAGCAGGTGGGCCACCCGAATGTCCGGGTGGCCCACCTGCGGTGTTTCTACCGCCGACCGGAGCCTTCCTTTCCTCCGGCCTCGTCGGCGCCTTCCGCCGACGGGGCCGTGTTCTTGTCGGTCGCGGGGAAGGTATGGGTCTGCGGCTCCATCTCCAACCAGCGGTAGGCCCACTCCCGGTGGACGACGAGGTCCTTGGCCCAGGGGAAGACCTGCGAGGTCATGCCCTTGATGGCGCCGATCATCTCGTCGGTCGCGCTGTCGACCCTGGCGCTGCGGATGTTGGCGTTCAGTCCCTCAGGGACGTGGAATTCGAACGTGAGCTTGAGTACTCGCCTGCTGGCCATGTTCCCCTCCGTGGTCGGTGGCTTGTCGTCGTCATTACCCGATCTCCGCGAGATTGCGGGATCTCGCGGAGATCGAATCCGACATTGATTCATTCATCGTGGATCGGTTCTCACACCCCGTCCTTCGCGGGGCCCGCGCCGAGGGATGTACAAGGTCCACAGTCGGTGGCTTTGTCGCCGATATCGCGCAATCTCCGCGAGATTTCTCGATCCAGCGGAGATTTGATCCGGCGTGCATTCACTCGCCTTGGATCGGTCCTCGCAATCGGCCCTTCGTGGTAGCCCGCATCCGTGGGGCGCGCCGGCATCCGCCACGTCGCGGGGGTCGTGTCGACGCGGCTGTCAGCCGACGGCGCCCGCGTCCGCCCGCCCCGGTTCGCGAGGTTGCCGAGCGCAACAACCTCGGCGACGCCGACAAGGATCGGCGGCGCGGCCTTCGCCCCGGACTGCCCCGAGGACAGGCCGTAGGCCCGACCCGGGTGGCCGGGGAGCCGGGAGTGCCGGGAGTGCCGGGAGTATCGGGAGTGCCGGGCGGGCCGGGCGGAGAACGCGATCAGACCGAGCGCCCCGCCCGGGCGGCGCTGCGGGTCCGCGGCAGCTCACCGGAGGTCGCACGCGGCCCGGAGAGCCCCCGCGCCGAGGAGGCCGCCGACACCGCTTCGCCCCGGTCCGGTGCGGCAGGTGTGCGGTAAGCCGCGTACCTGGAGGAAGAGCAGAGCCGGCCGTCGGCCGGGCACACCGAAGACGCCCGGCATGACCCGCCGGCCCCACCGCCCGGCCATCACACCACCGACGGCCACACGCACCGCCGGTCTCGCCGCCGGCGCCGTCACCATCGGCGCCACGAGCCGGCGGAACGTCGGGCGACCGGATGCGCTGCCGACCCGACCGCGGTCGGAACCAACGGCGACCTGCGTCGCCATGGCGATCTGCGCATGTGCATCTCCCGTCGAACACCCACTCCGGCGCGGCTGTCCGCAGCGTAGGTGGCGCAGCAGCCGGACGCTTTCCCCTGCGTGGCACCTCGTTTGACAATATGTGGCATGCCGCCCGAGCCTCGGCCCTGTGAAGTACCTGATACGCAGCTCCGTGCTGGACGGCTTCGTCGACCTGCTCCGCTCGCTGGGGGCCGATCCGCTGCCGCTGCTGGCGTCGGTCGGGCTGGACGCATCCGACCTCGTGAACCTCAATGCCTGGGTCCCGGTGGAAGCGGTGGCCGAACTGTTCGAACGGTCGGCGTCGGCGACCGGATGCCACGACCTCGGCCTCAGGCTCGCCGAAGGCCGGCGTCTGGCCACCATGGGTGCCATCAGCCTGGCCGCCCGCGAGGAGCCCGACGTCCGCCACGCGTTGGACGTGCTCATGCGCTACCAGCACCTGCACAACGAAGCGCTCCGCAGCAGGATCACCGAGGCCAACGGCCTCGCCACCCTCCACCTCGCTCTCGATGTCAGCCACGGCCGCCAGGCCGCCGAGCTGCTCGTCGGCGCTGCCCACCGTTACCTGTGCAGCCTCATCGGCAGCGCTTGGAGACCGGTCACCGTGCTTCTCGGCCACGACGCCCCCGCCGACACGGCAACCCACCACCGCGTGCTCGGGCCCGCCATCCGCTTCGGGCAGGAATCCAACGCGATCGTCTTCTACGCAGCCGACCTCGACGCCCCCAACCAGCTGTCCGACCCCCTGTTGAGGCCCTACGCCCGCCAGTACCTCGAAGCGATCGCGGTCCCCCGCCCCCGGGGCGAGGTCGACCGCATCCGGGACCTCATCGAGGCCCTGCTCCCCACCGGACGCTGCTCACTGCACCGGATCGCCCGCAGCCTCGGAGTCGATCGCAAGACCGTACACCGCCAACTCGCGCGCTCCGGTGCGACGTTCTCCTCCGTGCTCAACGGCGTCCGCGTCCAGCTGGCCCAGAAGTACGTCGGCAACCCGAGCCGCCCGCTCACCCAGACCGCGGAACTGCTCGGCTTCTCCGCCCTCAGCGCCTTCTCCCGCTGGTTCCGGGAGGAGTTCGGCACGAGTGCGACGGCGTGGCGCGCGGCCCGGCGGGACGAGTCCGCCTGACGGCCACCTCCGGCATCCGGCACTCGTATGCGCAGGAGGCGACCCGGAGCGGCGCAGAGGCAGGCGGTCCGGCAGCACCCGCCGTCCAACCGGGCCGTAGCGCACGGGCAGCGGATGCTCACGCAGCCGGGCGACGAGGCAGCCGGCTGAGGGCAGGCCCCGGGGCTTCTCCTCGTCGACATCGCCCTTGTCCGCCGGATGGCGTTTGTTGATGGCTGCCAACGCTGCGACGATCATGGGATGGATGGCATCGACAGTCGAGACGTCGACCGGGCTGTGAATGAGATGGTTCGGGTCCTCGGCCCGCACGATTCCGCGGACTGGCAGGCCCGCGCGGGGTCGCTGGAGTGGAGTTGCCGGCAGACCGCCGCGCACCTCGCGCACGACCTGCTGGCCTATGCCGGGCAGTTGGCGGCGCGTCCGACGGATGCCTATCTGCCCTTTGACCTCGTCGTCGACGCCGGTGCCCCGGTGCGTGAGGTGCTCAGGGTGGTGACCGCCTGCGGAAGGCTGCTGAGTGCCACGGTCGCCGCAGCCGCGCCCGATGATCGCGCTTGGCACTGGGGGCCGTGCGATCCGGCAGGGTTCGCCGCGATGGGGGTCGCGGAGACGCTCCTTCACACGCATGACATCACCCAGGGGCTGGGGATTCCGTGGCGGCCCCCGGAGGATCTCTGTGCCGCGGTGCTCGGCCGGTTGTTCCCTGATGCTCCGCCTGGTGACCCTGTCCAGGTCCTGCTGTGGTCCACCGGCCGGGGCGAGCTCGCTGACCGGCCGCGCGTCACCTCGTGGGTCTGGAAAGCCGCAGTCTCGTAAGGAGGAGCGGAGGCTCCAGCCGTCGCGGCGGGTGCCCGGATGCCACCCGCCCCGGATGGGCCACCAGCCCGGCCGCAAGAGACCGGGCCCAACAGGTGGAGCGGCAGCTC
Source organism: Kitasatospora sp. NPDC096140 (assembly GCF_040303045.1). Taxonomy (NCBI): domain Bacteria; kingdom Bacillati; phylum Actinomycetota; class Actinomycetes; order Kitasatosporales; family Streptomycetaceae; genus Kitasatospora; species Kitasatospora sp. NPDC096140. Next base: position 22,947 of record NZ_JBEOUW010000033.1, read on the forward strand.
GGGCACGAGCCGCCTCCCCCTCTGCGCGCCGGAGCAGCCGGCGCCCCGATAGTGTTCCCGGGCGGAGCGATCAGCGGACCGTTGCGTCAGTACACGTCGCGGACGTAGCGCTTGTCGCTCGCCAGTTGCCGGATGTACGCGGCCGCGTCGTCCTTGTGGAGGCCGCCGTGGGTGACGGCGATCTCGCGCAGGGCCCGGTCGACGTCCTTGGCCATGCGGCCGGCGTCGCCGCAGACGTAGAAGTGGGCGCCGTCCTGCAGCCAGCGCCACAGCCGGGGACCGTGTTCGCGCATGCGGTCCTGGACGTAGACCTTGTTGCGCTGGTCGCGGGAGAAGGCGGTGTCGAGGCGGTCGAGGTGTCCGGAGGCCAGGTGGGCCTGCAGTTCCTCGCGGTGGTAGAAGTCGGTGGCTTCGCATTGCTCGCCGAAGAACAGCCAGTTGGGGCCCGTATGTCCGCGGGCCTTGCGGTCTTCGAGGAAGCCGACGAACGGGGCGACGCCGGTGCCGGGTCCGACCATGATCATGGGTGTGGCGGGGTCGGCGGGCGGCTTGAAGTGGGGTGCGCGCTGGACGAAGACCTGGACCGGGCCGTCGTCGGCGCAGTCCGCGAGGTAGGTGGAGCAGACGCCCTTGCGCTCTCGGCCGAGGTCGTTGGTGTAGCGGACGACGGATACGGTCAGGCGCACTTCGCTCGGGTGGGCGAGGGGGCTGGAGGAGATCGAGTAGAGGCGGGGCTGGAGCCGCTTGAGGACGTCAGCCCATTCGGTGGCGGTGGCGCGGACGGGGAAGGCGCCGAGCACGTCGGCGGCTTGGCGGCCCCAGCTCCACTTGGCCAGTTCGTCTTTGTTGTCGGGGCGCAGGAGTCGCTTCAGGTCCCGGTCGTCGGTGCGTTCGGCGACGAACCTGAGCAGGTCGGGGGTTATGCGGGCAATGTCGAGGCGGGTACGCAGGGCTTCGGCGAAGGGGAGGTCCCGGTCGCCGGCCAGGGTGACGTTCTCGCGGGGGTCGGCGCCGGTCAGGGCGAGCCATTCGGCAACGAGTTCGGCCCCGTTGGCGGGCCACACGCCGAGGGCGTCGCCGGCTTCGTAGGCGAGTTCACCGTCGCGGGTGTCGAAGGCGAACTGCCGTACCTCCTTCTGCGATCCGGGCAGGCTGAGCACCCGGTTGCCGATCAGGAGCGTAGTGAAGGGGGACGCCTTGGAGTGGCCCGCAGCCATGGCGGGCCGGAGGGCCGTGGCGGTGGGGTCGGTCGTGTCGGGAAGGGCGGCGGGGTTCGCGGGAGCGGGCTGCGGCGCGGGGGCCGGGACAGGGACGGGGGCGGTCCGGTGCTCGGCGGGCGAGGCCGGGGCGGGGGCGGTGAGGGCCGCAGTGACCTGGTCGAGCCAGTGGGCCGCGGTGTCGTCGTAGTCGGGTTCGCAGTCGGTGCGCGGGTGCAGGCGGGTGGCGCCGAGTTCGGCGAGGCGTTCGTCGAGACGGCGTCCGTGGCCGCAGAAGTCGTCGTAGGTGGAGTCGCCGAACGCCAGCACCGAGTACCGCACGCCGTCCAGCCTGGGCGCGGTGTCGGCGGTCAGCGCCTGCCAGAAGTCGGTGCCGTTGTCGGGTGCTTCGCCGCCACCGAAGGTGCTTGTGAGGACGAGCAGGTCGGTGTCGGCGGTGAGCTGTCCCGGGGCGGTGTCGGCCATGGAGAGCAGGGCGGTGGTGCGGCCGGTCGCGGTGAGGCGGGCTGCGGCCGTGGCGGCGTAGTCCTCGGCGTTGCCGGTCTGGGAGGCCCACAGGACGAGCAGCTGCCGGGCGGGCTCGGCCGCGGGGCCGCCGGTGGGTGCGGCGGGCGGGTCCGTGAGCGGCAGCCGGATCGGCGGCTCGGCGGTGGCGGTGGCGGTGCGGGAGAACGCTCCGGCCAGGACGCCGTCGACCCACAGGGAGGTGGCCGGGGTGAGGGGGGAGCCGGCGGGCAGCAATGGGACGCCGCCCGCCGGGGCAGCGGCCACGCCGGAGAGGTATCCGGCGAGGTACCGGCGCTCGGTGTCGGCGAGGGCGGGCGGGGTGAGGTCGGGGATGCCGAACAGGGCGGCGAGGGCGGGTACGGCGCCGGGGGCGGCGGGAAGGGCGGCCTGGTGCGGGACGGGCAGGGCCTGCGGGTGTCCGGGAGTGGCGGGGTGGGCGTCGGTCGGCACGGTGGTGTCCTCCTTCGAGGCCGGGGCGGGCACCACGCGCAGCGCGACGGCGCAGACCTTGAACTCGGGCTGGTAGGAGATGGGGTCGATGGCGTCGTTGGTGACGGCGTTGACGGACAGGTACTCGCCGAAGAGGTCGTTCCAGTGGAAGGGGGCGAAGCAGTCGCCGGGGCGGACGCGGTCGGTGACGACCACGGGCAGGACGGCGCGGCCGCGACGGGAGGCGACCTCGACGTGGTCGCCGTCGGTGGCGCTCATCGCAGCGGCGTCCTGCGGGTGGACCTCGACGAACGGGCCGGGGTTGAGCTTGTTGAGCTTGGCGACCTTGCCGGTCTTGGTGAGGGTGTGCCACTGGTGCTGGAGACGGCCGGTGTTCAGGACGAACGGGTAGTCGTCGTCGGGGAGTTCAGCGGCCGGCAGGTGCGGGCGGGCGAAAAACCGGGCGCGTCCGTTGAGGGTGGGGAAGACCAGCCGGGGCCGGGTGCCGTCCTCGTGCTCGACGAGGGTCTGGCTCCTGCCGTCGTTGAGGTAGCGGATCGGGTTGCGGGTGCCCGCGCCGGGGGCGGCCGGCCACTGCACCGGGCCTTCGCGCAGCTGCTCGTAGCCGGCGCCGCGCAGGTCCCATCCGGTCTTGGGGTTCCAGGCCCGGCGCAGTTCGTCGAAGACCTCCTCGGCGCAGGTGTAGGTGAAGGCTTCGGCGTAGCCCATCGCGCAGGCGACGCGGGCGATCAGCTGCCAGTCGGGGGTGGCCTGGCCGGGCGGGGTGATCACGCCGGGGACCAGCGTGAGGTTGCGCTCCGAGTTGATCATGACGCCGTCGGACTCCGCCCACAGGGTGCCGGGCAGGACCACGTCCGCGTAGGCGTTGGTCTCGGTCGCCGCGAAGACGTCCTGGGTGATGACGAGTTCAGCGGCTTCCAGGGCCTGGATGACGGTCTTGCGGTTGGCCACGGAGGCGACCGGGTTGGTGCAGATGATCCAGCAAGCCTTGATGTCGCCTGCGGCCATCTGCTGGAACATCTCGATGGTGCCGCGGCCGACGTCGGTGCGCAGCGCGCCCTGCTCGATCCCCCACAGCTCCTCGACGAAGGCGCGGTCGGCGTCGACGAGGACCGAGCGCTGTCCGGGCAGGCCGGGGCCCATGTAGCCCATCTCGCGTCCGCCCATGGCGTTGGGCTGGCCGGTGAGGGAGAGCGGCCCGGAGCCCGGGCGGCAGATCGCTCCGGTGGCCAGGTGCAGGTTGACCAGGGCGTTGGTGTTCCACGTGCCGTGGGTGGACTGGTTGAGGCCCATCGTCCAGCAGCTCATCCACTCCCCGGCCTCGCCGATCCACTGCGCGGCCAGGCGGATGTCGGCCTCCGCCAGGCCGGTGGTCTCGGCGACCTTCGCCGGCGGGTAGTCGGCCAGGAAGCCGACCGTCTCCTCCCAGCCCTCGGTGAACTCGGCGATGAACGCCTCGTCTGTGTGGCCGTTCGCCACAAGAAGGTGCAGCAGACCGTTGAGCAGAGCCAGGTCGGTGCCGGGTTTGATCTGCAGGAACAGGTCGGCCTTGTCAGCGGTGGAGTTGCGGCGGGGATCGACGACGATCAGCTTCGCCCCGGCGGACTTGATCCGGTCCATCATCCGCAGGAAGAGGATCGGGTGGCAGTCGGCCATGTTCGCGCCGATGACGAAGAACGCGTCGGCCCGCTCGAAGTCCTCGTAGCTGCCGGGAGGCCCGTCCGCGCCCAGCGAGAGCTTGTAGCCGGAGCCCGCGGAGGCCATGCACAGCCGGGAGTTGGACTCGATCTGGTTGGTCCGCACGAAGCCCTTGGCGAGCTTGTTGGCCAGGTACTGCGCCTCGATCGACATCTGGCCCGAGACGTAGAAGGACAGGGCGTCGGGGCCGTGCTCGTCCAGCAGGGCGCGCAGCCGGGCGGCGACGGACGCCACCGCCGCGTCGACGTCGGTGGGGGCCGCGGGTTCGCCGCGCGCGGTGCGCACGAGGGCGGTCTCCAGCCGGCCGGGGGCCGCAAGCATGTCGGCGTGGGTCGCGCCCTTGGTGCACAGCCGTCCGCCGTTCGCGGGGTGGGCCTTGTCCCCGGAGACCTTCGCCACGCTCCGGCGGCCGTCGGGGCCGCGCTTCAGGTCCAGGACCACACCGCAGCCGACCCCGCAGTACGAGCAGACCGTCCGCGCGGTGTCCGCCCCCGCTCCTGGCGCCGCCATGGTGGGTCCTCCCCGGATCTTGTCCTCGCCGCGTGCCGTACCGGTGTGGTGCGGCGGGCGGTGGGCTCTCCCCACGGGCCTCACCGTAGGAAGCCCAGGTTTCCCCGACGTCACGGGCCGTGGGACCGGGGCGTTAAGGCAGCCGCACGACTCGCTCCGCCCCGGTGTGAGCGGTGCGGCCGCCCCCGTGTGAGCGGCGGCGCGCCTGCCGACCTGCGCTACTCCCAGCACTAGGCAAGGCAAGGGCTCGTCGTCACGGTCGACGCGGTCGGCACACCCGACGAGATCGCCGGCCGCGCGCTCACCGCGGCTCCGACAGCATCAGGCATCCACGCCGAGTCGATGGTTCAGGTCAGCGCTGCCGCTACCGCGGACGTCCACGTGGCTGTGGCACGGCGGGCCAGACGGCTGGTCGGGGCGTAGCCCTCGAAGAGGTGGAAGGCGCCGGGGACTACGTGGAGTTCGGTGTGGATGCCGGCCGCGATCAGGCGGTTCGCGTAGACGAGGGCCTCGTCGCGGAGGGCGTCGGCCTGGCAGATCTCCAGGTAGGCGGGCGGGAGGGCGCTGAGGTCCTCGGCGCGGGCGGGGGCGGCGTAGGGGTCGGCTTCGGTGGAGGCCAGGTAGGGCTTCCACATGTTGCGCACGACGCGGCCGTCGACGATCCGGTTGTCGATGCACTCGTCGACGGAGGGGTGGGCGCAGCGGTCGTCGAGGGCCGGGACGAGCAGGAGTTGGTACGCGAGGGCGGGGCCGCGTCGGTCGCGGGCGGCGAGGGTGACGGCCGCCGCGAGTGCGCCGCCGGCGGAGCGGCCGGCGACGGCGAGGCGGGTGAGATCCACGCCCAGGTGGGCGGCGTTGGCGGCGGTCCAGCACAGGGCCGCGTAGCAGTCGTCGAAGGCGGCGGGGTAGGGGTGTTCGGGGGCCAGGCGGTAGTCGACGGAGACGACCACCGCGCCCGCGGCCAGGCAGAGGTCGCGGCAGTTGCCGTCGCCGGTGTCGAGGTCGCCGGAGATGAAGGCGCCGCCGTGGAAGTAGAGGATGCCGGGGCGCGCGCCCGGCGCCTCGGTCGGCTGGTAGATGCGGACGGTGAGGTCGCCGGCCGGGCCCGGGATCACGGTGTGGCGCACGGTGATGCGTGGGTCGTTCGCCGGGGGCTTCGCGGCGAGCAGTGACCGCAGGTAGGCCCGGGTGGCCGCCGGGTCGGCCAGGGGGTCGAAGGGCGGGACACCGTCCAGGACGTGGGCTATCTCGGGGTGCAGGCGCATCACGGCTCCACGACTCCATAGTCTCATTGAGATGGTTGCAGCGCGATGACGGTAATGGTCTCAGTGATATGGTGTCAATTGGTAAAATGAGAGGGGAAGTGCCATGGCGAAGGACCTGACGCCGTCGCAGCTCGTCGTGCTCGGGCTGATCGCCCGGAACGGGCCGATGACGCCGTACGACCTGAAGGCCAAGGTCGAGGGGTCCGTCGGCCACTACTGGCCCATCCCGCACGCCCAGCTCTACCGCGACCCGCCCCGCCTGGCCGAGCTGGGGCTGCTGCGCGAGGCAGCGGAGGACCACGGCCGCCGGCGCCGGGTGTTCCACCTCACCGACGCCGGCCGGCGTGCCCTCCGGGACTGGCTCGCCGACCCCGCGACGCCCGAGCCGGAGACCCGGAATCCCGCCCTGCTCAAGCTGACCTTCGCCGACCTGGGCGCGCCGGGCCAGGTCGCGGAGCTCGCAGCGGCCCAGGCCGCGCAGCACCGGCGATCGCGGGACACCTACCAAGAGCTTCGCGACCGCCTCGATCCCGACGCCCCGGACACCCCGGCCCGCACCCGGCTGATCACGCTCGGAATCGCTCACGAGCAGAGCTACGTCACGTTCTGGGAAACGCTGGCGGCCGATCCGGACGGGACCGGCACACCGCCCTCCTAGCCAGTCGGCCGGCCGACCTTCCCAGCTTGTCGGCCGGTCCGATCAGGCTGTTTGGTCATCGGTCAGCAGCGGCTCAGGCCCTGGTGCTCCAGCCGCGCCTCTGCATTCCTGCCGGTCGACGCCCGGGGAGCGGGGAGCGCCCTGGCGCCGAGGAGGGCGGGGGGCCGTCCTCGCCGGGCCCTCCCACCATCGGGTGACCCACCGCGTCGCACGCAGTGGCCTGGCGGGCCTGGCGGGAGAGCAGAAAATTTTGGCCTCCTCCTCCCGGGCCTTCTGCCGCTCGTCGTGGGCGAGGGGTTGCGGGGCTGCCGCATCGCGTTTGTGCCGGGAGCTGTACCCCGGCCATGATGTGCCCTCCCTCTCGAACAAAGGAACGAACATGAACGTCCAGGTGGAGTACGAGGCAGCACCCGAGGAGCTCGCCACTGCGGTGAGAGCCAACTTCCCCGCACCCGCGATTCGCTGGGCCGTCGCCGGTGTGTGGTTGCTGCTCGGACTGCTCTGCCTCGCTGCGGGGGGCGTCCTCTTCGCGATCGCCGCGGTCATCGCCTGCCTGATCCAGGTCCAGAACATCACGGTGGTCGCCAAGAAGCTCGCCGCCCGTGCCGCCCAGCGCCAGGCGGGTCCCACATCGGTCGCGATGACCGACCAGGAGGCTGTCATCCGTACGGTGTCCGGGGAGTTGAGGTTCCCGTGGACGGCGGTCACCCGCGCCACGGACACCCCCCTGGCCTGGTCGATCCTGGTGAAGAGACCGGGCGGAGCACCCGTTTCCGCGACCGTCCTCAAGACCGCCTTCACCGACGCTCAGGCCGCCGAGGTCACGGCCGCGCTCACGCGGTTGACCAAGGCCAAGGTCAAGGTCCGCAGGTCGAATGCCACCGGCGTCGCGTCCGGAGCCCCGACCCGGTAGCAGGAGGCCCTGCCCGTTCAGGCCACACGCGCCGACCGTTCACCGCGTAATACGTCGCGCGCAGCACCCGACCACGGATCATCCGGGGCGCAGACGTGCTCGCGCGTAGCCGGGACGGGCAAGCACCAGGCGGGCCCGGATCTCCTGGCGGCACGGTCCCGCTCGCTCCAGCCCCGCCAACCGCAGCGGAACGCGCGGCCATCGACGCGTTTCCTCCCCCGTTCCACGGCGGCTCCGCCGGAATCGAGCAAGCAGGCCCGGTAGTGGCTGACCCGGCTCCAGGCCGAGGGCCTGGCAGAGCTCGTGACCCTGCCGCAGGCCCGCCGGGCGAAGGCCCGACACCTCACCGCAAGCCGGCCCCGCCACTTCCACCTTCCCCGAAGCCCTCCGCCCGACCGCCCCGGTGCCCGGCGCGGAGAAGCCCGCGATGTGGCGCGGACGCGAGCGCCTGCTCGACACCAGCCGGATCCACGCCGCCTTCGTCACCGACGCCCGCACCCGCACCCGCACCCGCACCCGCGGCGAGGGTGGAGGCGTGCTTCGTCACGCCTGGTGGAGATGGGGCCTGAGCGGGCCGGGCGGGCCTGGATTGCCTCCTGCAGGACGGCGAAGGCCTGTTCGGCATGGGGGCGGGGCCGGGACTGCGGAGCCATCGGGTACGGTCACGGTTTCACGTCCGCTCAGTTCCGGTGACGTTCCGTCCGGATCGCCACCGGGGAGCGGTGAGTCCCACCCGAACCGTGTACAACTCCTAGGGAGCTTCCTCGTGCACCAACTCCTGCGCCGGAGCCTTCCGGCCCTCGCCGCCCTCGGCATAGCCGTCGGCGCTCCGCTGCTCACCGCCGGCACCGCCCAGGCCCACTCCGAGCACGGGTGCGGCGCCGTCGGCGTCGAGTTCTCCGTCGACGGCGGCAAGGGCTGGATCTCCGACGGCCGGATGTCCCAGCCGCACGGCGTCATCCAGGTCCGCCTGGCCGGCGACGTCGCGGACGGCTGCGACTACCGGGTCTCGCTGGCCTCCTACGAGACCCAGGGGCCGACCTGGGCCACCTCGGGCAAGCAGACCTTCCTCGGCTGGGCGACCACGACGCTGCGCAGCGGGAACCGCCAGGCGACCCTGGACGTCTCCGCCCACCTGCCGAAGTGCTACGGCCAGATCGACCTGTACAACGGCGACAAGAAGTTCGACGGCGTCGCCAACCCCGCGCCGAGGTACCCGGACGGCGTCTTCCCGGACAACCTGATCTCGGCCTGGAACGGCGGCAAGGCCTGCGCGCCGACCCCGACCGGCACGCCGACCGTCCCGGTGCCGACCTCCTCGGCGTCGCCCACGGCCACCGCGACCCCGCACCCGACCGGGACGCCCACCGCCACGACGACGCCTTCGGCCACGGCCACCGCGACGGCCACCGCCTCGCCCTCCACCACCGCCAAGCCGTCGGCGCCGTCCACCACCGGGACGCCGTCGACCGCCCCGGCCGTGCCGGCGCCGTCCGCCCCGACGGACACGACCGGCCCGGTCGGCAAGCCGACCGCCAATCCGGTCTCGACCACGCCGGCCAGCACCCTGGCCAGCACGGGTGGCAACAGCAGCCAGATGATCGTCTACGGCGCCGGCGGGGCCGCGCTGCTCGCCGTCGGCGGGGGCGCGCTGGTGATCGCCCGCCGTCGGGGCGCCCGCCGCTGACGCGGCACCGCTGAGGTACCCAGGACGCCCGCGGTCCCCGGACCGCGGGCGTCCGTCGTCCGTTCACCCCCGGACGGTCCGCAACCGGCACCGGTACTCCGTCGGCGCCACGCGGACGGCGGCGGGCGGCGCCCAGGACGGCGCCGGACCGGGGCGGCAGTTTTACGGCCGTAAAACTGCCGCGGAGCGGGAACGGGCATCGGACAGAGGCCAGGACGGGCGGCGAGGCGGCGACACCGAGCAGGCCCCCGCGGGGCCGAACGGGGCAGGAGTGACGCCGTGTGGCCGGAAGGCCCGCTGAACCACCTGCGGGGCGAGTGGGAGGTTCCGGCCTCACCGAAGCCGACGCCGGCCGCCGTGGTCGGGGAGTGGCCGGCGGGCCCGGGCCCGGTGGGGCGGGTGGTCACGCGTGGGCAGGCGGTGGTGCGCCGGGGGCTGCCGGGCGTGGTGGGCGGTCGCCGCCGGGGCCGGTGTCGAGGACTTCCCGGATGGCGAAGCCGAGGGCCACGAAGAAGGTGATCCACAGCACCACGGCCCAGGTCGGGTAGGACCAGGTGGCCAGGACCACGGCGGCGATCAGCAGGATCGCCGCGCCGATCCAACGCTTGAAGCGGTGCACGAAGGGCCCGACCGGGCCGAGCTTCATGCCGAGCGAGTACAGCGCCTCGCGCAGCGAGCCGAGGATGCGCCGGCAGGCCGTACGGACGGCGACGGCGGGCCGGGACGGGCCGATCAGGAAGGCGCCGACGGCGGTGACCACGGCGACCGCGCCGACCGCCCGGATGCCGGCCCGCATGAAACGGATCAGGGTGTCGTAGAACGTGCCCGCGGCCGCCTGGTTGGCGCCCGGTGGCAGATGGTCGAGGTAGAACGAGCGGAAGACCGTCAGCACGAGGCCGAGCAGCAGCATCGCCAGCGCCACCCCGACGGCGGCGCCGATCAGCGCGCGGCGCCGGTTGACGGCCAGGAACACGCCGCCCGCCGCGATCAGCACGGTGACGACCGGCAGCCAGGCCCCCATGATCTCCAGCAGCCGGAAGTACGTCCTGACCTTGCCGATGTCCTTGGACTGGAACACCACGAAGTTGGTGTGGACGTCGGGGATCTTGGCGGCCGGGGCGAAGCCGGCGTTGACGAGCTCGTCCTTCGCCTTGGCGACGATCGGTGCGATGTCGATGGAGACCTGGTTGTTCTCCAGGACGACTGCGCCGCCGCCCTTGCCGGTCAGTGCCTTGTCGAGGGCGGTGTGGATGAGCCGGTTGGCGTCGACCCACAGGGTGGCGAACTGGTCGCTGGTGACGACCTTGTTGACGACGGTGCTCACCAGCTGGGTGAGGCCGCTCTTGATCGGCCCGCTCAGGTTGTTGATCAGATTGGCGGCGTTCTGCGGCACGCCCTGTTCGGCGGCGGCGTCGGAGAGCTGCTTGACCAGGGCGTTGACGTCGATCTGGTCGAGCACGACGGTGGTGACGCGGTTGGTGACGGCCTGCTGGATGTCGGGATCGGTGGCCAGCGGTGCCATGGTCTGGACGTAGCGGTCGGTGTTGCCGACGAAGTCGGACGTCCAGACCGCCAGCACGGACAGCAGGGACAGCAGGGAGGCGATCACGATCAGCACCACCGCACCGGAGGTCCGCCAGCGGTGGTGCTCCCGCTTCTTCGGGGCGGCCTCCAGCACGGCAATCCGCTCGTGCAGCCGGGCGAGCTCGTCCGCATCCCCGGCCGCCGAGGCCGTGGGCCGTCCGGGTTCAGGCGGTGCCGCGGGCCGTCCGGGTTCAGGCGGTGGCGCGGGACGGTCGGGGGCAGGAGGCGCTGTCGGGGACAGCTCAGGCGGACCCGCGTGCTCCTCGCCGCCGGCGGATTCGCCCGGGCCGGATTCGCCCGGGCCGGGCTCGCCTGCGCCGGGGTCGGGTGGGGTCGCCGCCATCGCTCCTCCTCGGGTGGGCGGCCGGCCGTCGGCTGCCGAATGCCCTTCCAGGAGAAGCGGGGTCCGGCACGCGCACCACCGGGAGTCGGCACTACGGGTGGTCCACCCCGGCCGGCCGGGCGACAGCACACCCGTCCGCGGCCGATTACGGGCGCCTGACAACACGGCAGGCGGTGCTCCACGGGAAGGAAAGCGGCTCCGCCGCACGCCCGCACCTGCGCGTGGCACGCTCCCGCCCGGGCGACCGGCCCGGGGTGCGGCCGGTCACCAGGCCCGGGGTGCGGCGCCGCCCCCGGCGCGGGCCACGGCGGCGCACAACTCCCCCGTGCGCCCGTGTGTTTCCGATCGTCGGCCGATCGGGTAGGGCGGTCTGCCTGCGGGAACGTCCCCGCCCGTGCCCGCCCCGCCGCACCGGCGGTTCGGACGGCGCCGCACGGGGGAACCCCGGGCCTGCGCGGCCGCGTCGGTCGCAGCGGCCGCGGTCCGGTCGGCGGCCACCGGACGGGACGAGGCGTGGGGGTCGGCGATGGACGACGAGGCGGTGCGGGAACCCGGCGACTGGCAGCTGCCGGACTACACCCACCTGCGGGAGCTCGGCGCGGGAGCCGCCGGTCGCGTGGTGCTCGCCCACCACGACCTCACCGGCACACCCGTCGCCATCAAGTACCTGCACGACGCGGCCGCCGGCCCCGCCCTGCGCACCGAGGCACAGACGCTGGCCCGGCTCGACTCCCCGTACGTCACCCGGCTCTACGAGTACGTCGAGGGCGGGCCGCACGCGGCCCTGGTGATGGAGCTGGTCGACGGCGTCTCCCTGCGCACGCTGCTCAAGGAGGAGGGGGCGACCACGCCCGAGGCGGCGCTGGTCGTCCTCAAGGGCTCCCTCCTGGGGCTGGCAGCCGCCCACGCGGCCGGGCTGGTGCACCGGGACTACAAGCCCGCCAACGTCCTGGTCGCCACCGACGGCACCTCCAAGCTGGTCGACTTCGGCATCGCCGTCCCCCGCGGATCCGACCGCGACGTCTCCGGCACCCCCGCCTACCTGGCGCCCGAGCAGTGGGCCGGCGCCCCGGCCTCGCCCGCCGCCGACGTCTACGCGGCCACCGTCACCTTCTTCGAGTGCCTGACCGGCGAGCGGCCCTTCACCGGGCGGACGATCGGCGCGCTCGCCGTGCAGCACCAGGAGTCCCGGATCCCCGACGAGCTGGTGCCCGACCACGTCCGCCCGCTGGTCCTGGCCGGGCTCGCCAAACGGCCGCAGGACCGGCCGGCCGGCGCGGCCGAGTTCGTCCGGCTGCTCGACCGGGCCGCGACGGCCGGTTACGGCGGGCGGTGGGAGGAGCGCGGCCACGAGGACCTCGCCGCGCTGGTCGCCCTGCTGGCCCTGCTGCTGCCCCGGGGCCCCGGCGGCCCCGCGCCCGCCGGGACGACGGCGCTCGCGCACACCCGGCTCGTCGGAGCCGTCGTCGCGCCCGCCGGCCCCGCGGCTCCCACCGCTCCCACCGGCGTACGGCGACCGCTCCTGCGAAGACGGGCCCGGCTGACGGTGGGCGCGGTAGCCGGCGGCCTGGCGCTGGCCGTCATCGGCGGGGTCGCGCTGGCCGGCGTCACCGACCGGGGCGCGCGGACGCTGACGGGCAGTCCGATGCCCTGGATCACCACCTCCCTGGACCCGACCCGGTCGAGCGCCCCGCCGCCCGGCCCGACACCCTCCCCCACCGGGCGGCCCTCGCCCTCGCGCTCGTCGTCGCCCTCGCCCTCGCCGACCCTCTCCCCCACGTCCTCCCCCTCCGGCCCGCCCACTACCGACCCGGCGCCGGGCCCCACCCCCACGACGGGCCCCGGCCCCGGTCCCGGCCCCAGCGGGCGGCCCGCCCCCACGCCGTCACGTGCGCCCACCGGTCCCACGACCGCCGCGCCCCCGCCGCCACCGCCGCCACCACCCCGGACCGCCCCGACGAGCCCCCCTCCGAGCCGCTCCACCCCGCCCACCACGCCCCCGGCCGGCACTCCGCCCACCACCACCCCGCCGCCGGTCCGGGTGGCGTCGGTGAACGTCGACTCGATCGCCTGCGACGGCGGCTACGGCATCCAGGCCACCGTCACCGTGGTCACCTCCGGCCCGCCGGGCGCCACGCTCGTCCTCAGCTGGATGCACAACTCGGCCCCCACGTTCCCGAGCGAGACCGTCGCCACCGACATCGTGAAACTCGGCACCGGTCGCGCCACACTGACCGTCCGCCACCAGTTCGGCACCGGCGACGGCCGTCTCCAGTGGGGCGTCCGGGTGTCCACCACACCGGCGGCCGGGAGCACCCCGACGGCCTACCGGGAGCTGTACTCCCCGTCCTGCCACGAGCCCGGCTGATCCGCACGCCACCGCCCCCAGGAGGTCTCCCCGTGCCACCGTCCGGATCCGCACCCGACCAGGACCCGACCGAGCGCCTCTCCCCGGGCGCGCCCGGCCACACCGCACCGTTCGGCCGAGGCGGACCCGCCCCGGACGACCACGAGAGCGCCACGTTCCTCGACCCCACCGTCTGGGGCACCACCCCCGCCCGGCCCGCCCCCGTGCAGCCGCCCCCCGCACTCGCAGACGACGACCACGAGAGCGCCACCTTCCTGGACCCCACCGTCTGGGACTCCGCCCCCGCCCCCGCCCCGCCGGCCCCCGTACCTTCCGCCCCTCCACCTCCCACACCTGCCGCACCTCCCACGCCCGCGCCGGAGCTACGCCGCATCGGCCCCGGCGTGCCGCCGCAGGCCGCCGCGGTGTGGCGCGGCCCGGCGTCGACCGGCGGGCCGGTACCGCCGGCCCGTCGACGCCGGGCCTTCGGCTGGCTGGTCTGGGCCGCCGTCCTGCTCGTCCTGCTGGCCGTGCTGCTCACCCGCTGCCATGCCGATCCGCCGCTCGACCTCACCGGTGTCTCCGTCACCGCCGCCCCGGCGGCCGGACCGACCTGCGGTGGGACGGCCGTCCTCACCGCGTCGGTCACCACGAACGGCAACCCCGGCACCGTCCGCTACCGCTGGCTGCGCAGCGACGGGACGTCCTCCGGCGAACTCGTGCAGCCGGTGCAGTCCGGCGAGCGCCGGGTGGACCTGGTGCTGCGCTGGACCTTCGACGGCCCGGGCACCCTGCGCGCGACCGCCACCGTCGAGGTGCTGGCCCCCCAGCGACTCAGCGGGTCGACCACCTTCGGCTACAGCTGCGCCGGCTGAGCGGTCGCCGTCGGGGGCTGTCGCCGGCGGGGGCGGTCGCCGTCCGGAGCTGTCGCCGTCGGTGTCCTGTCGTGGCGAGTCCCGCTGAAACGGTTCGCCGGTTCGCCGGTTCGCCGTCCGTGGTCCTCCGGAGCGCGTGGCTCTCATCCCGGCTTGTCGAGCGGCGAGTCGGGCGTCTCCGGTCTGCCCGGTCGGCGGACGGGCGTCCCCAATAGTGGGGAAGGGATTCGCCGGGTGCGTCGTCCATGTCACGCTGTCTGTCGGTCCGTCCGCGACGGCGGTGACGCACTGGGGGAGGCGTGGTGGCTGCCAAAGGTGGCACCAAAGGCATGAAGGCGCAGCCGGCCGTGTTCGTGGGCCCCCATCAGCTACTGCGGCCATTGGGCGAGGGCGGTATGGGGATGGTGTACCTCGCCCGCTCGCCCGGGCTGAGGCTGCTCGCGGTGAAGGTCATCCGGCCCGAGTACGCCGAGGACCCGCAGTTCCGGGACCGGTTCCGGCAGGAGGTGGAGGCCGCCAGGCGGGTGACGGGGTTCCACACGCCGCCCGTGGTGGATGCGCAGCCGCGCGGCTCCCGGCCCTGGATGGCCACGGCGTACCTGCCTGCGCCGTCGCTCGGCGAGGTGGTCATGCGGTTCGGACCGCTCGGTGAGGCGGGTGCACGGGCGTTGGGGGCCGCCCTGGCGGAGGCGCTGGCCGCGATCCACGCGGTGGGAGTGGTGCACCGTGACCTCAAGCCGGGCAATGTGCTGATCGCGCGGGACGGCCCGCGCGTCATCGACTTCGGGATCAGCCGTGCGTTCGACGCCGTTCACCTGACCCGGACGGGCATGGTGTGCGGCACGCCCGGATACATCGCGCCCGAGCGCATCGTCTCCGCGTCCGTCACCCACGCCGCGTCGGACGTGTTCTCGCTCGGCTGCCTGCTGGTGTACGCGCTCACCGGCCGTACCCCGTTCGGCACCGGTGAGCCCGCGCAGATCAACCGGCGAGTGGTGTACGAGTGGCCCGACCTCTCCGGAGTGCCCGCCGCGCTGGGCCCCCTGGTGGCCGCGTGCCTGGACAAGGACCCGGCCCGGCGGCCCGTCGCGGCGGCCGTGCTGGCCGCACTGGCTCCCGCCGATCCGGCGGCCCTGCTGAGTCCGGGACTGCTGGCCGACCTTGAGGCCCGGGAGCGGCAGGCCGGGATCGACCTGGCCGCGCCGCCCGCCGACCCGCCCGCGCTGCCGGTGCGGACCTGGCAGTCGCTCAGCCGTCGCGGTCTGTTCGGCCTCGGTGCCGGGCTCGGCGCGGGTGCGGCCGCCGCCGTCGGTGTGCCGCTGCTGCTCACCCGTCGGGCACGGGTGGCCGCCGGGACGGCGACGGTCGGCAAGCCCGTGGACGCGTGGGGAGCCGACACCGGTGGCGCGAGCCCCTCGCCCGAAGCTCCGGCCCCGCTGTGGAGCCGGCCGTTCAGCGGTGTGACGGTCGACCATCAGCTGTCCGTCCTCGGGTCAACGCCGGTGTGGTGGAGCGAGGGGCTGGGCGCGACCGGCCTCGACGGCTCTACGGGGCGTCCGGCGTGGTCCCGGCAGGACGTCCAGATGTTCCAGGCGCAGAACGGACTGCTCTACGGGACGTCCACGGACTTCACGAGCCTGGTGTGGCTGAACGCTGCGGCCGAGGACCACCGGATCCCGCTCGCCGTGCCGCCCGAGCAGCACATGTACGCCGCGATGAGCCTGCGGGTCTTCGGCGCGGACGGCCGGACCGTGGTGACGGCCCGGCAGACGTCCGACACCGGCGGCGGAGTCGTCGTCGGGGCCGACCTGGGCAGCGGGGAGGTGTTGTGGCAACACGAGGTCGCCCAGAACATGGCGGTGGGCACGGCCCGCCACATGGAGTCCCTGCTCGGCGGTTCCGGCAGCTCGATGGGCCTGGTCGCCGACGGCAGGTGCTACTACCTGGACGGGGACGTCCTGCATGCGCTGGACCTGCGAACCGGCGCCTCCCAGTGGCAGGCCGCCGGCCTCACGGCCGGGAGCGCCTCGGTGCCCTCACGGCTGATGCGTGCCGGCGACCTGCTGGTGGTGGTCGACGGCCAGTCGGTCGTGGCCCTGGAACCGGCCACCGGGCGGCAGCGCTGGACGGCTCCCCCGGTTCCGCAGGCGGTCTTCGGCTGTGCACTCGGCACCGGCAGGCTGCTGCTGTCCGGGGCCCTGGGCACGGCCTACTGCCTGGACGTCACGACCGGCAAGGGGTTGTGGCACTCCACCGTCGCGGCGGTGACCGATCCGGGCGGGGACGGTGACTTCCGGACGCCGTCCGCAGGTGACGGTTTCTTCGGTGTCCCCCTGTCCAAGGGGCCGTTCGGAGCGGCCGTCCTCGACGCCGCCAGTGGCGCGGTCCGCTGGACGGTGCGGGCGGCCTCCGACGAGGGCCGGTGGACCACCGCGACCGACGGCACGACGCTCTACTGCGCTTCCGCCACCACCCTGCGCGCCTTTCGGGTCGGTGGCGCATGAGCACGCAGAGCGTCGGCCCGTACCGCATCCTGCGCAACCTCGGCGCGGGGGGCATGGGCGCCGTCTACCTGGCCGCCACCGGCAGCGGACGCCCCGTCGCGGTGAAGACCGTGCAGCAGCAGTACGCGACCGACGTCGAGTTCCGGCGCAGGTTCGCCCAGGAGGTGGCGGCGGCCAGGTCGGTCAACGGGGCCTACACCGTGGCCGTGGTGGACGCCGACACCGAGGCGGAAGTGCCCTGGCTGGCCACCGAGTTCGTCGCCGGGCCGTCGCTGCACCAGGCCGTGGCGCGGCACGGCGCGCTCGCCGGGCCCGCGCTGCAGACCCTGGGAGCGGGACTGGTCGAGGCGCTCGCCGCGATCCACCGCGCCCGGATCATCCACCGGGACCTGAAGCCCTCGAACATCCTGGTCGCCCGGGACGGACCGCGGGTCATCGACTTCGGCATCAGCAAGCCGACGGCCGACGCGCTGCCCACCGCGAACAGCCGGATCATCGGCACCCCCGGGTTCATGTCTCCCGAACACGCGGCAGGGCTGAACCTCACCCCCGCCAGCGACCTGTTCTCACTCGGCGCCGTGCTGGCCTTCGCCGCGACCGGCCGCGCGCCCTTCGGCGAGGGACCGCCCGCGGTGTTGATCTACCGGGCCTCCGAGGAGCCTCCGGACCTGGACGGGGTTCCACCGGAGCTGACGGGACTGCTGGTGCGCTGTCTGGACCGCGATCCGGCCCGGCGGCCCGCACCGGCCGAGCTCACCGAGGCCTTCCGGTACGGCCCGGCGGTCGGCACCGACTGGCTGGGAGAGGCCGAGCGGACCGTACGCCGACGTGAGCGCGAACTGGCCCGGGTACTGAACGATCCGAACGGCACCCGGCGCCGGCTGCTCGTCCTCGGCGGAGCACTGCTCGCCACCGCCGCCGCGGGCGGTGTCACCCGCGTGCTGTGGCCGGGCACGTCGGGGGCGCCCCCGACGGCTTGGTCGGTGGCGCTCCCCCGGGCCGGCATGGCGCCGGTCGGCTGCGGCCCGGCGTCGGTGGTGTGCGCGGACCGCACCGGGACCGTCGGCTACGACCGCTCCGACGGACGGGTGCTGTGGAACAGCACCACGGAGGCCGGGACGCTCCCGGTCGGCGACGGCGGCCGGGTGTGGTCCGTGGACCCGGGCGGCGTGGTGCAGGCACACGACGCCCACACAGGTGCCACGCTCTGGCGATCGTCCGACACGGTTCCCGGTGCGCAGTCCGTCGCCCTGCCGCTGCCGGGCCTGCTGCTGGTCACCGGACCCGACGGAGCACTGCACGGCTACGACGCCGCCGGAGGGCGCCGGCTGTGGAGCGGTACGGCGCTGGGCACCTCCTACCGCATCCAGGGCATGCCCTCGGCGGGGTTGCTGATCGTCACGCTCCTCGGAGACCTGGACCGGGCCGTCGGCGGTGCCTTCCGCTTCGTGGCACTCGACAGCGCGACCGGACGCCCACGCTGGTCGCTCGACGCCCAAGACCTGTACGCGCCGCCGAGCGGGAGCCGGCTCTACGCCCTGGCCGCCGATCTCGCCCTCGCCGCCGTGGACGGCCAGAACGGAACCAGCAACTGGAGCGTGCCCAGCGGTCTTCCACCGGCCTCCGCGACCATGTTCACCGGTGCGTACCTGGGTTCGCTCTCGCTCCGCCAGGGCGTGGTGACCTGTCTGCCCGTGGCCGCGGCGACGGCCACCGACGGCCGGACCGTGACCGCGGCCTTCGACACCGCGGGCGCCCGCCTCTGGATCGGCTCGCACACCGGCGCCGTCACCGGGTGCGCGGACGACGGCGCCGTCGTCGTGACCGGCGGCCCGCAGGGTGCGTCCGGCGTCGACCTGCACACCGGGAACACCACCTGGACCTGGCCGTCAGCGCAGGGCGCCGCCACCGTACGGGGCGCTACCGGAGGTTCGGTCCTCGTCACCGCGCCCACCGCCGCCGGCGGAATCACCCTGCAGTCCCTCACCAGCGCCGCCGGCACCCCGCAGTGGCACCAGACCTTCGCCCGGCAGCCGGGGGCCCCACAAACCCTCACCCAGGACTCGCTCCTCCTGCTCGGCTACGGGCCCACCCTGACCGCCTATCACCTGTCAGCCAGCTGACAGGCCCCGAAAGGTTCATCACGAGATGGCCGAGATCGAGGACACCCCACCCGCCACGCAGCCGCTGCCGACCCTCCCGAGCACACGCCCCCTGCCGGCACAGGCCACTCCCGCCACCCTCCCCGACCCGGCGGACCTGCGCCCGGCCGGACCCAACCGTCGGTGGACCTGGCTGCTCGGCGGCATCACGGCCGGCGCGGGCACCGCAGCGCTCGTCCTGGGCCTGGTGGCCAACCTCGTCACCCCGACGACGACCGCCGCGACCACGCCGACCGCCACGGCCACACCCGCGTCCTCCGGCCCGGCGACCCCGAGCACGGCGCCCTACACCGCCGTCGTCGCGGGCTGCGCGCTCCTGCGGCCCGAGACGGTCGACCGCTACGCGAAGGGAGCCGCCTGCACCGAGCAGAAGCCCGTCGGGGGCGCGACGTCCGCGACCGGGGGCTGGGACAGCAGGACCTCCGGCCTGACCACAGTGCAGGTCTGGGTCACACTGTCCCCGCTCGCCGACCGCGTCTACCAGCAAACACTGTCCAGCGACCGGACCTTGGCGGCCACCGCCGGCATGAAGATCACCGACGACCACGCCGTTCCCGGCCTGGGGGAGAAGGCAACCCTCCTCTACACCACCATCAGCGGCTTCGGCCACGTCGACCTCGTGGTGCTCCAGCGCAACGCGCTCATCACCATCCGCTACGAAGCACACACCCTCTCCGGGTTCACCCTGAAGGACATCCCGCCCACCGACGCCGAAGCCGCCGCCACCGCCTGCGCCCAGGACGCCCTGGCCACGCTCACCACCTCGTGAAACCGCGACGCCACCGACACCGCGGTGCGACCGCCGCTCACCCCGCGGCATGTGGGGCTCGCTACGCTGCGCTACCCGCCGATTCTCTGCGGTTGCGTTCGCGGAAGTCCTCCAGGAACAGCGCACGGGCGACCAGGGCCGACTGGAAGGAGGTGCAGACGATCGACTGGAGCGAGTCCAGGTCGCGCTTGACCAGGGCGCCCTCGGTGTCGCGCATGAGGACGCCTGCCACCGCGAGTCTCACCAGAAGACCCTGCCACCGTTCTTCGAACTGTTCCCGCCATTGCCGTGACGTGCCGTCGATCGTCCAATAGCGGAGAGCCGACGTCGGGGTCCACGCCAGAGCACCGGCCCCGGAGGACCTGGCGCCGTCCCAGTCGGAAAGGAGTAGGTGGACGGTGAGCTTGTCCTGGTCCAGGCGGGGTGACGACGTCCCGTCGTCGTGCGTGCCGAAGAGTGCCCGCTTGAAGGTGTCGATCTCCGCCCGGGCGACCGCGGTCGCCACTTCAGCGACCGTGGTGGCGCCACAGGAATCGATTTCCTCGACCTTGCGGACGAATTCCCGTGGAGCTCCTCCCGCCAGCACGCACGCGGTGCGCACGGCTTCAGGGCTGCTCAGGCCTCCTCTCGCCCGGATCACCTCGACCGCCAGACTCGGTACGAAGACGTCCAGGCAGAACACCTGATCAAAGCAGTTGTCGCTGTCGAATCCGTCCGACGGTACGGCGGAGCCGTAGGCACCGGAGTATACGGCGCCCTCCGATAGCGCCACGATGACGAAGACCCGCGGGATCTCCAGAACCCCTTCGACATGGCGGAGCAGATCGGCGACATCTGTAGGGTTTCTCATTTTGTCGAGTTCGTCGATACAGATGACCAGTTCTCCGACGACGCCACTGACTTCCGAGGCAAATCCGCGAAAGTTTTGGACGAGTCCGCTCAGTGTCGACGGCCGCTCGACTAGATCCATCTCAGAAGCGTGCCTGAATCTGGCGATCAGGCCTGCACGGCCCGCTTCCGCACCGATTTCAGAAGTCTCCCGGAGACTGGTGACATATCTCATCTGGCGCCGCATCTCCACGGCCCGGCACCGGACGCGGCCCGCACCGTCCCGGAACTCTCTTCGATAACGGAAGGCAATAATCAAGAGCCATGCGGCAGTTCCCGCCGGAAAGAGCGCGAGAGCTATTCCGTCGTATCCTATGTCCAGCCATGTGATCCCGGAAAAGAACGAGCCGTTTACGTTGAGCGCAACGAGCGCCAGGTAGAGAAGCAGCAACCCGGATGCTGTCAGGATGGCGATCCTCCGACGTACGAGACGAACCGGCCGTCCGGAGCGAGCGTCGTACCACTCCTCGAAGGCGGTCGCGAGGGTCTCCGTGAGAGACGCCACGAAGTCCATGGGGGGATGATCGCCCTGCCCTTGGAACGTGACCCCCAAGCCGCCCTTGTCGTTCGCCCATGCCGACGCCCTGAACATCATCCAGGTCTTTCCCGTGCCGCGAGGCCCAGCAATGGCGTAGTTCCCCCCGCCACCACGCTCCAGAACATCCGACAGACGCCGCCAAGCCGCATGCTCGACGAATGATCTCGGGTCGAACGAGGTGAGAACATTGCGTCCGCCCTGCCGGTCCAGCCGCCCCGGGTCTTCAGCGATATCCGTCGGCCGATGTCTCACCGCCATGATGCCTCCCTATGGACCGGCTGCGGCCGCCCGAACCCGGCGCCGGCCCCGTCACACCTGTCTGCCGAGGCGAAACAGGCTTCGGCAGTCGGGACTCTGGAAGGAGTGGGAATCCGTCGTCATGGCCACGTCCACTTCTACTGTCTCATCGTCCACCCCGGCCCCGAATGACTGCAAGGCGTCGTCGACTGGGGGCGGCCTCCTGGGGCCGGGCAGACGGGAAGCGCCGCCCGCTACCCGCGGTACCGGGTGGAGGCGTGGTGCCAGTCGTGGGCGCCGCGGATGGTGGTCTGCAGTGCATCCGTGCAGTAGCGCCGGAGCAGGTCGCGTTCGGCCGGGTCGAGGTGGCCCGTCGCCGTGTCGCCGAGCAGGGCCCGGTGGGCACCGGTGAACAGTTCCAGGGCGTCGGTCTGGTGACGGAGCGCCTGGTCGATCGCTTGCGGCCGGGAGAGCCCGTGGTCCCGTTCCAGGCAGAGCACCAGGTTGTTCTGCTCACCCAGTGCCGCGTCTTTGCCGAGGGAGACGATGTCGTTGTCGCAGATGATGAAGGTCTTCGTCATCTCGCGCATGACCGACAGGTGCGGCAGCGCGTACAGGTGGTCCGGCAGGACGCACGAGGACAGGCGCTCGGCGAGGTCGATGACCGGTGCCACGCCGATGGTGTGCCGCCGGATGCGCAGGTACGCACTCAGCGACATGGGCGTGCCGGTCTGCCGGCTGCGCGCCTCGTGGACGTGGTGGTCGAGGTAGGAGGCCCAGTGGGCCGCCGATCGCCGGATCCAGTCCTCGGGCATGTCCCGGCAGCTGCGTCGCCGCATGTCGGCGAAGGCACCGGCCAGGGGCAGCGGCGCCACCTCGCCGGTGGTGCCCTCCTTGACGAGTCCGACGAGGTGGCGGACCCGATCGGGCGACCGGCCCCACTGTTCGTCGAGTGCGTCGTCGAAGAGGAAGTACCAGCTCTGCTGGTCGACTCCGATGTCCAGTTCGCTTCCGGTCGCGTTCGGATAGAACATGGCCGCGATCAGCGGGAACTGGCCCTTGAGGTGGTGGGCCTCCGCCGCCGCCGAGGTCAGGAGGCCGAAGGACTTCGGCCAGACGAGGTGACGGTCGTGGGCCGCCCGGAAGTCCGAGCTGATCCGGTGCGGGAAGGGGAGGGGATCCGGCGCCGGTGCCGGGGCCGGTGGCCCCGGATCCACGGACGAGGGCTCTGGCGTCGAGGTCATGGCGTGGTGCACTCCGGGGAAACGGGGCCGGTGCGGTCGGCCGGCCAGGGTGAGACTCGCATGGGCAGCGCATCGGGCCGGATCAGCGCTTGGACCACCGGCCGGACCCGGTGCCCCTCGACCGGGCGGGGCTGCCACCGCGAGACGATCGAGCGGAGGACGACCAGCATCTCCGTCATCGCGAAGTGGTCGCCGATGCACTTCCGGTTGCCCAGGGCGAACGGGACGTACGCTCCCGGCGGAAGGTCCTTCTCGGTACGGCCGAGCCACCGGTCCGGGTCGAACCGCAGCGGGTCCGGGTAGTACGCCGGGTCCCGGTGCATCGTCACGGCGCTGTAGACCAGCTCGGCCCCCTGTGGGAGCTCGACTCCGCAGACCCGCACCGGCTCCAGAGCGCGCCGCATGAGCAGCCAGTTGGGCTGGTGCAGCCGGAGCACCTCCCGCAGGAACCGGTCGGTGAAGGGGAGCGTCGCGGCGCCGGGCAGGGCGCCCTCGGGCAGCGCGTCGCACTCGGCCCTGATCCGCCGGGTGAGCTCCGGTCGCCGGCCGAGTTCGTGGAGCGCCCAGGACAGGGTGGTCGACGTGGTCTCGGCACCGGCCATGAGCAGGGACAGCAGCTCGTCGCGGGCCTCCGCGTCGGTCATCCCCTGCGGATTCCCCGGCGTGCCCGCGAACATGATCGACAGCAGGTCTCCGCGGTCGGTGGGGTCCAGGCGGGCCTGCCGGACGGCGGTGTCCGCGAGCTCGCCCAGCGCCGCCGCCGCGGCCAGGTACTTGCGGTGCCCCAACGCCGGTGAGGAGGCGATCGGCGCGGGCAGCACCGTGCCCACGAAGACCCCGCGCATCACCGTCGTCAGATGCTCGGCGACCTGTTCCCCCAGTTCGGCGACGGCCGCGGCACCGTCCGGGCGTTCGGTGCTGAACAGGGTCGCCACGAGCATGACCGTCATCATCCGGCGCATCACCAGATCCATGGCGATCACCTCGCCCGGGCGCCAGGCAGCCACCTGCTCCTCGGCGATGTCGGTCATCGTGCCGACGAACGCGGCGATGCTGTCCCGGTGGAAGGCCGGTTGGAGCGCGCGCCGTTGGCGACGGTGGAAGTCCCGCTCGGACGTGATGATGCCGTTGCCGATGAAGGGCCGCGCGACGTCGAACAGCAGGCCTTTGGCGAACTTCCTGCTCTGGGTCAGGAGGACGTCGTGGACGGCCTCCGGTGCGTTCAGGACGAAGACCGGTCGAGTTCCGAGGAAGATCCTGACGATGTCGCCCTGCGACCTGACCGATTGCAGGAACTCCACCCGCTTGACGGCCAGTTGCGGCAGGTGGCCGAGCAGGGGAAAGCGCCCGGACGCAATGGGTGCCGTCACTGGACCGGTGATGGAACGCACAGCCCTGCTCCTCCTTGTGGTGTGAGTCGGAAGGTTCACTCGTCCGCGACGCCCGGTGACCACCGGCGGCGGGTTGCCGGAGATCCGAGGGCCCGACCGACAGCGCACCACCGGAGTACGAGCGGCGCTGCGGGCACCGTCGGCCGGTTCGGCCGCGGCTCCAAATCTGACGGACCGGCATGCGCACGGAATCAGTCATGTGACTGCTGTCGGGTCCGTCCCCGACTTCCGTCATCCCGGGAGGCCCCGTCGATCATCGCGGCGACGGGCCGGCGACGGGCGGTGATCCGGCCACCGTCAGAAGTGGGGAGGGATCCCCGTTTTGATAGGGTCGACCCACATCCGGGGATCCCTCCCCGTTTCCAGAGGGGACGCACACACATGCCTGCTCCGACGCTCCAGGACCTGGCCCCCGCGGGCCTCGACGTCACCACCGACCCGTACCCCGTCTACGCGGCGCTCCGCGCGAAGGGGCCGGTGCACCGGGTACTCGTCCCGGCGTCCGGCGAGGCGTGGCTGGTCGTCGCCCGTGACGAGGCCCGGGCCGCGCTGACCGATCCCCGGCTCAGCAACGACATCCGGCACTCCTCCTCGTGGGCCGACGACGGCGGCCACGCCATCGGCGTCAACATGCTCCAGAGCGACGCGCCCCGGCACACCCGACTGCGCGGGCTGGTCGCCCGGGAGTTCACGGCCGGCCGGATCCGGGCACTGCGCCCGCGCATCCGGGAGATCGCCGACACGCTGCTCGGGGCGCTGCCCGCCGCCGCGGGCTCCCTCGACCTCGTCGCCTCCTACGCACTGCCGCTGCCGATGACCGTCATCTGCGAACTGCTCGGCGTACCGGAGACAGACCGCGACGGCTTCCACGCCTGGTCGACCGAGCTGGTCGCGCCCACCTCCGCCGAGGCCGCCGGCACCGCGGTCGGAGCCATGACCGACCGCCTCACC
The DNA here is from genome assembly GCF_040303045.1 of Kitasatospora sp. NPDC096140. Lineage (NCBI taxonomy): Bacteria > Bacillati > Actinomycetota > Actinomycetes > Kitasatosporales > Streptomycetaceae > Kitasatospora > Kitasatospora sp. NPDC096140. The sequence continues at coordinate 47,685 of NZ_JBEOUW010000033.1, forward strand.
GCGCTCATCGAGGAACGCCGGAGCGACCCGCACCGGGACCTGCTCAGTGCGCTCGTCTCCGCGCCGGCCGACGGACTGTCCGCCGAGGAACTTATCGGGATGGCGTTCCTCCTCCTCGTCGCAGGCCACGAGACCACCGTGAACCTCATCTCGGGCACGGCCCTCGCCCTGCTCGCCCACCCCGAGCAGTTCGCCGCCGTACGCGCCGATCCCGGCCTCGTCGACGCCGCCATCGAGGAGACGCTCCGCCACGACGGCCCGGTGGAGTCCACCGCGTTCCGCTTCGCCACCGAACCGGTGCGGATCGGCGACACCACCGTCCCGGCAGGCGACAGCGTCCTGGTCTCCCTGGCGGCGGCCTCGCGCGACCCGCGCCACTTCCCCGACCCGGACCGGTTCGACCTCCACCGCAAAACCGCCGGGCACCTCGCGTTCGGCCACGGGATCCACCACTGCCTCGGCGCCCCGCTCGCCCGCGTCGAAGCCGCCATCGCGCTCCGCACCCTGATCGAGCGACACCCCGGTCTCGCCCTCGACGCCGACCCGGCCGACCTCCTGTGGCGGCCGAGCACCATGCTGCGGGGGCTGACGCGCCTGCCGGTGCGGCTCCGCGGCTGAGCGCGCAGATCCGGCCGACAGCAGCCGTGTGCCGCCGGATCGAGGGGAAACCTCTGTCGTGACGGGCTCCGGGGCCCGGAGGCGGGCCCAGGAGCGGCGGTCTACCGGGACGCGTCGGGATACGCGGCGGTCGCGCGGATCTCGACGAGGAGCCCCGGGCTGGCGAGGCCGCTGACCCCGATGATCGTCCAGGTCGGGTAGGGCGCCTTGACGAGGCGCTGTTTGGCCTCGACGAAGCCGGGCAGGTGCCGGCGGATGTCGACGTGGTAGCTGGTGACGTCGACGAGGGCGGACGTGTCGAGGTTCTCCAGTCGAAGGATCTCCTCGATCTTCCGGACGGCGATCTCGGTCTGCTCTTCGATGGTGTCCGGGATGGTTCCGTCGACTCGGCGACCGATCGTTCCGGCGATGAACAGCAGGCCGTGCGCGCGGACCGCGGCGGAATAGCCGAAGCTCGCGAAGGCGCTGGTGGTTTGCCCGAAGACCGGGTTGCCCTCGGGAACCGCGACGGTGTGGACGGTCATGTGCACTGCTTCCTTGCTCGTGGTTGACGGGGTCGTGGGTCGTGGAGTCCTGGGATCAGTTGCCCCAGCGGGACGAACGGCAGGCGTGCTCCAGCCGGGTCCGGCCGAAGGTCTCGCGTTCCCGGAGGAATTCGCCGGGGCTGGTGTACCGGGGTGCGTTCTTCGGGTTCTTCGCGGCCTGCGCGACGATCGCGTCGGTGAGCGAGCGGATCATGTCCAGCCGTGGATAGGCGGCGTGCACGGCGTCGGCCTGCTCGTCGGTGACGGCGTCGACGTGGTCGGCGCCCAGCGGGCCGCCGAAGTCGAGTGCGACGCCTTCGCGGACGAGCACGCACAGAGTGCCGCGGCGTTCCGCGATACCCGGGGAGGTGTGGAGGGCGATGGCCTGCCAGACCTGGTCGGCATCGGTCGCGGGTACGCCGCGGTCGACGAGGAACGCGGCGGCCCGGTCGGCGCCTTCCACCTCGAACCGCTGGCTGTGCGGGCCGTCCGACGCCACGCCGAGGTCGTGCATCGCGCACGCGGCGAACAACAGGTCGTCCTGGTAGTCGTGGCCGACGGCCAGACCGAGGCGGCCGGCGACCAGCCGGGCGAACAGGTAGCTGCGGATGCTGTGGTTGAAGACGGACGGCGTTTCCACCGGTCGGATGAGGTTCATGACGGCGTCGGCAAGCGGTGTGCCGGGCAGCGTGATCAGGTCGTCGGTCGCCTCGTGGGTAGGTGCGGTCATGTCTTCAGCTTGGCCGCGACCGCCCTGACCTGGTGAGAGGCAAAATTTCCCATCTTCGCTAGGATCTTGCCATGACAGTGCATCGAGTCGCGGTCCTGGCGCTGGACGGGGTCACCCCACTCGACCTGGCGATCCCGGCGCAGATCTTCACCACCCGGCCGGAAACCGCCTACGTGATGGACCTGTGCGCGCTGGAGGCGAAGGTGGTCACCAGCGCGGGTTTCGCCCTGGTCGCCGACGGGGGGCTGGAGCAGGTGCGCGCCGCCGACACCGTGATCGTGCCGGGATTCGACCCGGTCCTCCCGTTGCCGGACGCCGTGCTCGACGCACTGTCCGGAGCCCGCGAGCGGGGCAAGCGTGTGGTGTCGATCTGCACGGGCGCCTTCGCGCTGGCCGCGGCGGGCGTCCTGGACGGACTGCACGCCACGACCCACTGGAAGCACATCGACGAGTTCGAACAGAGCTTCCCGGCCGTCACGGTCGACCGCGACGTGCTCTACGTCGACGAGGGCGACGTGCTCACCTCCGCCGGGGTGTGCTGCGGCATCGACCTGTGCCTGCACATCGTGCGCCGCGACCTGGGTGCGGAGGTGGCCAACCAGATCGCCCGCGGTCTGGTCGCCGCCCCACACCGGGACGGCGGGCAGGCCCAGTACGTGCCGGCTCCCGTCGCGGTGGCCGGTGAGGCATCGCTGTCCGGTACCCGCGGATGGGCCCTGCAGCGGCTCGGCGAGCCGCTCACGCTGCGCGTGCTCGCCCGGCACGCGGGCCTCTCGCAGCGCACCTTCATGCGCCGCTTCACCGACGAGACGGGCACGACCCCTTTGCAGTGGATGCTCAACGCCCGGCTCGGCAGGGCGCGGGAACTGCTGGAAACCACGGACCGCTCGGTGGAGCAGGTGGCGCGGGACTGCGGACTGGGCACGGCAGCCAACCTGCGGCTGCACTTCCGGCGCACACTGGACACCACCCCCACCGCCTACCGTCGCACCTTCGCGCACTCGACGTCACGCAGTCCGGCCTGTTCACCGGCAGTCCCGAACTCGGACTGAGAACGGCCTGGCCAGGGCTGCTGGTTGCCCCATGAGCGCCTTGCCATGGCGCCGGGTCTTCTCCAGGAACACGGTGCCGGCCAGAGCGGCCATCCAGGCCGACTCGCCGGGGCGAGGGCCCGTCGAGCAAGCGGTGGCGACGTTCAGGCCGCCCAGGAGAACGGCGCCGAGAAGGCGTTCTTCCCTTCGTTTTCGAACACGAGACCGAAGGCGTTCACCCGCGACCTGGTAGCGACCCCGGCCGCGAGGGTGTCCGCCGGGAAGCCCACCCCGCTGACCCTGATGCCCTTGCCGGTCGCGTCCAGAGGTGAGACGAAGTCCTCGACTTCCATGTCGACCGCGTCGCCGATCCTCACCCGGTGACGCCGGCCGTCATCGACGTAGTCGATCCGGACGACCTCCATCCCGAGCATCTCGCCGACCAGCGGGCTGAGCCCCTCCATCGGGCCACCCCGCTGACCGGAGAAGACCGCCCCGAGCGCCTCGGCCTGCTCCGGCGAGGCCGTCTCGTCCATGAACATGCCCATGCGCCAGTTGCCCTCGCTCATGAGCTGCGGGGTGTCGGCCACTACGGCGACCGTCAGGCCGCTCACGTCGACGTCATCGACCTGACCGGAACCGATATGGAAGGCCAGGAGCACATGGCAACGGTCGTAGTCCGCCGGAGCCGTCAATCCGGAGGTGGAGCAAGGGCACACCATGTTGCAATTGCAGTTCTCGAAATACGTCCCCTCGATTCGCCAAGTCATCGGAAGATCCTTCCCGAGGCACACTTCCCATGCCCATTTTCCGCTCCCCACGATCACCCGGCAACGCTGGGGAACGGCTGGGCCCCCGGTGTCCGCCACAGCATCGGACTCGTCCATCCGTACGACTGCCCGCCGTACCTCGTCGCGGTCTGCCACACCGGCCCGCTCACAGACGGCTCCCGGCATCTCAGACTCGCGAACCGACCGTCGGCAGGACTGGGCCCGCGGGTCAGCCCTCCAGTTGCGCGTACAGGCCACGGCCCGGGCGCTGCGCCCGGCCGGCCTTGGCCAGGCGCTCCAGCATGGTGCGCACCGCCTTCACGTTGTCCGCCGACTCCTCGATTCCCAGCCGGGCGGTCACCTCCCGGGCGCGCAGCGGCCCCTGGGCGTCGGCCAGCACGGCCAACACGGTCTCGGACGTGGCACCGGTCGTTCGCCGGCCCGGCACGGAAGCAGCCGTTTCGCTCATCTCGGGGGCCGGCTCCGAGCCGGTCCGCACCGGCTTGGTGCTCCGGGGCGCGGCCGTCTTCTTCGCCGTGGTGCGCTGTCGCGCGCCGCCGGTGGTCTTCTTCGCCGCGGCTTTCTTCGCGCTGGCCTTCTTCGCGGGCGCCGCCTTCTTCGCGGTGGCCTTCTTCGCGGGCGCCGCCTTCTTCGCGGTGGCCTTCCTCGCCGTCTTCGTGACCGTGTTGTCCGTGCCCGTGGCGGTCTTCTCGGCCTGCTCCCGGGCCCGGTCCGACGCCGCCCCGGCTTCAGCCGCCATCTGCTGCGGCTGCTCCCCGGCGATGGCGTCCGTCTCCGCCCGAATACTGCCCACCGGCGTGATGTCCTGCGAGGCCGACAGTCCCGCCAGGGCCTGCAAGCTCTGGATGGCACCGCGTACGGCGTTCTCGCGCGCCACAGCGGCGGTCAGCTCGTCCTCCAGGCGCCGCCGCCGGGCCTCGATGCCGGGAAGCTCCGCCTCCAGCTGGGCGATGGTCTCACTGAAACGGCTGTCTGCCACGGTTCCTCCGCTCCTCAGCCCACGCGATCTGTCACAGGGCCTGGGGGATCTTTACCCCGCCGCCGCGTCCGCCAACAAGAAATCGCACCGAGTCGCGGCCTGCACCGACACTCCCCCCTCGACCGGTACTCCCGGCGTCCTCCAGGGCGAAGCGGGTGGCCCTTCGGGCGCCGGATCCTCGCCCCGGAGCAGCCGATGGGTGGGCGGGTTCCGGCCCTTGTCCGGATTCGCAGGCCGCTTCGGAGGCATACATCCCGCCGATCGGGTCACCAGCATGTACGTCCTCAACGGACAACAGACGAAGGAGATGACCGATCCATGGGTGCTCTTCTGCTCGTACTGCTGCTCGCCGTCGTGCTCTTCGGCCTGGGGTTCGCGCTGAAGGTGTTGTGGTGGGTGGCTCTGTTCGTCCTGGCGGTGTGGCTCCTCGGCTTCGTGGTCCGCACCGTCGACGATGCCGGTGGCCGACGCCGCTGGTACCGGTGGTGACAACCGCGTTTGCACGGCGGTGACCTCGGCACCGCCGTCGAGGAGGAACTCCCGGTGCCGTACCGTGCCGACCGTCCGCCCGGAACGGCGCGCGCCGTCCCCGCCTGCCCCCGCCCGCACCCCGCCTCCGCCGGCGACCACAGCACGCTGCGGTGGCTGACTCCCCGGCCACGATGCGCCTGTCCGGGGGCCCCAGTGTGACCGGCAGTCAAATGACTGATGCGGTGCGGGGAGGGAGTCGGCGACCGTGGTGTGCGCCGGGCGGTGCCCGGCGGCGGATGCGTCCGGCGTGCCGCGCATCCGTTGAGCGATGAGAACGTAGGAGTAGCGGAATGGCAATCAGTCATCGGCCCGGCGGGACCTGGAAGGCAGCCGTGGTCGCCGGGGTCGCGGCCCTTGCCGTCACCGGCGGCGTCGCCGCGCCGGCCGACGCGGCGCCCCAGGCGGGCCCGGCTGCGGAGCGCCTGGACCTCGGAACCCAGGCCCTGTACAGCGAGGTGGAGCTGGGCGACCCCGCCCAGCCCCGCGACCACCCGGCCGGGCGCCCGGTGCTCCCGCACCGCTGGATCGTCAAGCTGGGGTACGGCGCCGTGACCGCCCTGAACCAGAAGACCCACAACAACTGGCAGCGCAACTACAAGGACTGGCCGGTTGCCATCGTCGGCAACACCATCCAGGGCAAGGAGGTGACCGTCTACACCAAGATCACCAACTTGGTCTACGGTGAGGGCGGCGTCATCGGCGCCCAGACGGCCCCGACGGGACAGGTGGCGGTGGCGCACAACACCATCGTGGCCCAGGGGAACGTCAACATCGTGACCGAGATCGTGAACGTCCACCTCATCAGCCCCCAGTGGCAGGACGTCTACAGCGGCCATTGCCGCGCCCAGGAGGACCTCCGGAACGCGGTCAAGGCACAGCTCGCCTGCACGCTGGGCTGAACCACGGCCCGGCGACGCGAGAACCCGCGACCGCGACGGCGCCGCACGGTCGCACCACCGGCCGGTGACGGTGCCGAACGACCCGAGCGCCCCGGGTCACACCCTGGGCGGTGACGTCCTGGCCGAGCGCCGCCCGCTCCCGCGTGGTGGCGCTCCGGGCCGGGGCGCCCGCCTGTCACGAAGCCGTCGGCTGTGGGCTCATCGCACGCTCGTACAGCTTCTCCCGCGCCCCCTTGAGGAGTTCGGCGGCCTTCTTCCGCGACGCCGCCTCCGCCTTGTCGAGCGCGCCCGGGTAGTCCGCGGACATCCCCGAGCCCGCGCCGTAGTCGATGTCGACCGTCAGGCTCAGATTGCCGTCGCAGAAGGCCGACTTGAAGGTCAGTTGGTCGACCGGCCCGGGGATGGTGTCGGTGAGCGGGTGCCGGACCGCCGACTGGTAGCCCTCCTGGCCGAGCCCACCGCCGTCGGTCATCTCGAACTTCCGCGTCTCGGTCGGTTTGGGGCCGTCGAGCGGGGACTTGGCGATGTCCGCATCGACCTCCAGCCAGTGGCAGGCGTGGGCCGCCTCGAAGACCACCGCATCGACGGTCACCCGCCAGTCCTCCGTTGCCGGACCGGCGTCGTAGCTGCAGCTGAGCGTCGTGGACGGGTCGCTCTCGATCCCCTCGCTCGTCACCGGTATGGAGCGCCTCAGCTGTCCCGGGAGGCCCGGATCGCCCATCACCGCGCAGAGGTCGCCGACCGTGCGGTACCAGCCGACTTGCCTCGCCTTGCTGTCACTACTGCTACTGCTACTGGCACTGGCACCGCCGCCACCACCGCCGCCGCCACCGCAGCCGGTGAGGAACACGAGACCGGCGGCCACGAGGACGGCTGCGCCGGTACGGGAGGTTCTATTTCGACTCATCACAGCGCCAGGCTAAGCCCACACCCTGTCAACGCCCCCGCCCGGGAAGGCGATCACCGCCGCCACGCGGGCTTCACCCGGCGGTCGGTACACGTCCCGGTCTCGCGACGGATCGTGGCGCCGGGGTGGCCGGCGCGACGGATCGTGGCGCCGGGGTGGCCGGCCCCTCAGCAGGCGGCCATCCACAGGGCCACCGGCATCGGGACGGCGGGGTTGCGGGCGGCGTCCTCGGCCGTGGCGGGGTCACGGAGCAGGGCGGCCAGGGTCGCAGCGGGCAGCGCCGGGTGGCGGGCGGCGACCCGACGGACCGTCGGGTCTGGGTCGTCGAGCAGGGCGAGGGCCGAGGCCGACGGCAGGCGCAGGTCCTCGGCGGCGCGGGTGCGGACCTCCCGGTCGGGGTCGGCGGCGAGGCGGACGGCCAGCGCGGGCGGCGCGGCCGGGTCGTCCAAGGCGAGCAGCCGCACCCGGGGGCGGGGATCGTCCGCGTGGCGGCGCAGGCCCTCGCGCGGGAAGTTGGGGTGGTTGCGGGGCCGGCCGGGGAAGGTGAAGCTTCCGGACCACCAGCTCCACACGTCCAGCAGGGTCTCGGCGGGGGCGTCCGCGCAGGACTCGGTGAGGAACAGTCGCACCACCCGGTCCTCGTCCTGCCCGAGCCGGGCGGCGACCTCGGCGGGCAGCCGGGGCGCGCGGGCCACGCTGCGGCGGACCCACCGGTTCGGGTGGGCGGCCAACTGCCGCATCGCGTACGGGTCGTGGAACAGCGCGCCGACCCACCAGAGCGCGTACGTCCGGTCCTCGGCGGGGATCTCGGGGACGGCGTCGGCCAGCACGGCGATCTCCGCGGGCGTTCGGGGCGGCACCGCGTCCGGACCGGGCGGACGCTCCACCCCGACCCCGGTGCGCTCTCCGCGCGCAACGAAGTCGTCCCGCAGCTCGCGCACGAGCGCGACCAGCGCTCCGCTCGCCCCGCGCCCGGCGAGCGCGTCCAGCAGCCGCTCCCACTGCCCGGGTGACAGAGCCCCGGACTCGGCCACCCGCCCCCACACCTTCTTGGACGGGTGCACGACCGCCGCGTCCAGCACCGGCGCGGGCAGCCCGCTCCGGTACAGGAAGTGCAGCTCGTCGCCCTCCAGCAGGGCGAGAAGCACCTCTGCCGGCGCGTCCGGCCGGCCCCCGAGCCCGGACCGCCACCGCCTGCGCAACTCGGCCCCCGGCTCCGCCCCCGCCAGGAACATCTCCCACACCCCGTCGCTCATCGGGCCAGCCTAGGCAGCTCGCCGGACGGGCGGGGAGCCGGGCCGGGGCGGTTCCACCGGTCTCGGTGCAGCAACGCTGCGAGTTCCCGGCCCGGCGGCAGGAGCGCATGATCGGATGCGGCGACGCCGGAAGGAGGGATGCCGATGATCATCGAACCGGTGACGGTGGACCCGGCCCGGCCGGTCGGCATTCCGCTGCTGTCCCGGTACTGGCGCCACGTCCTCTTCCGTCACCCCGTGTCCGGTCCGCGGCAAGGGTCCGGGACGCGCACGGCACCGCGGGGCCCGCGATGAACGGCAAGCCGTCCGGCCCGACGGTGGTCCCCGAAGCGGGACTGTTCACACCCGACTCGGTGTCCTGGACCGTGCACGCCGACCCGTCCATGATCCTGGGCGGCCTACGGGCCCTGCTCCTGCAGGCACTGCACCCCCTCGCCATGGCCGCGGTGGCGCAGCACTCGGCGTTCCGCGAGGACCCGTGGGGCCGGCTCTACCGGACGGCGCACTTCGTCGGCGCGGTGACCTACGGCAACGGCGGGGAAGTCCGCGAAGCCGTCCAGCGGGTTCGGCTGATCCACGAACACGTGCGCGGGACCGATCCGGAAACCGGCCGGTCCTACCGGGCCGACGACCCGGAGCTGCTGACCTGGGTCCACTGCGCGGAGGTCGGCTCGTTCCTGACCGTGGCGCGGCGCAGCGGGCTGGCCCTCGGCGAGGCCGAAGCGGACCGCTATCTCGCCGAGCAGGCGCGGGTGGCTCACCTCGTCGGCGTTCCACAGGACTTCCCGGTTCCGACCGGCGTGAGGGAGCTGGACGCCTACATGGTGGCGGTGCGCCCGCTGCTGCGGGTGACGCCGGCCGCTCGGGAGGCGATGCGGTTCGCCGTGCTGCCGCCCCTGCACGGTTGGGCCCGTCTCGCCGGCCCGCTTCGTCCGGCCTGGGCGGCGCTGGTCGGCTGCGCGGTGGGCCTGCTGCCGCCGTGGGCGCGCCGCATGTACGGCCTGCCCGTCTGCCCGGCCACGGAGCCCCTGGTGACGGCGCAGGCCAGGCTGCTCCGACAGGCTGCCCTGCGCCTGCCCCGGTCCTGGCGGGAGGGCCCGCACCTGGCCGCGGCCCGGCGGCGGCACGACCCGGACCTGTGGACGCCCCCCGGTGAGAACGTCCCAGGACCCGTGAGAACGTCCAAGACCCGAACGTCCAAGGCCCGAACGTCCAAGGCCCGTGAGAACGTCCGAGGCCCGTGACGGCCCGGGCGCGGGCGCACGGCCTGCGCACCGCCGGAAGACGGCATGCCGGGGCCGCCGGTGTCCCGGGTGCTCGGCCACGGCAGCCATCCGCGGAGGCGTCCGCATCGAACAGGAGGGCGGCGGCCCGCAGAGGCCGCGGGCCACGACGGAAAGGCGAGCTGATGATCAGCGTGGAACGCGGCATGGTGGTCGGGCGCCCTGCCGGGGAGGTGGTGGGGTACCTGGCGGACTTCGGCAACACGGTGGAGTGGGATCCGGGCACCGTGGCCTGCGTGCGCCTGGACCCCGGTCCGCTCGTGGCGGGGGCGCGCTGGCGCAACACCTCGCGGTTTCGAGGGCGGCAGACCGACCTGGACTACCGCCTGGAGGAGTACCGGCCCGACCGGCTGGTGTTCGTCGGACGCAACCGTACCGTCACGGCCACGGACGACATCACGGTCCGCGCCTCGGAGGGCCGCGCGCTGGTGGTCTACCGCGCGTCGCTGCGCTTTCACGGCCTGGCTCGCCTCGCGGCGCCGTTCCTGCGGGCCGAGTTCGAGCGTCTCGCGGACGCGGTCGCCGAGCGGCTTCCCCGGGTGCTGGCACAGCGGTGACCCACGGCGCCGTGCCCGGTGCGTGCGGGTCGGCCGCGCGCCGGGCGGCCCCGGCCCGGTGAACCGCGCGGCAGGCATTCCGTGAGTGTCGCCCGCTCCCGCCGGCCGGGCTCAGCCGACCTGGTGGATCTGATCTGCCGGGCGGTGGCGGCGGGCAACGGTCCTCTGCTCGATGTGCTGCTGGCGATCCTGGACGCCGTCGCCGACACCGACATGCTCGACCGGCTCACTGCGGCGCTGACCCCGCAGCCGCCCGCCGGGCACGCGGCCCCGCCCGGCGGGTGCGGGCCGCGGACACCGTCACCCGCACCACCTCCCTCCCGTCGGACCACCGACCCGCCAGTGAGGAGTGACGATGAGCAGCACCGCCCGAGCGAACACATCCGACCCGGCCGGCGCCACGGCCGCCGGTCCGCGCCGCTGGTGGGGTCTCGTGGCGATCAGCCTCGGAGTGGCCCTCATCATCGTCGACTCCACGATCGTCAACGTCGCCATCCCCAGCATCGTCGACGACCTGCACATCACCTCCAGCGACGCCCAGTGGGTGCAGGAGACCTACACCCTCGTCTTCGCCGCCCTCCTGCTCCTGGCCGGGCGCACCGGCGACCGCCTCGGGCGCCGCCGGGTCTTCCTGACCGGAACCGCCGTCTTCACCGCCGCCAGCCTCGCCGCCGCGACGGCCACCGGCGGCCCCGCCCTGATCGGCGCCCGCCTCGTCCAGGGCGCGGGCGGCGCGATGATGCTCCCGACATCGCTGGCGCTGATCAACGCCGGCTTCCGGGGGCGGGAACGCGCGCAGGCCTTCGCCGTCTGGGGGTCCACCATCGGCGGCACCGCCGCCCTCGGACCCCTGCTCGGCGGTTACCTGACCACCCACCTGTCGTGGCGCTGGGCCTTCGCCATCAACCTGCCGCTGGGGGCCCTCGTCGCCGCCGGTGTGCTCGTGTTCGTCGCCGAGAGCCGCAGCGAACGAGCCGAACGCGGCGTCGACCTCGCCGGGGCCGCCCTGTCGGTCCTCGGGTTCACCGGCATCGTGTTCGCCCTGATCGAGGGCCGCACCTACGGCTGGTGGGCCCCGCTCAAGCCCTTCCCGCTGCTCGGCCGGCACCTCTCGCCCGTCCCCGTCGCCCTGGCGGGCGGGCTGGCCTGCCTGGTGGCCTTCGTCGTGGTGGAACGGCACCGCAACCGCCACGGCAGGACCGCGCTCCTGGACCTGCGGCTCTTCTCCATCCCCTCGTTCCGCAACGGCAACATCGTGGCCGGCATCGTCAGCCTCGGCGAATTCGGCATCCTCTTCTCGCTGCCCCTGTGGTTCCAGAACGTCCTCGGCTACTCGGCGTTCGACGCCGGCCTGGCCCTCCTGCCACTCGCCGTCGGCAGCTTCGCCGCCAGCGGCCTGAGCGCCGTCCTCGCCCCCCGCATCGGCACCCTGAACCTCGTCATCGCCGGCATTGCCTGCGAGCTGGTGGGTGTCGCCGGCATCGGCCTCGTGCTCTCCCCGCACGGCAACGGCTGGCAGGTCACCCCCTTCCTCCTCGTCTACGGCATCGGCGTCGGCTGGGCCACCGCCCAGATCACCGGGATCGTCCTCACCGACGTCCCCGTCACCCAGTCCGGCCAGGGATCGGGGATCCAGAGCACCACCCGCCAGATCGGCTCCGCGCTCGGCATCGCCCTGCTCGGCACCGTGCTCTTCACCACCCTCTCCTCCGACCTCACCCACGCCCTGCGCACAGAGGGCCTCCCGCCTGCCCGGGCCCACGCCATCGCCACCGCCGTCCAGCGCAGCGGCGGCACCGGCATCCGGCCTCTCCTCGACCGGAGCGCGACCCGCACCGCCGGCCAACGCGCGCAGGAATCCTTCACGTCCGCGACCTCCCTGGCCGCCTACACCGCCGCCGGCGCCCTGACCCTGGGGCTGCTCAGCGCCCTCCGCCTCAAAGCCACCCTGCCCCGAACGGCGGCCGACCCCACTCCCCCGAACACCGCCGCGCCCCCGCCATGACCACACGACCACGGCGTCCTCGCATCCACCGGGCGTACGGGTAGCCGAGAATCAGATGGTCGCGATGCCGTTGGCCTCAGCGCTGCCTGCCCGGGCTGCCGATGCGCAGCAGGTTGCCGCTGCGGTCGACCAGCGCGAACTCCCGCATCCGGTAGGCGGTGTCGACGGGCGACGTCAGCCGACTGCCGGTGGCCCGGTCGGTGGGCACGCCGAGCCGTGCCCAGTCGCGGTGGAGGGCGTCCGCGTCACGGACCTGCAGGTAGCAGCTGCCGGCCGTGGCCAGCGGGTCCACGTCGGGATCGTGGCGGAAGTGCAGTTCGAGCGTGCCCCGGACGACGATCAGGTAGCCGTCCTCCCCGTCCCAGCGCCCACGCTCCTCGAAGCCCAGGCGGGAGTAGAACTCCGAGGTCTCCCCCAGGTCCCGGCTCGGCAGGACCGGCACCGCGTACTCGACGCACTTCTCGCGCTCGTCCATGACGCCACCCTAGGGCAACCCCGACTCCGATCCGTGGTGAATACGCGTCAGACGGCCTTCGAATGCCCACCGGCTCGCCTCGGCATTCGAAGCCGCGTGGGCACGCGCCCTCCCCCGCGAGGACCTCCGGCTGACCTGACGCCGCGCCCGCCGCTTCACCCGATCGTCGATCCGGTGAAGCGACCTTCTTCTCGACCGATCGACAGGTGATCTCGGTTTCCCGGCGCCGGGGTCGGGGTCGGGGTCGGGAAACACTCTCGGGACCCGGCCGTCAGGACAGTGGACCGGCCAGCAACTGGGCGGCCAGGTGGTGCAGTTCGGCCACCAGCTCCTTCGTCAGCCCGCCGCAGTGCTCCTGTTGGTCCTCCGCGCGGTACAGCCATCCGCGGACCGGCCGCAGTGGCGAGCCGGGGTCGTCCGCGGGGCACAGCTCATAGCCGATCCGCTCGGCCGCTGCCAACGGGTCGAGTCGGCCGTCCAGCAGGTCCCGCAGACAGTACCGGGCCAACGCCCGGTCACGACCCTCAACGGTGGTGGGCAGCCGCAGCAACGGCCAGAGTTCCTGCTCCAGTTCGAACAGCAGCCGACGCGCCTCCGAAGCGTCCGACTCGGACAGCACACCGAGCTCCCACAGGCTCAAGGTGTCCACCCCACCGGCCAACGCCGTCCGGGCGGCCTCCACCGCCGCGGAAACCGTCCCCGGACAACCACCCAGATCGCGCTCCAGCAACACCCGGCGCAGCGGCTCCAGGGCCTCGTTCTCCTCCATGGCGCGAGCCTAGCCAACCACTCCAGCCCCGAGCGACGCGTACGGCGCTGGTCCGGCGAGGGACGCCACCGGGGCGGTACGGGACACCGGGGGTGCTGCTGCGCCCCGGCGCGGGTCCGCGGCGGAAGAAGTCGGCGGCCATCGCCATGGCGCCGGCCGGCTGGGGCCAGGTCGCCGTCCGGGAGCGCGGGTCGGGCGTCCTGTACCTGGAGGACGTCCAGGACACCGGCGGCCACGGCGGCTGGACCCGCGAGGCCATCGGCTTCGCCTCGGCGTACGGACCGCGGCTCATCATGGACGCCTTCCGGGCCTACCTCGTCGCCACGAACCTGAACGGGTACGTCCAGTGGAAGCAGTCCCGCCAGTACTGAGCGCGGCGGGCGCCCCGGGCCACCGGCCCGTGCTTCCTGGCAGCCATCGAGCTGATCACGGTCAACGGTCAATGGAACCGGCCGCAGGACTCATTCCTCCTCGTAGTACCGGTCGTACCCGGAAGAGAGCTCCTCCACCGAGAAGCCCTCGAATGCGCCCAGGGATTCGAGCTCGCGGAGTCGGGCCAGCGCTTCCGCTGCGGATGGTGAGGGGTGGGTCGACAGGTGGGTCTTCGTCGCCTCCAGTCCGTGGCCGAGGAGGAGTTCGACGTCGATCGAGCAGGCTGCGTCGAAGCCGGCTTGCTTCGCGCTCCAGATGAGGAGGGCGTCGTCGGGGTCGCCGCTGTTGAACAGTTGGACGCAGCAGAGCTTCATGAGCTCGGTGTCGCCCTCGCCCTGGGCGTGCTTCTCGCGTGCCGTGTGCTCGCCGAGCAGTGCGCGGATCTCGCCGAGGTGCGTGCGGTCGGGGCGGAGGCCGAAACGGCGCAGGCCGGCGTCCTCGTCCATCGGGTGGTCTCTCCTGGTCGTCCGGCAGTGGCCGTGGCCAATCGTCGCTCATGGCACCGGCCGCGGTCGGGGAGCCGCAACGCGCCTGCGGGCGGCGGGGGTTGGCGGGGCAGGCTCCGGAGCCCGGCAGCGTGGGGGCGGGGCGCTTCGGGCTGCGGCCCGGTGGTGGGGGTGTCGGGGTGGGACCGTAGTGTCACCTGCATGGAGAAGACCGTCACGTACCTGGAAATGACCGACCCGGGCCAGCTGCGGCCGTCGCCGGCCGTGGATGCGCTGGGCCTCGTCGCGGCCGACGGGGCGTCCCCGGGGGTGCAGGCCGTGCAGGCGCGGGTCGGGGCGCCGCACGGCTGGCGCAGTACCGCCCGTACCGCTGCCGACTGGGCGGCGCACCTCGCCGAGCATCCCCGGCGCCGGTACTGGCTGCTGACGTACGGGGGAGAGCCCGCCGGGGTCGCCAACCTGGAGCCGCATCCGGGCGGCGAGGTGGAGATCACCACGTTCGGGCTCGTCCCGGAGTACGTCGGGCGCGGGCTCGGCGGCTACGCGCTGACGCTCGCGCTGCGCCAGGCGTGGGCCACCGAGCCGCTCGACGCCGGGGCCGTGCGGCGGGTCTGGCTGCACACCGACACCGAGGACCACCCCAACGCGCTGCGCAACTACGAGAGCCGGGGCCTGCGCGCGTACCGGACCGAGACCGTCGGCACGGCCAGGGAAGGGTGCTGAACCAGCGGGCGACGGCGGGGGTGGCGGCGGTGGGGTGTGGCTACTGCGTGTCGGCGTCGATCACGGTCCAGGCCTTGGCCGAGGTGTCGTCCAGCCGCAGGTCGAAGGTGAAGGCGATCGGCCTGCGCTTGTGAGCGTCACCGCGCAGTACCTCTTCGGTGCGGCGGTCGACTTCGTAGTAGACGCCCTGCGCGTCGACCGCGACACGGAAGACGACCGGCTCGCGTGAGACCAGCGAGCGCACGGTGACCGACGTGACGGTGGCCTCGCGCAGGACGGTCCGGCGGGCCGTGCGGACGGCGGTGAAGTCGAGGCTGCCGTCGTTCATGACCCATTCCTCAAGGAACCGCTCGACGGCGACCTCCAGAACCGCCCTGTCGAACCGGCCGTCGAGGACACTCAGATCGCCGGCGGCACGGTCGGCGTCCGTGCTCCACGAGATGTTGGTGAGGGAGAGGATGTCGCTCGCCCCGGTGACCGTGCTCTTCTGTGCGACCTCAAGCACCGCGTCCCGGGCCACCTCCTTCTGGTCCCAGCCGTCGGTCTCGATGGCGTTGCTCAGGTGGTGCGCTCCCTCGGCGGCCTGCTCGATCGAGGACACGATCCACTCGCCGACCGCACTCTTGCGCAGCGTCCAGTACTCGACCGGGCGCGTCGAGCCGTCCTTGCGCACGGCCTGCCGGCCGTCGCCACGGCGTACGTAGTCGCGCAGCGTCGCGGTGATCCGGAAGGTGACGGTGTCGTTCACCTCGCCCGCCCGGTTGGCGACGTCGACCAGCTCGACGACCGGACCGTCGACGATCTCCACGACGTTGACCTCGCCACGCGACTCGTAGTCGCGCAGTTCCTCGGACCACTTGCCGTACAGCACCGGGGACAGGATCCGCTGCAGCGTCGCGTGGTCGTGTCCGGTCCACGCCCGCTGGGCCGTCACGTACAGCCACACCGCGCGCTGCTCCAGCGCCGCGCGGTCGAAGGTCGCATCGGCGTCGGCGATGGCATCGACCCGGGCCGAGACCTGGGCGGAGCGCTCGCGCGCCTGCTCGTCCGCACGGTGCGCCGTACGGTCCGAGACCGTGTTCAGGCCGCCCGCAAACGCCGCCTTGCGGCGCCGGGACCTGAGCCACAGGATCAGCAGGACCACGGCCACGATCACCAGCACGGCGACGAGCCCGCCGCTACCGGCGACGAAGCCGGTCCCGAAACCGACTCCGGAGCCGCCACCGGACCCGTGGAAGCCGCCACCGCCACCGCCACCGCCGTGGCTGCCCCCGCCACCGCCGCCACCGCCGAACCCGTGACCGCCACCCCCACCGCGGGCATAGGCGACCGTCGGGCTGCTCAGCGCGACGGCTCCCGCGACCACACATATCCACCGGCGGACGCGCACCGGGGCCTCCCTCCAAAAAACCGCAGACCTTCCAGGCGAACAAGCGTACAAGCCGAGGGTGTACCGGAAACATGGAGACCCACAGGTCACCTGGCAGCGGGCAACGGCGGACCCGCCAGGGCAGGGACCCCAGCCCCGCACAACGTCCGGGCACCCGCCCGCGCCCTGTCCCGGGACGGGCGTTGCGTTGAGGTGCCGTGAAGAGTTCCGGCCGCTCGATCAGTCCTCCGGCCGAAGCCGCTGACGAGCGGCTTCAAGCCGCTCGTGATAGTCAGATGCGAACAGCCCAGGAAGCGCTTTGTCCAGCGTTCCGGCGATTCGATGGATCGGTGCCCACAGCGCCGGATCGTCGACAACGCGGCTGAGATCCGTCATCTGCAACTTCTCCAGCCAGTGCGACAGCACCAGCGCCTCGTCACTCGTGAGCTTGATCGTGACCTGGCTGTCACTCATGCACACCCCCTACGGCTCGCCCCGCCCCGACCACACGAACCTACTGGCTCTTCGCCCTTGACCCCACCCATGGGGGCGGCCGCGAGGAGCGCGGCTTCGGGCACGCGAGCGTGTCCAGTGACCGCGGGCCGATCTGGCGGATCACCCCGATGCCCTTCTCCCGACGGGTACCTGCCGCCGGCCGTCACCGGGGGCAAGAACACCAGCACCGCTCACCCGGCCTTGATGGTCGAGGAGATGGACCCCTGCCACCTCTCCCCGGTCATGCGCGCCACCGGCTGCCGTCTGCGGCGCATCCCCCTGACCGGCGTCGGGATCGAGCACGTCCCGCAGAGCGAAGCCCGCACCCTCCACGGCTTCCCCGGGGCACTCTAGGAAGCGACACCAAACCCCGTTCTCCTCCCGGCCGTTGTGCCGGGAGGCACCGCCGGGCTACATCCGGTCCGGCCACGTCCACCGAGGAGATCCACACCCATGAGCACCACCGAAGCGACGACCGAGAAGCCGTTCAGCAGGATCAAGGTCCGGGTGACCGGCCTGGTCTTCTGCGGCGACGACGTCGCGCTGCTGCGTCGGGACCGCACCGACTCGACGCACTACACCACCATCGGCGGAAACGTCGCCGCCGGCGAGGACTTCCGCGCCGCCGCCGTCCGGGAACTGCAGGAGGAGCTCGGGCTCGCGCCGGACCAGGCCGGCGACCTGGAGCTGGTCGCGATGGCGGATGCCCGGGTCACCCGGCCCGGGCCGACCGCGCCGCCCCGGAAGATCCACCTGATCTACCGCACCCACGTCACCCCGGAGGTCCGCGCCACCCTGGCAACCCAGGAGTTCGACGAGCTGCCCGACGGTAGCCACGAGGTCGGCACCATCGAGTGGATCGACTACCGCAAGGTCGGCGACCTGCCGCTGTTCCCGCCGATCGGCAAGGTCCTCGCCCAGCTGCCCTCGCCGCACGCGCCGCTGCCGACGTTCGAGCTGGAGCCGGTCACCGACCAGAACTACACCTGGATCTGACCGCTCCATTGTGTGGGCCCGCGCCGCTGGGCGTCCCGGGCCCACCCGCGCGTCACGACGTCCGGCGGGAGAAGTCGTTCACCGCCGGGTCCGGCAGCCGGTACGGTCCTGACCTCGGCTACGCGGCGGCCAGACCCCATCCGAACGAGAGAGGGGATGGGCGAAGAACTCGGCGAAGCCCCGTGCTGGCGCGTACTGCACCGGGTCACCTACGTCAGCCGGGTGCTCGCGCCCGTTCCGCCGCACGGGGCGCCGCCACCAGCAGCGCCGCCCTGGCCGCCACCCGCAGCGCCCTCGCCACGCAGCGGCCCGAGCTCCTCCCCCAGGCTCCCGAGATCATCGACTACCTCACCCGCTCCTTCGGAATCCCGGAAGAGCGAACCGACATCCGCCCGGCCCTCCGGCAGACCGGAGGGCCGGGCTTCCACAGCTCCCCCGCCCATCGGACAGGGTCACCTGCGCGGCCCCCGGTACGGGACGGCTTCCAGGCACTGCTCGGCCTTCGTGCCCGGACCGGACGCCGTGCCCGCGTCGGCCGGCGCCGACGGCCCATGCCACATATCTATACGAACCATGGCAAACTGGTCGCAAGTGATCGTGCTCTACAGAGGAAAATCACCCATGACCCATGGAGCCCACCCCCATGCTCCTACCGTCCGCGCAAACATCGACCGGGCCCGCGGCTGCGAAGAATGCCTCAGCTGGGGCACCGTGATCACACCCGAGGGCCGCCACGTGCTGTGCCCCAAGTGTCAGCACCCTGATTGAGCACGCGACCTCCGCTCCCCGGCCGGCGGCCTCCGGGCCGCCTCCGACGATTACGGTCGGTAGCCGACCCACCGCCGCACGCCCGAGCGGTCGCCACCAGGTGCGACAATCGCGGCTGCGCCTGCCTCGGCACGGTCACCGCGGCCGCCCTCCTCATCCGGCTCCGCACGTGATCGACCGGACGAGTTCCGGGGGGCGTCAGACCTGCAACCAGAGGGCGGTGTCCTCGGGGAGCTCGCCGGCCGGGCCGAGCGGTCCGCCCGGCCGGGGTCGGCCGGGTTGCGGCCCTTGCGCTCCCGCATCGGGTCCTGGCGCAGCTCGTCGGGGATCTCCTCGACCTCCCACAGGCCCAGTTCCTCACCCTGGTAGAGGTAGACCGAGCCGGGCAGCGCCTGGGTGAGCAGCGCGGCCGCGCGGGCCCGGCGGGTGCCGAGCGGCAGGTCGACCGGGCGGCAGGTCGACCGGGCGGCAGGTCGCCCGGGCGGCCGTGGCGACGCGCGTAGATGGCGAAGGAGGTGTCCTCGCGGCCGTAGCGGGTCACCACCCGGTCCACGTCGTGGTTGGAGAGCACCCGGGTGGCCGGCGCGTGCACGGCCCGGTGCAGCCGCAGCGTGTCGTCGATCACGGTGCGCAGCGCCTTGGCGTCCCAGGCGCACTCCAGGTACGGGAAGTTGAAGATGGTGTGCAGTTCGCCGGGGCGCAGGTAGCGGGCGAGCCGTTCGGCGTCGGGCAGCCAGACCTCGCCGATCAGCACCCGGCCGCCGGAGTAGGAGTCGGCCACCCGGCGCCAGGAGCGGTAGACCTGGTGCACCTCCTCTCGGTCGGTGTAGGCGTGCTCCTCGGGGTCGTCCACCGGCAGCGCCGGGTCCTTGATCAGCAGGGCTGCCGAGTCGACCCGGAAGCCGTCGGCGCCGCGGTCGAACCAGAACCGCAGCACCGACTCGAACTCCTCCCGCACCTCGGGGTGGTCCCAGTTGAAGTCGGGCTGCTCCCCCGTCGATCCACTGGGGCATCAACGCCCTCCGGATCCGCCCCGCCCACTGACCCGGAGCGTCCGGGCCCGAGCCCGGGCGGGCCGCCGGGGCCGAACGGAGCCGAGACAGGGGGCGGGGCGCAGCCGCCGCGTGGCGGACCGAGGCAGGCCGACCCGGCAGGCCGGGGCGGGCCACCGAGCGGACGCCGCCGGACGGCGGGCCGGGGGTCAGCTGTCGGCCGGTCCCCTCAGGGTGGCGTCGCGGCCTCCGTCGGTCAGCTCCGCCCACCGCTCGTACTCCTGGCGCACGTACGGCCGGGCCGATGCCTCCCACGTGGACAGGGCGGGCCCGGCCGGGCCCAGGACGAACCGCCCGTCGGCCAGGTCGAAGGCGAGCAGCTCGTACGCGGTGCGCGCGGCCTCGGTGGCGTCGCTCTCGTCCCCGCTGCGCAGGGCCAGGCGGTCGGCCAGAGCGGCCCGGCGCAGCCGGAACTCCCGCTCCAGGGAGGCCCGCGGGTACTCGCCGTCGTGCCGGAGCGCGGTCCGCAGCCGGGTCACCGCCGCGTCCTCGGCCGCCGGCCCCAGCGCAGCGGCGTACGCGCTCTCCGGCGCCGGGGCGTCGAAGCCCTCGCCGGCATGTGAGTGGTGACCGGTCACGTGTGTGTCATCTCCTCGGGTCATGGCTGAAGTCCGGTGCGCACCAATCCCCTTGGGTGCCGGAGATGGTCCGCCCTCGCTTCGCCGGGGCGCCAGACTACCGTCTGCGCACGCGTGATGACGGCATGTCTACCGGGCAGTAGGGACCGGGACCCGTCGCGCCGCCACGCGGGGCACGGACGGCGCGCATCGGGCGGCGGCAGCTCCGGTCGGTTCGTCACCGCACGACGGCGGGGGCGAGGGCCGCGGGGGCGAGCACGGTCGGGGTGCCGGTGCCGTCGGCGGGGACGGTCCACAGGTCGCTGCCGTCGTCGCTGGGGAGGGAGTAGGTGAGTGTGCGGTCGTCGAGCCACAGGGCCTGGTCGTCGAGGGAGCGGTCCTCGGCGGTCGCGGTCTCGGCCATGGTCGTCAGGTCGAGGACGTAGAGCCGCCAGGGCGCGTCCTCGCTCAGGCCGGGGACGCGTTTCTTGTAGGCGATGCGGGTGCCGTCCGGCGACAGGGACGGGCACTCGACGTTGTCGTGCAGTGTGGTGAGGGTGTGCCGGACGGCGTCCCCGGCGACCAGGTGGGTCCGTCCGCCCGTGGCGAGGGTGGCGTAGAAGTGCTCGTCGTCGGCGAAGGTGACGCCCCAGATGTTGGTGTCGGCGGCCCGGTAGGGCTTTCCGTCCAGGGTGACGGCGTAGGTCTCCAGGTCCTCCTGGAGGGTCCAGGTGCGGGTGTCCAGGATGGAGGTCCGGGTGGAGAAGTCGGTGCCGGCGTAGGAGTCGCCGCCGACGAAGACCGTCCAGGCGACGAGGTTGCCCGAGGGGGACACTCGCGACCGGGTGGGGATGCCGGCGAGGTCGTAGTGGCGGCGCTCGTGCAGGTCGGCGTCGAGGACGACTGCGCGGTAGGTGTCCGCCAGGACGCCGTGGACGGCCTGGAGGCAGATCCCGGTACCGGCGGCGGCGTGGAACCGCAGGCAAGCGGGCGTCGCCACCGTCCGGGTGCCCCGGGGATCGTCGAGGGGGACCGCGGCGAGGTGGTCGCGCTGGGTGCCCCAGGTCATGCTGCGGAACACCAGCCGGGCCCCGTCGCCGTGCGGGCCCAGGCCGACGGCGCCCGCCCGGGCCGGCGGCCCGTCGCCCGTCCGGCCCGCGCCCCGGGCCTGGTCACTGGCGTGCAGGACGGTCCACACGCCGGCCGCCGCGAGGACGGCGGCGGCGGTGCACAGGACGAGGAGACGGCGACCGAAAGTCATGTACGGGTCCTCTTCGACAGGGTTCTTCGACGGGCAACAGGCGGGGGCGGAGAAGCAAGCGCAGGGCGGGTGGTCAGTCGGCCGGATGCTGCGCCCCGTCCTCGGCGGCCCGGCCCACCAGGCGGGTGGCGACCGCGACGGCGGCGGTGAGGGCCGCGGCCATCGCGGCCAGGGCGACGGTGTCGCCCCAGCGGCTCCAGAGCGCGCCGACCGCGATCGAGCAGGCGAACCGGCCGGCCGCCTGGCCGGTGCCGACCAGGGCGAGGCCCGCGCCGCGCCGTCCTGCGGGTACGGCGCTCGCCACGGCAGCGGCCAGGACGCCGTCGGTGGCGGCGTAGAAGAGGCCGTGCAGGGCGAGGACGACGGCGGCGAGGACCGCGCCGCCGCCGGGCCGGGCGAGCAGCAGGCCGTAGCCGGCCAGCAGGGCGCCGTGCCCCAGGACGAACAGGCGCCGGCGCCCGATCCGGTCGGCGAGCGCGCCGACCGGGACGGCGGCCAGCAGGTAGACGGCGGCGGTCCCGAGCGGCAGCAGCGGGAACCAGGAGGCGGGGAGGTCGAGTCGGCGCTGGAGCAGCAGGTAGACGAAGGAGTCGCTGACCGTGGCGAGGCCGAGGAGGGCGGCGCCCGCGGTGATCCTGCGCAGCGCCGGGAGGCGGAGCAGCTCGCGCAGGCGCAGCCGTGCCACGACGGCCCGCGGCGCCGGGCGCAGGCTGCGGCCGGGGACGAGGACGACCAGGACCAGCACGCCGAGGGCGGCGACGTACGAGCTGACGAGGAACACGGCGTGGAAGCCGCCGGGGGCGCCGCGCAGGAGGAGGAATGCGAGGAGGGGGCCGCTCAGGGCGCCGGCGGTGTCCATCGCCCGGTGGACGCCGAAGGCGCGGCCGCGGTGCTCGGGCGGGGTGGCGAGGGAGATCATGGCGTCGCGGGGCGCGGTGCGCAGTCCCTTGCCCACCCGGTCGACGGCGAGGACGAGGCCGATCAGCGGCGCCGTGCGGACGAGGAGGAGCGCGGGGCGGCAGAGCGCGGAGAGGCCGTAGCCGGCGGCGGCGACGGCCTTGTGGCGTCCGCCGCCGCGGTCGCCGAGGAAGCCGCCGAGCAGCCGCAGGACGGCGGAGGCGCCGTTGAAGACGCCGTCCAGCAGGCCGAAGCCGAGCGGGGTGACGCCGAGGGCGGTGACGAGGTAGAGCGGGAGGACGGCGGTGACCATCTCGGAGGAGACGTCGGTGATCAGGCTGACCGTGCCGAGGGCCAGGACGGTGGGGGCGATCCGCGCGGACCGCCCCGGCCCGGGGGCCGGGGCGGCGGCGGACGCCGCGGGGCGGCGGCTGTCCGCGAGGTACACGCGTCAGCTCCAGACGCCGGCGATGTCGGTGGCGTCGGCGGCCTTGCCGGCGTGCTTGCCGACCCCGGCCAGGTCCTCCAGGGTGCGGAGCATGTCGTAGTGGTTGTACTTGGTGGTCGGCGCGCTGCCGGCCTTGACGGGCTGTCCGTACAGCACGGTGGGGATCTGGTTGCCGCTCTGCTTGTCGTCCTCGTCGTAGGTGATGACCAGCAGGCTGTTGTGGGTCTTGGCCCAGGAGGCGTACGCGCCGAGGTTGTTCTTGATCCAGCTGTCGCCGGTGCCGACGGAGCAGTTGTGCATGTCGCTGCAGAGGTTGGGGGTGACGAAGGAGACCGTCGGCAGCTTGGTGAAGTCCGTGGGGAACTGGCCGAAGGTGTGGCCGGTGCTGGTCGGCACGTTCTTGAACGCGAACCAGGGGTTGTGCTTCTGGGCGTAGTTGCCGCTCTTGCAGGTGGTGGAGCCCTCGCTGGGCAGCGACTCGTTGTAGCTGCCCCAGGTCTTCCCGGCCGCGGTCAGTTCGGAGGCCAGGTTGGCGGCCGACATGGAGCCGACCTTGTAGCAGTCGTCGCTGGTGATGCCCTGGGTGCTGCCGGAGAAGACGGCGAAGTAGTTGGGCTGGCTGGGGTGGGTGATGCCGTAGGAGGCCTTGAGGACCGCGCCGCCCGTCGCGAGCGAGTTCAGGTACGGCGCGTCCTTGCTGCCGATGATCTGCTTGTAGGCGTGGTTCTCCATCATGACGACGACGACGTGGTCCGGCTTGGGCACGGCCACCGCCGCGGAGGCGGAACCGATGCTCACCGTGGCGGTGGCGGTGCCCGCCGCCAGGGCCGTCGGCAGGGCGACGGCGAGCAGGAGCTTCTTCCGGGAACGGCGGTGACGACGGGGGGTGACGGCGGACATGTGTGTCTCCTGTCTGGGGAGGTGGGTGGGGAGGTGGGACGGCGGCCGGTACCGGAGCGTGGTGTCCCTGCGCCCTGGACGGACGGGGAACGGGACACCCGGATTGCCGGTACCGGGCCGGGCTACGGAGGGGGCGGTTGCTTCAGGGGCCCCGAGCCGTGGTCATCGGCGAGGCTCCGGCTACTTGGCGGCGTTTGCCGGCCCGCCGACGTAGAGGAGCCGGTTGGGGGTGCCGGTCCCGGCGTTGCCGATCTTGCCGGGGGTGGCGGCCTTGATCAGCGCGTCCTGGACCTGGGCGGGGGTGGCCGTGGGGTGGGCCGACAGGTAGAGGGCCGCGGCACCGGTGACGTGCGGTGCCGCCATCGAGGTGCCCGTCAGCTTGTGGCTGTCGTTGTCGCCGGTGTTCCAGGCGGAGGTGATGCCGGTGCCGGGGGCGAACAGGTCGGTGCACGTACCCCAGTCGGAGTCCGAGCGGCGCTGGTCGTCGGAGGTGGAGTTGTTCACCACGATGGCCTCGCCGATGTCACCGGGCGAGTTCCTGCACGCGTCGGCGTTGCCGTTGCCGGAGGAGACCACCCAGGTGACCCCGGAGGCGATGGAGTTGCGGATCGCCTTGTCCTCGGCGGCGCTGACGCCGCCGTTGATGCTCATGTTGACCACGGCCGGCTTGACGGCGTGCTTGGTGATCCAGTCGGCGGCGGACACGATGGCCGAGGTCGGGATGGAGTCGTTGCAGGGGGTGACGCGGACGGAGACCAGCTTCACGCCCTTGGCCACGCCGTAGTCCCTGCCGCCGATGGTGCCCGCGACGTGGGTGCCGTGCCCGATGCAGTCGGCGCCGTTGCGGCCGTCGCCGACCAGGTCCACCCCGATGACGGCCCGCCCGCCGAACTGGCTGTGCGTGGTGCGCAGTCCGCTGTCGACCAGGTAGACGGTGACGTTGGAGGCGGTGTTCGGCGCGGTGTAGCTGTTGTCCAGCGGCAGGTTGCGCTGGTCGATCCGGTCCAGACCCCAACTGGCCACCGAGGAAGCCTGGGTAGCCTCCGGAGCAGACCCCGAGTGCCGGACGCTGTCCTGCTCCACGGACTCGACCGCCGGGTCCGACGCCACCGACTTCGCCTGGGCCGGTGTCATCTCGGCGACGTAGCCCTGCAGCGCCGTGTCGAAGACGGTGCGGACGGAACCGCCGTGGGCGTTCGCCAGCCGGCCGGCGACGGAGGCGGCCGACGTCTGCGCGGCCTGCACACCTTGGGCGGTGGCCGCCCGACCGGCTTCTGCGGCGGCTCCCTGGGCGACGTCCGAGGACGCCACCGCGCCGTCCTTGAACACCACGAGGTAGCGGCCGGCTATGGGTTCTGCAGCCGTCCGCGCCCCGTCGGTGGCGTGCGGGGCGGCGTTCGCCGGGCTGATCACCACGGCGGCCGCTGCGGCGGCGACGACGGTGGCGGCGACGATCACGGTCGTCGGCTTCGTCCCGCGGGCGTGACGACGGGTGCGACGGGTGCGGTACAGGGACAAGGCAACCCCTTGGGGGAGTGCGGCGAGGGTTCGCCGGTTCGGGAACGTGGACGGGGGACGCGTGTCGGCCGACGACGCGGAGGCTGTCGCCGTTCGAGCGGATCCATGACGGTCGGGCTCATCCGGCCTGCGGCACGCGGGTGGGACGGCGGGTGGGGACGACGGGTGGGACGGCGGGCGGCCCGGGTGGCGGTGCGGCGCGTCGGGTCGCGCGGACCCGGGGCGTTGTCCGGAGGTGGGGGGCGAGGGCCCGCGGCCTCTGCGACCGGCCTGCGGAAGCCCCGCCCGTCACCCCCTCGTCGTCACGGAGCTCACGTCGGACTCCCACGGCTTCTCGCCGGGCAGCGAGGCGGTGGAGGCCTGGGCACCGGCGGGGACGAGCGCGGCGACGCAGACCACGGTGCCGGCGCCGGGGGCGAACTTCTGGGGCATGGACGTTCTCCTGCTGTGGGGTCAGGGAAGTGGTGGTGCTGAGCGGGGGCTGCTCACCCCGGCCCGGTCGTGGGGGGCACGATCGAATCCCGGGGAACGGGCCCACCCACCGCACCGTGCGGAGGATTCGCGCTCCAGCCGGTGGGGGGCCGTGGGGAATAGAAATACCGTCAGAAATGCTCCGCCAGGCGCCACTTGCCGCCATTGGCGCGTTGTGGCCACAAAGGTCGGATACGGCCGGTCGCGCGGCGAGTGCGGGCACCCATCCCCGGAACCGCTCCCGACCTGGTCAGATCCAGCCGTTGCGCGCCGCGTGCAGCGCCATCTGGAAGCGGGTGACCGATCCGGCGCGGGAGTTGAGCTGTTCGAGGTGGCGCGAGAGGGTGCGGCGGCTGACACCCAGCAGTTCGGCGATGGTCTCGTCGGTGACCCCGGTGGCGAGCAGCTCGATGATGCGCCGGTGGATCGGGGCGAGTGCCGACGGCACGCGGCCGCTCAGGTGCATCGGCAACGCCGTCCGCCAGGACGCCTCGAACAGCCCCGTGAGCGCGGACAACAGGCTCGACGGGCGGACCAGCAGCAGGGAGTCGTTGACCTCCGCCTCGACGAACGACATCGACACGATGGCCAGTCTGCCGTCGAAGATGGTGAGCTTCACCGGGACGGTGGGCAGGATCCGGGCCTGTTCCCCGGCGGCGATGCACGGCTTGATGTTGACGGCGTAGTAGGCGGCGTCCTGGACGGCGGACCTGGAGTACACGACCCGGTACGCCACGCCCTGCCGGAGGTTCTCGATCTGGATCGGGTTGGCCGCCCGGTTCGTGTGGTAGGGCGGCGAGTCGAAGCGCAGGACCTCGCTCTCGGCGGCCGCTTCGATGGTCTCGATGCGCTCCACGATGGAGTCGCCGGTGACGACCTCGACCAGGTTCTCGGTCGGTTGGGGACTGACCGAACGCCGGTACCCGCCATAGGCGTTGACGGCTGCCTGCTGGGCCTCGCGGAGCTCCGCGGCGCGGCTGTGCGCCAGGAACTCCAGCGCGACGGTGGGCTCCACGGGCACGTGCCGGCGCCCCCCGGTCTCCGAGACGGTGACCAGGCCCAGTCTGCGCAGCTGTGCGAGGTTCTCGTCGAGTGCCGGGTCCCCGTCCGGGCCACCGTCCCCGGGGGCTTCCCGGTCACGCCCCGGGTTCCGGGCCGGCTGCTCGCCGTCGCCGGACCGGACGGCGAGCAGCGCCGTGTAGGCCTCCGCTTCACGGCGCGTCAGTCCCAGACGACACAGGTGCGTCGGCAGGTCCTCGTCGGTCATCAGCGTTCCTCCCGGTGAGGGCAGGCCGACTCGCGCGTGCACCGGAAACGGCACGGCCGCTCCGGCCCGTCGCGGCCGGCTGCGTGCGGTGTGCCCGGCATCGTGACACGTACCAGTCGGTAGGTGTCGGGCAGGACCACCCCGAACCAAGATCCACACCGGGCCCGACCGAGATCCACACCACCCGGCCGAGCCCCGGACCGGCACGGCATCCGGAAGGAGGCCCGCACCCGCGACCCGGCGGGCCTCGCGCACCGTACCCACGGTCAGGTGGCCCTCCCGACCGCGGTGTTGCTCATCCTGGTGGCCGTCTTCCTCACCTGGTGCGTGCGACGCGGCGAGTCGCCCGGGCCCCGGGTAACAACGTTACCCATGGGCTACAGTGTTACCGTGAACACGTCTTACCAGGACGCTCAACGCGCCGGCCAAGCAGCCGTACGCACCGTGATCCTCGACCACGCCATCGACCTGCTGGTCACGGAGGGGCCCGCCGCGCTGACGATGCGGCGGATCGCGACCGGGATCGGCGCCTCGACCAAGGTCCTGTACACCATGTTCGGCGGCAAGGAAGGGCTGGTCAACGCGCTGTACCGGGAGGGGTTCGCCCGCCTGCGGCGCGTGCAGCAGCAAGTCCCCCGGGCGGAGGACCCGTTGACCCACCTCAACGACCTCGCGGGCGCCTACCGTGCACACGCACTGGCCGAACCGGCCTACTACCGGGTGATGTTCGAGCAGGCGATGCCCGGCTTCCGGCCGAGTGCCGAAGCCCTGGGCGCAGCCGAGAGCGCCTTCGACGCCTCCGTGGCGGCCGTACAGGCATGCATCGATTCCGGCGTGTTCGGGCCGGGAGACGCGCACGAGATCTCAAAGCTTCTCTGGGCGGCGGCACATGGGGCGGTGAGCCTGGAGATCGCCGGCCACTTCCCGCCGGAGGCCGCGGCTCGCCGCTTCACCACACTGATGGCGGCGGTGGGACAGGCGTTCCTCGCCGACGAGCAGGGACAAGGACGGACGTCATGACGATCAACCGCTATCTGTCGGGGAGTTTCGCGCCGGTCACCGAGGAGGTCACTGCGTTAGACCTGCCGGTCACCGGCCGGATCCCGGCCCACCTCAACGGCCGCTATCTGCGGAACGGCCCCAACCCGCTCGGCATCGAGGACCCCGCCGCCCACATCTGGACGCTCGGTGCCGGCATGGTGCACGGCGTCCGCATCCGCGACGGCCGTGCCGAGTGGTACCGCAACCGCTGGGTGCGCTCATCGGCCGTCGCCGACCGGCTGGGGGAACCACGGCGCGGGACTCCCGTCGACGAGCGACTGGACATGGCACCGAACGTCCAGGTCGCGGGACTCGCGGGCCGCACGTTCGCCCTGTTGGAGGGCGGGATACGCCCGTACGAACTCAGCTACGACCTCGACACGGTGGGCCCCTGCGATCTCGGAGCGACTCCTGAGGGCTACAGCTCCAATGCCCATTCCGTCTTCGACCCGCACACCCGGGAGCTGCACTCGCTCGCCTTCCTGTACGGCTCGCCGCACGTCCAGCACATCGTGATGAACGAATCCGGCACGGTGGTGCGGACCACGCTGATCCATACGCCCGGAAATCCCTACATGCACGACTTCGCGCTGACCGAACACCATGTGGTCCTCTTCGACGCACCGGTGGTGTTCAGTGCCGCTCAGCTGCCGACCGGAGTCCCCTTCGTCTGGGACGAGTCCCACCAGGCGCGGGTGGGAGTGATGCCACGCACGGGCGGCGAGGTGCGCTGGTTCGAGGTCGCCCCCAGCCTGGTGGGCCACACGCTCAACGCCTACGACGACGGCACGGACGTGGTCGTCGACATCGTCCGACACCCCGAGGGCTTCGACATCAGGGACTTCGGCACCAGCCGTCCCACTCTGGACCGCTGGCGGGTCGACCTGGTCACCGGAAAGGTCCGCGAAGACCGGCTGGACGACCGCATTCAGGAGTTTCCCCGGGTCAACTCCCTTTGCATCGGACGCCCTCACCGATACGGGTACTCGGCCGCGGTCGAGCTCTACGCACCGCCCACCGGTCCGGGCGACCCGCGGCCGAACGAGGGGTTCAGCAGTGCGCTGCTCAAGCACGACCTGGTACGCGGTACGACCGAGGCACACGAGTTCGGCCGGTTCGGGGCCGTGGGCGAGGGCGTGTTCGTCCCCACGGAGTCGCCCGTCGCCGAGGACGACGGATATGTGATGGCTTATGTGCACGACCCCGGGCGCGGCGCGGCGGATCTGGTGATCCTGTCCGCCCGGGACTTCACGGGCGAGCCGGTCGCCCGCGTCCACCTTCCCGTGCGGGTCCCCCTCGGCCTCCACGGCAACTGGGTCCCGGGGGACCCATGGAGCGGCGCCCGTCCCTAGGGACCGATGCCTGGCCGAGGGGCGAACAGCCGGATGTCGCCGGGACCCCTCGGCTCCCGGCGAGCGGGGTGGCCGTCGGGCCGACGGCATCGTCTTCAGGTGATCAGCGACCGGACGGTGGAGCTACTGGAGGCGTGTCGCGGTCCGGACGAGGTCGGCGACGGCCCTGGACCGGCTGTGCGGCGGCCAGGCGATCACGGTGGTGACCTTCGGCGCGTCCAGCACGGGCACGGCAGCGAGATCGTCGTGCAGTTGGGACCGGCACGACTCCGGTGCGACCGAGCAGGCCCGGCCGAGCGCGACGAGCTGCAACAACTGCGCGTGGTCGCGGACCTGGGGGCCGGGCCCGGGCGGGTAGGTGCCGTCGGGGTCGGGCCAACGGGGCAGGGGCAGACCCGGGAGCCCGGTGATGTCGGCCATGTGCACATGGGCCCGGGCGGCGAGCGGGTGCCCGGCCGGCAGGACCACCACCTGACCCTCCGTGCCGAGTTCCTCGATGTGGAGCCCGGCCGTCGAGTCGAACGGCCGGTGCAGCAGCGCCACATCGGCCTGACCCTGGCGCAGGAGCCGCCCCTGCTCGGCCGGTCCGCACAGGATGACCTCCACGGGCACCGCGCCGGGTTCGGCGGCGTACGCGTCGAGCAGGTTCGCCAGCAGTTCACGGGACGCGCTGGCCTTCGTGACCAGGATCAGGCCGGGGCCGTCGGTCGCGGAAAGGGCCGCGCGACGGGTCCGGCGTTCGGCGGCCTCGACCGCTCCCAGGGCCGCCCGGCCCTCGACCAGCAGCACCGCGCCGGCCTCGGTCAGCGCGACGGTTCGGCTGGTCCGGTCCAGAAGCAGTACCCCGAGCCGCCGTTCGAGCTGCTGGATCGCCCGTGACAGGGGTGGCTGTGCGATGCCGAGGCGCTGGGCGGCACGCCCGAAGTGCAGCTCCTCGGCGACAGCGACGAAGTACTGCAGTTCCCGCGTCTCCATGCGGTCACGCTACCCCGGATCAATACCCGGACGGTATCGGTGTCCACCTGATCGGTCTTGGACCACGGCCCCGGGTCGGGAGCAGCATGGTTCCCATGAGCGAACGAACGATCGCGCTGGTGACCGGCGCGAACAAGGGAATCGGCTACGAGATCGCCACAGGTCTGGGCGCCCTCGGCTGGAGCGTCGGAGTCGGCGCCCGCGACACCCAGCGCCGCCAGGCCGCGGTGGACCGACTGCGCGCGGCCGGCGTCGACGCGTTCGGTGTCCCCCTGGACGTGACCGACGACGCGAGCGTGACCGCTGCCGCACGGCTGATCGAGGACCGTGCCGGGCACCTCGACGTGCTCGTCAACAACGCCGCCATCACCGGCGGCATGCCGCAGGAACCCACCCGGGTCGATCCCGCCACGATCCGAACGGTCGTGGAGACCAACGTGATCGGCGTCATCCGCGTCACCAACGCGATGCTGCCGCTGCTGCACCGCTCCGCCTCACCGCGGATCGTGAACATGTCCAGCAGCGTCGGCTCCCTCGCCCGGCAGTCCGGAGCCGACGGCGAGCAGGCGATCGGCCCGGTGGCCGCGGCGTACTCGCCGTCGAAGACGTTCCTGAACGCCGTCACACTCCAGTACGTCCGGGAGCTGAGCGGTACGAACATCCTGATCAACGTCGGCTGCCCCGGCTACGTCGCGACCGACCTCAACGGCTTCCGCGGGGTGCGCACCCCCGAACAGGGCGCGGCGATTGCCGTCAAGCTCGCAACACTGCCCGACGGCGGCCCGACCGGTCAGTTCTTCGAGGACGCCGGCTCAGTGCCCTGGTGAGGGGCAGGGCGGCCGTCCCGCACTGGTTCCCCCGCCCTTGCCGTGCAGCGGACCGGAGCCGTCCCTGACCGCCGGTCAACCAGGGTGTGACGCAGGCCGGCTGCCGGCCGGTTGCCGACCGGTTGCCGACCGGTTGCCGGCGTGGGGCCCGGCACGCCCGGGGAGGTCGGTGGCCACCGGCGACGAGCCCGCCGGCACCCTCACTCGCACGGGTGACGCACGGAGTGGCGTCACCCGTGTCGGGGGCGGGTGCGCGGGAGGCTTGCCGCCCGCGCACCTCGGTGGAAGGTCTGTGATGGCGTTCGGCGTCCGCTCCGAGCTCGCTTCGATCCGGTTGGCGCCGGGGGCCCGGCCGGTGCTGGGGCACACCCCGGCCATGGTGCGGGATCCGCTGGCCTTCCTGGACGGACTGCCCGGTGACCGGCCGTTGCTGCGGCTGCGGTTGGGGCCGAGCACCCTGGTCCTGGTCTGCGACCCTCAGCTGGTCCGCCAGGTCTTCCTGGACGACCGGACCTTCGACAAGGGCGGTCCGCTGTACGAGCGGGTCCGCGAGGTCGTCGGCAACGGGCTCGTCACGTGCGCGCACCGCGACCACCGGCGCCAGCGGCGTCTGTGCCAGCCGTCCTTCCACTCCGACCGGCTGCCCAACGTCGTCGCCGCAGCGATCGGTGCCGCGCAGGAGACGACCGGGTCCTGGCGCGACGGACAGGTTCTCGACGTCATCGCCCAGTCCGTGGCGTTCGCGACCCGCGGCATCCTGGGGAGCCTGTTCAGCACCTCGCTGCCCGATACCACCGGCGAGCGGATCCGCCGAATGCTCGCCGTCCTCGATGACGGGATCTTCCGACGCGCCTTCAGCCCCGCTCTCCTCAACCGGCTACCGCTGCCTGCCAACCGGCGCTACCGGGACGCCGCGGCCGGGCTTCGCCGCGAGGTCGCCGCGATCATCCGCGCCCGCCGTGCGGAGCGGCGCGACCACGGGGACCTGCTCTCCGCTCTCCTGGGCGTCGCCGGCTCCGAGGCCGGCGGCCACGGCGCGCAGGCCTTGTCCGAGACGGAGATCGTCGACCAGGTCCAGATCTTCCTGCACGCGGGCGTGGAAGCCAATGCCGTCACCCTGGCCTGGTCGCTGCACCTTCTGGCCGAGCATCCGGCCGTCGCCGAGGGCGTGCGTGCAGAGTGCGATGCCGTCGTGGGCGACGCCGCCTGCGCACCGGAACACCTGCCCCGCCTCGTCCTGACCCGGGCCGTGGTGACCGAGGCTCTGCGGCTCTACCCGCCGGCCTGGCTCCTGACCCGCTCGGTGGCGCAGAGCACGGACCTCGGCGGCGCCCGGCTGCCCGCGGGCACCGCCGTCGCCCTCAGCCCCTACCTCCTGCACCGCCGTCCCGAGCTCCACCCCCGGCCCGAGCTCTTCGACCCGGAGCGCTGGCGCGACGGCCCGCCCGACCGCACCGCCTTCGTGCCCTTCGGGGCCGGGGCCCGCAAGTGCATCGGCGACCGCCAGGGCGTGGAGAGCGTCGTGACCGGGCTCGCCGTCATCACCCGGAACTGGCAACTGGCCTCCTCCACCCGGGCGTCGCCGCGGCCCCGCGCCCTCCTGATGCCGCGTGGCCTGCAGTTGCGGGCGAGCGCCCGGTGAGCGGCGCCACCCCGAGGAGCCGGGACTCGCGGCGAACCGAGCCGATGACCGAGGACCTCCCCGTCCTCCCGGACATCCCCTGCCCGTTCCCCTCCACCTTCGGTGCCCACCCGCACCCGCACGCCGAGACGGCCGAGAACGACGTCCTGGCACTCCTGGACGGCATCGACGCCCCGGCCCGGCTGCGACGCAGGCTCGCCGACATCGGCCTCGGGCCCCTCACCGGCCGGCTCTACCCCGGTACCTCCCGTCACGGACTACGCCTGGCCATGCTCTACTACGCCCAGTTCTGCCTGCACGAGGACTGGATCACCCGCCAGGACCCCGCCGCCCTCACCCGCGTCTACGACCGCGTCCTGGCCGCCTTCGACGGGGAGCCCGTCACCCCGGACGACCTGCCGCTCACCCGGCTCACCGCCCGCCTCGCCCGGCACCTGCGCGCCTTCCGCCTGCCCGAGCACACCGGGCGCTTCCGCACCGCACTGAGCGACTACCTGGGCGCCCACCTGTGGGAGGCGGACCTCCAACGCCACCGGCGCTCACCCACGCTGGCCGAGTACCGGCACCTGCGGCCCGTCGTCCTGGGCGTGCGCCCGCTGCACGAGCTGTACCCGCTCATCCACGAGCGGCCCGTACCCGCGCACCTGCTGGGCCACCCCGTGGTCGAGGCCCTGGGCGCCATGATGGTCAACTTCCACGTCCTGGCCAACGACGTGCACTCCCTGGCCAAGGAACTGCGCGGGGAGAGGCACCCCCTCAACACCGTGCTCGTCCTGCGCGCCGAGAAGGGCCTGACCCTGCAACAGGGCGTCGACGCCACCGCCCGGGCCGCCGCAAAGGAACTGGCCGCCTACCAGCAGCTCAAGGCGACCCTGCCGCGCCTGGGCCTGGATCACCCGGCGCTCGCCGCCCACCTGGCCGACGTGGAACGCCTCGCCGCGGACACCGTCGCCTGGCACCTCGCCACCCCCCGCTACCAGGCCGCCTCCCGCCACCAGGCCGCCCCCGACGGAGGGACCGGCTCGTGAGCGCCCGCGGCTCCGCCCACGACCACGCCCTGCACCGGCTGCGGGCCCTCGTCGACGACCTCGGCGCCGGCGGCGGAGCCATCACCCCCGCCGTCTACGACACCGCCCGCACCGCGGCCCTACTGCCGCACCGCCCCCGCACCGGCGAGATGCTCCACTGGCTCACCACCCGGCAGCAGCCAGACGGCGGCTGGGGCGACCCGCTGACCCCCCACGCCCGCGACCTTCCCACGCTCGCAGCCGTCCTCGCCCTCACCCCCCACCCCGCCCACCGGCCGGCCACCGAAGGCGGCATCGCCTTCCTGCACCGGCACGCCGCGCAGGTGTGGAACGGACCGGTGCCCCAGGACATCCCGGTCGGACTGGAACTGCTCCTGCCTCCGCTCCTCGCCGAAGCCCGCACCGCCTATCCCACGCTGCCCACCGCCCCGTACGACGCGCTGCGCGTCCTGGGCAAGCGGCGTCGGCAGCTGATCGCTCAGGGCGCACCGCACGCCGCGGGCACCGCGGCCGTCCACTCCTGGGAGGGCTGGGGCCGCGCCACGCCTCCGCTACCGCTCGACGGCAGCGGAGGCGTCGGCCACAGCCCGGCCGCCACCGCGACCGCCCTCCACCACCTCGAACGCCAGGCCCCGGCCGCCCACCACCTCGGACGCCAGGCCCCGGCCGACACCCTGCGCACCTATCTCGCGCGGGCCACCGCCAACCGGCCGCCCCTCCTGCCCACGGTCTGGCCCATCGACGTCTTCGAACGGACCTGGGCCCTGCACGCCCTGGCCCTGGCCGGCCTGCTCGACCACCCGCACCTCGCGACCTCGTGCGCCCGCCAGCTCGACGTCCTCCAGGCGGCGTACACCCCCGCAGGCCTGGGCATGAGCGAGCACTTCGTGCCGGACGGGGACATCACCGCCACCGCGAGCCTCACGCTCGCCCTCGCGGGCCGCCCCAGCGACCCCGCCGTGGTCGAACGCTTCCGCCACGACGACCACTACCGCACCTACCCGGGCGAACTCCAGCCCTCGCTGACCACCACCGCCCACGCCCTCCACGCCCGGACGCACGCCGACCCGGCCGGGCCCACCGGCCCCGCCCACCGCTTCCTGCGCGAGCGCCAGGACGCGGACGGCCGCTGGAGCGGCGACAAGTGGCACACCTCCTGGATCTACACCACCGCCCAGGTCATGTTCGCCCTACCTGCCGGCACCGCGGCCCGGCGTGGCGCCGAAGCCCTCCTGGGCGCCCAACGACCCGACGGCGGGTGGGGCGCCCACCATCGCGCCACCGCCGGCGAGACCGGGTACGCCGTCCTCGCCCTCCTGACCCACCGCACCCCCGGCACCGCCCCCACCCTCGCCCGTGCCGCCCACTGGCTCGCCCGCTGGCAGGAATCCGGCGGGGTCTGCGACTGCCACCTGTGGACGGGGAAGGAGACCTACTGCCCCCAACGCATCGACCGCGTCGTCGCCCACGCCGCCTTCCTCGCCGCCGCCCGGAGCCCACGGACCCGGCCGGCGGTCCCCACACCTACCGACCCCGCCCGGGAGGCGACGTTCAGGCGGTGACGGTGCCACCGCACGTGGCAAGAAGGTCCCCGGGTGCGACGGAGCCGGCTCCGAAAGCCTCGTTGACGGCGTCGGCGAACTCGGGTTGGACCGAGAGGCGCGCGTCGGAGAGGGCCAGGTCCACCCGCGGTGGGACGACGGAGCGCACGTCGGGGGTGATCGTCGGTCGGGCGGCGACGTTCAGGACCGGCATGCGGGTGCCGGCAGGATCCACGGTCGTCTGGACGACGAAGGTGGTGTCGCCGGTGAGACTGCCGTCACTGTTCGAGATCTGGACATAGTGGCCGGCGGCGTCGGTGAGGGCGAACCCGCCCTTCGTCGTCGCGCGGATGTAGACCGAGTTCGCCAACGCGACGGGGTTCCCGACCGAAGCCAGGTCGATGGTGGCGGTGCCGGTCGCGTCGACCAGCCGAAACGCCGTCGGACTGCTCCCGGGCGTGAGGGCCCTGAAGGTCACGCCGTCCTTCTTCCAGGCGAGCTCGCACTCCGCGCCGCCGCTACCCAACGGCAGCGTGACCGAGGTACCGGCGAAGCAGAACGGAGCCGCAGCCGCAGCAGCGGTCAGAACGGTGGCGGAGACGACGACGAGGATCGTCCTGCGTGACATGGGAAGGAACTCCTTGCTCGGGTTGCGCTTCCCCCACTGGTGGCCTGCCTTCACCGTGCTGGTGCAAGGGTCGTCGCGACAACCCCTCCGGGCCGACCAGCCGTACGCATACACCCGTTCGGCTCGGTGGGACGGGCCCTCGGTGTACGTGAGGGACGACAGGCGGTTCCCTCACCCTCCGCCGCCCGGCTGCCGGGTCGTCGCACCCGGCCCCCGAAGCGGGCGGGCACGGCGCCGCAGCGCTCCACGCGCGGGGAGGCCTGCTGGTCCGGGTGACCGGCCCCGGTCACCCGGACGATCTCCCCCGGGAGCCCGCACCATGGGGTGCGTGAGCCGGGCGTTCGGACCGGCATTCCGGCATTGCCACCACAGGTCACCACCAGCACGGGCAGGTGACGTGACCCCTGACGTCCGTCAAGAACACGCAGCATCAAGTGACATGGCTGAGAACAGAGGAGGGCTCCGCGCTCCGAGCGTGGCGAGAGCAGTGCAAAGAGAATCAGGCCCTGTCCGGAGTCCGGATCCACCTACGTGCAGTCAGGAGCAACGGGATTGCGCCTCGGCCGCCCCGGCCTACCCGCAGCCGGTCCGTCACCACTCCCTGCCGCTCCTGACCAGGACCGCCAGCACCACCACGGTGGGCAGTTTGATCACCAGAGACACGGCAAATGCCACGTAGGAATCACCGTCGCCCCCCATCGTCATCACGTCGATCAAGGTACCGATCAGCATCAGGGTCACGCTCGCGGCCGCGGCCCACGCGACCATCCGCGAACGCCCCGTCAGGAGAAACGCGGTGACGATCAGTGCGGCGCACTGGAGCAGGTCCTCCGTGCCGATCCACATCTCGGGCCAGGTCCCGAGCCACGTTTGCTCCGCCGCGTTCGACCCGAACAGCGCCACCACGACCAGGGCGCCGCCCAGCACCCTGCGCCGCCGCGCCGATTGCGGCTCGTCGGCCCCCAGCCGGTCGAGCAGGTCACGCAGCGGCCGGTCCGCACGTATACGACTTCCCATGACCGGCACCATATCGCCACGCCACCGCGGCCCGGGCGCCCTTTCCGGCTGCACCCCCGCCCAGTGGCGCAGTGTGGCCGCGGCCACGGCGGTGTCGGCGGTGGGCAGTTGGGCGATCCAGGCCGGGCGGTCCGTCTCAACCGGTACTGACTTGCCCGGCTGACGCGTTCCGCAGCGATGACGGATTGCTCGCCCTGAAGCCACGGTGTCACTGGAGCGGTGCCTGCGGTGTCATTCCGATCACCTGATCGGGCCTGGCCCGTCGATTCCTGTCGACCATGCCGCAACGGCGTCGCTTACGTTGGTCGGGACGACGTGATCGCGTCGGGAGCCGGGGAGAGGTCGGATGCGCAGGAGCTTGTCCGTGGTGCTCGGCGTCGCCGTGTTGGCAGCCGCACTGGTACCGGGGGTGTCCGCGGCGGCCGCACCGGGTGCGGCGCACTGGGGGGCGTGCCCGGAGGATGCCGCGTGGGCCGGCCTGGAGTGCTCGACGGTGCTGGTGCCGCTGGACTACCGGCAGCCGGACGGGAGGAAGATCGAGATCGCGGTCTCCCGGCTGGCGAGCCGGAAGCCGGCGCAGCGGCGAGGGGTGCTGTTCACCAACCCGGGTGGTCCGGGCGGGGTGGGGCTGCGGTGGGCGGGTCAACTCGGCCAGTTGCTGCCCCAGGAGGTGCGGGACGCCTACGACGTGATCGGGATCGATCCGCGCGGCGTCGGCCACAGCACGCCGGTGACCTGTGATCTCACCGAGGAGCAGATGGCACCGGGCAACCTGCCGTATGCGAGGAATCCGGGCGATGTGGTGAAGCAGGCCGAGATCGCCGAGACCGTCGCCAAGCAGTGCGCCGCCTCGGAAAGCGGGTACATGCTGCCGCACGTCACCACCGCGAACGCGGCTCGCGATCTGGATCGGATCCGGGAAGCCCTCGGCGAGCCGAAGATCTCGTACCACGGGGTTTCCTACGGCACCTATCTCGGCGCGGTGTACGCGCAGCTGTTCCCGGAGCGCACCGACCGGATCGTGCTCGACAGCAACCTCGGGCCGGGCGGGTACGACCGCACGGCCATGCGGCTGTTCGGTCGTGGCATGGCGGACCGGTTCCCGGACTTCGCGAAGTTCGCCGCCGCGGAGAACGCGACGTACGGACTGGGCGCCACGCCTGAAGAGGTGACGGCGAAGTTCTTCGAACTCGCCGCGCGGCTGGACCGCAAGCCGGTCGGCGGGGTCGACGGTTCACTGTTCCGCGGGCTCAACTTCGGCGCCCTCTACAGCGACTTCGGCATGCCGGAGCTGGCCGAGAACTGGCGGCTGCTCGACCAGGGCCGGCCACTGCCACCACCCGTGCCTGCTTCCGACAATCCCTCCGCCGCCCGGCTCTACACCCTCTGCGGCGACTCCAGCTGGCCGAAGTCGGTGCTGCGGTACCAGGTGGATGTCGAGGTCGACCGGGTCAAGTACCCGATGCTGGGTGCCTCCGGGGCCAACATCACGCCGTGTGCGTTCTGGCCGTCCGAGCCGGTCGAGCCGCAGGTGCGCCTTACGGGCGAGGGCCCGTCGAACGTGCTCCTGCTGCAGAACCTCCGCGACCCGGGAACGCCGCTCACCGGAGCCCTGCAGCTGCGGCGGGCCCTCGGCGACCGGGCCAGGATGGTGACCGTCGACGCGGGCGGGCACGGTTCGTACCTGTTCGCCAAGAACAAGTGCGGCGACAGAGCGGTGACCACGTTCCTGACCACCGGGGAGCGACCGGCGCAGGATCTCGCCTGCGCGGCCGAGACCGGCTGACCGGATAGCCGAAACAGCCGAACTCGACTCGGGGCCTCACAGATCCGAGGCGTCAATCCAAGAAATCGTCGCCACCAGATCGGGGGCCTTGTCGGTTTCTTCGGCTGCCAGAAGTGCCCAGTCCCGGCATTCGGTCACGATCCGGGCCCAGGGCAAGCGGCGGTCGATGTCCCAGTCGATGCCCGGACCCCGACGCCAGTAGGCCCCGTCGTCCGGCTTGATCTGCCACACCTGGAAGTAGAGCACCGCCTGACCGTGAGCGGCGAGATCCTCGATGACCTCGGCAAGGTGAGCCGTCGGCCATGCCGGGTCCAGGTTCCCCGGCGAGGCCCGCAGCGCATCGGCCCGTGGCGGGATCACGAGCTCGCGGGCGCCGAGATCCGTCAGCGCCCAGCGCAGCGCCTCTCCTTCGCTGTCATCGGGGGCCTCCCCTCGCTGCCGGAAGGCTTCGTAGACCCGTTGCAGATCGGGCACGGCACGCTGGATCCCCAGGCCCGCCAAGGCTTCGGCCGCCCATTGGCGAACGGTGGCGTTCTCGCTGTCCAACAGGCCGATCAGCACGTCGCCCGGCCGCGGATCCTTCAGCGCGGTGAAGACGTCGATGGCGCAGAGCTGCCCGAACGCCCCCAGCTGCGGCACTGCGGCGATCAACTCGTCCAGCACCTCCGGCCCCATGGCGATCAGCGCGTGCTGAGCGTCTTCTGCCACTTCGCTCGAATCCGCGTCGAGCTCACCAACCCGCTGGGCAATCGTGCCGTCCATGGCCACGGAGTCTGGCCCATGCCCTCCATCGCGACCAGTCAATAATTCCAGGCACCGGAGGCGGCCCGCGGCCGAAGCAGCCCTCGGGGCCGCCTGCCCGCCGGCGGACGGACCCGCGCATCTCGCCGGGAACCTGCCGGGGCCGGCAGACGTCCGGGCAGACGTACCCGATTCCCCGGACCATCGAGGAGCCCGCCGTGTCCGACTTCGTGCCGCCGCCGCCCGCCGAGTCCTGGCTGCTGGGCGGAGTGACCGCCGTGCTGCAGGAGGGCATCGGGCAGCAGCTGGGGTACTGGGTGGAGCCGGACGGCGTGCTGAGCCACGACGACGGGAGCGGCAACGGCTGGCGGCTGACCTGGCTGCCGGGGGGCAGGGCCGTGGTCAGCGGCTTCGACGTCGATTTCAGCACCGCGCGCGACGGGCAGGAGCTGCTCGCGGGCGCGCCGCGCTGGGTGCCCGTGCCGGCGGACCGGGCCGGGTTCTGCTTCTGGTGGGAGCCGGGGGACGGGCAGTGGCGGTGCGCGCCCGGTGTCACGGACCCCGGCGCGCGCCTGACCGGCTCGGCGACGAAGGCCGAGGACCTGCTGGCCGACCGGGTCCACGAACGCGTCCCGGAGGAGGAGGAGGAGGAGGAGGACGAGTGGGCGTATGTCGCCGGGTTCTACCGGCGGCTGGAGGAGCTGCTGGACGC
This sequence comes from Kitasatospora sp. NPDC096140, assembly GCF_040303045.1. NCBI lineage: Bacteria > Bacillati > Actinomycetota > Actinomycetes > Kitasatosporales > Streptomycetaceae > Kitasatospora > Kitasatospora sp. NPDC096140. Next base: position 87,930 of record NZ_JBEOUW010000033.1, read on the forward strand.
GGCCCGCGCCCAGCGCCTGACCGTGGAGGAACTGACGCCGGTCCTGGCCTACCTGGCCGATCCCGAGGACCTGCGTCCGACCGCTGCCCTCGCGCTCGCCGCGCAGGCCGGCTTCACGCCGGGTACTCGCGAGCCGCGGAACCCGGCGGGGGCCTGACGCCGCCACGAGTCGTCAGGGTGTCCGGATCCGCGCCGGACCTCGGTGCAACAGTCGGTGCACCAAGGGCCGCCGGGCGGGCTCCCGATGGCCTCTGCACAAGGGTCGATAGGCTGACGGTATGACAGGAGTGCTGGAGTTCGGCGTGCTGCTGGCGCGCCTGATGGAGCATCGAACGATCGATGTCTCCGTGCTGTCGACGGCGGCCGGCACCGGGACGGAGGAGCTGCAGGCCGTGCTCGACGGACGGGTACCGACCGAAGGGCTGGTCAGGGCCCTCGGACCGGCGATCGGGCTGCACACCGCCGACCTGTTCGTCCTGGCCGGGCAGCCGCTACCCGACGACCTGACGCCGGTCACCCGCAATCCGCACTGGTCGGTCAGCCATGTCGTCTACAACACGATGGTCATGCCCGCCGGGAACCGGCGCCCGCTGCTGGACGCGATCCGGGCGCAGCCCTTGGTCCGGCGGGAGGGAAGGGGTGGTGTCGACCGGCCGCACCACCGGTACGAGCCGGGCTTCGGCGCGGTGCTGCTGCAGCTGGCGCACAGTCGCAACCTCACCTGGCTGTCCACGGCGAAGGCCCTGTACGCGGTGACCGACGGGCGGATCTACCTGGCGGCGTCCACGATCGGCGGGGTGGGCCGCGGCACCGTCGAAGCGACCCCCGAGCTGGTGGCCGGTTTCGCGGGCGTGCTCGGCATTCCCGCCGGCGATCTGGCCGCGCTCGGCGGCATCCGCCTGCCCGACGACCTGCCGCCGCTCCACTCCCGGGCCTCCGACGTGGCCGCGGTGATCTGGGAGGCACGACGCCTCACCACCGCCCAGCTCGACGCGGTCGAGCAACTCTCCCGCCACCTCGCCGGCCGCTGACCGGCCGGCCCCGCCAAGGCCCCGGGAACCACCGACGCCGACGGCCGGTACCCGGACTCGCGCATCAGGCCGACGGAACAGCCGGCCCGACCCGAGCGGACCTGGCACATGACTCCTCATGAACAGCACCTCAAGTGCCATGGGTGACCGCCCGCTGGTCGGACCACCACGGCATTCGGGCCGGGTCGCAGGCTCCACTGCCCTCACCGGACCCACACGGCGGGTTCGGTGAGGGCATGAAGCAGCACCCGAAACGCGCCTGCCGGTCAGCCTCACCGGCACCGCGTAGCGGTTGGTGCGGACCACCTCCTCAGTTGTCGTGGGTGAGGAAGAGTCGGGCCAGTCGGGGAAGGCGCGCATGCATCTCTGAGGCGTCGTCGAAGTCGAAGTCCTCGCCCATGTCGGCAGGCTCCCGGTCGGTGCGGGGTCCGCAGAACCGTGCGTAGTCGTCGTAGAAGCTGGCGTCGGGTTCTTCGCCGTTGATGCGCTCGTAGGCGTAGGAGGCTGCGTAGTTGACGGTCTCGTTGAACAGGGCCTCGTCGTCGCCTTCGGCGGCTGCAGCGATGACGTCCGGATTCTCGGCGAGCACATCAGGTGTGGTGGCGGCCCGCTCGTACCAATCCCGGCCCTGGGCGATGAGTCCGGCGCGGAAGTCCATGAAGGCGTCGTCGGAGCATCCTCCACCGATGAGATAGCCGGCGGCCCACAAGTCCCAGCGGTGGATCGCCCCGTGGAGCTGATCAAAGCACTGCTGGTATTCGAGGATCGTCTGCTTCGACATCGCCGCGAGCCGCTCGACCAGGGCCGATGTGAAGGCTTGGCCCGGGTCTCCGGGAGCCGGGGCGGCGTCGGTGCGGGCTCCTTCGATGACGGCCCAGAACTCGTCGAGGTTCATGGCCGCACCCTCTCACCCAGTACTGACAAACAGGTTCCGCGGCTACGCCGAGGCCCTGCCGGCCACCCAGGACCGCCAGACATGACGGGTGTTCGGCACGTCAGGGCGGTCAAGGAGCCAGAGCACGTACCCTGCCTGGCACCGGGCCCACGGACTGTCCGAGTCGATTGCACGATCGAGCCGGTCGCGCAGGTCGGCGCTGTCGACGGCCCGGGCGACCCGCACGTATTCGCGGTCCTTGCAGCGGTACGCACGATGGACGACGATCTCGACCAGATCGGTGAGCTTCGCCTTCACCGCGTCCTCCGGGCGGGCGAGGGCCAGGTCCCGGATGAGCCCCTGCTTCGTACCCCACGCCTTCGCATGGTGCGTCCACTCCCGCGGGTATCTCGCCTCCCACTCCAGGAAGAGCAGCGCATAGGGCAGCCCCGGCCAGGTCGCCAGATCCCCGGCTGCATGGAGACCCCACAGCCCGTCAGGCAGCGAACTCCTCTGGGCTTGGTGATACATCCGACGCGCCTGTACCAAGGCCGACTCCTGGTACTGCTCTTCCGTTCCCAAAGACGACGTCAGCCACCACATCTCATTGAACCGACCGAGCGCGTCCGAGACCTTCCTCTGCGCCTCGGCCAGACGAACCAGCGCCGCAGCCCGCTCAGCCGGATCGTCCGCTATCAGACCGAATGCCCAGCCCAGTCGCTCGTCCCATGCACGAGCGTCGTCCGCACCTGCAACCACTTCCTCAGTCACGCAGGAGATCATCCCCCAGCGCGGTCGGCTCGCTCCACCCGGTGTGGAGAGACGCCACGGCTCCGAGGACGACGCCCCGAAGCGCGGACGACGAATCGCTGGACCGCCGTGGCAGCGCGGCCCCGGTGGCCAGGACGGGCGGCCGGACGTCGCCGCGCCGTCACGCTCGTCGCCGCGCCGTCACGCTCGTCGCCGCGGCGTCACGCTCCGGCCACCCCGCTCCGGCCACCGCGCTCAGGCCGCCGCGCTCTCCGCCGCGATCATCGCGATCAGTCCGGAGCGCCCGTGTTCCGCCAGGTGCCGACGCTGGCGTTCGGCGCCGTTGCCCTCGTCCAGCAGGCGCTCGACCAGCGGGACCACCGCGCGGGTGTCACCCAGTTCGTCCATGACCGGACGGAGCGCGGCCAGCATGGAGCCGACGAGCTCGCCGGTCGGCTGGGACAGTCCCGTCGCCGGATCGTGCAGGGTGCCGTCCATTCCGTACCGGGCGGCGTGCCACCCCGCGCCGTCCAGGCTCTCCGGCGTCCGATCGGGCGCGGGACGTCCGGCGGCCGCGTCCCGCATCGCCGTGACGACCAGCGCGCGCACCAGCCCGGCCAGCATCACCGCCTCGTCGGCGCGCAGCTGGACGTCCATCGCGCGCAGTTCGACGGTCGGGAACTTCGCCGAGAGCCGGGCCTGCCAGTACAGCTGGCCTCGGTCGCGGATCAGCCGGGCGTCCAGCAGGTGGTCGATGCGGCGGTCGTAGTCCTCCGCGTCCCTGAAGTACGGCGGGATCCCGCTGATCGGCCAGCGGCTGAAGACCACCGTGCGCCAACTCGCGTAGCCGGTGTCGGAGCCGTACCACAGCGGCGAGTTGGCCGACAGAGCGGTCAGCACCGGCAGCCAGGGCCGGAGGCGGTTCAGCACCTCGACACCCGTCTGCGGGTCGGGCACGGCCACGTGTACGTGCATGCCGTTGATGAGCGCCTCGTCAGCCAGCCGCGACATGTTCTGCCTGATGGCGCGGTAGCGCGGGGCGTCGACGATCGCCGGGGGCGTGGAGGGGGCGTACGGGGCGGTGCCGCACGCGGCGAGCCGGCAGCCGGCCGTCTCGGCGGCGGCCGCGAGCGCGTGCCGCAGGCGCAGCAGATGGCCGCCGACCTCGGCGAGGTCCCGGCAGACCGGGGTGGCCACCTCCACCTGCGCCTGGAGCAGCTCGTTCTGCAGCTCGGTGTGGTGCACGGCGGGGTGCAGTCCGGCGGTCTCCTGCACCGCGTCGACGTGCGGCAGCGGCAGACCGCTGTCCGGGTCGAGCAGCAGGTACTCCTCCTCGACGCCGATGGTCGGACGGCCGCCCGCATCCAGGGTGAGCCCGCCGTCACCGCCTGTCATGCCGGTGCCAGTGCCCATAACTGCGGGTTACCCGCCCATCCGATGGCCAACCGGCGCAGGCGCAGCCCGGCCAGCCGCTTCGGGGCGCCCGGCCCGTTCGCGGACCTGGAGCCGGCGCGGATCGTCCGGCACCGGGACGTCACGTGGCAGTGTCGACGTCACGTGGCGGTGTCAGTGGCAGGGGCTACGCTCCCCACACCCTGAGGAAACCCCGGAAGACCGCCCCTCGACTTCGCCTACAGGAGGCGGTCTTCCGGCCGTCCCCGCCGACATCACCGGCGGCGGACGCGTGGACATCGGCTCCCTCGGGATCTATTCGGCCCAGGCACGCGTCAGCAGGGCGCCGAAGGTGGCGGGCTCTCGCCCGATCAGCTCGGCCAGCGTCGAGTCGACGGCGGAGAACTCGCCGTTCCGCGCTGCTGCGAAGATGCTCACCATCAGGTCGGCCAGCGAGGCCGGGGCGCCGTGCGCCAGTGCCTGCTCCCGGAAGGCGTCGTCGGGGACGACGGTGCGGGTGAAGGGCCGTCCGGTGGCCCGGGAGGCGACCTCGGCGATGGCGCTGAAGTCGAGCGTCGCCGCGCCGGTGAGCGGCGGGGTGGGCCCCTCGAAGCGGCCCTCCTCCGCGGTGAGGATCGCCGCAGTGGCCTCGGCGAGGTCGTCGTGGCCGGTCCAGGCGACGGGGCCGTCGGCGGGGAGGGCGATGTCGCCGGTGTGGCGGGCGGACTCCAGGAACAGCAAGGCGCTGGCCGTGTAGAAGCCGTTGCGCAGCGCGGTCCACGGCAGACCGGTGGCGCGCAGCAGGTCCTCGGTCCGGGCGTGGTCACGGCATGCCTGGAAGCGGGAGTCGTGGGCGGCGCCCGTCTGGCTGGTGTAGAGGATGCGGCCGACGCCGGCCTTCACGGCTGCGTCGATGGCGGTGCGATGGCCGCTGACGCACTCCTCGCCCGTTCGGTCGAGGGAGACGAGGAGCACCTGCTCGGCCCCTTCGAAGGCGTGCACGAGCGAGGCGGGGTCGTCGAAGCTGCCCTGCCGGACACGAACGCCGCGGTCGGCGAGGTCCTGGGCCTTGCGAGGGTCGCGGACGCTGACGCCGACGCGGTCGGCGGGGACGCGCTCCAGGAGGCGTTCGACGGTGCGGCGGCCGAGCTTCCCGGTGGCTCCGGTGACGATGATCATTGGTTCCCCCAACGGTGTTTCCAGCGGAATCACTTTGACAGTAACACCGGAATATCGATGGAATCAAACCTCCGATACCATCGATCCATGGTTACGCGTGACACCACCGACAGCCCTCGTCGCCGTATCGTCGAGGCGGCCGTCGAGCTCCTGGAGAACGGCGGCCCGGACGCGATGAGCACCCGCGCGGTCGCCGCTGCGGCCGGAATGCAACCGCCGGCGATCTACCGCCTCTTCGGCGACAAGGAGGGGCTGCTTGAGGCCGTCGCCGAGCACGGCTACGCGCAGTTCCTGGAGAGCAAGCGCGCGCAACTCGACCCCGATCCGCAGGACGCGGTGGAGGACCTGCGCCGCGGCTGGGACGTGGTGGTGGAGTTCGGGATCTCCCGCCCCGAGCTGTTCGCGGTCATGGACAGGGCCACCGGCCGGGAGGCGGACACGGCACACCGCGCGGGCCTGGAAATCCTGCACGGCCGGGTGCGCCGACTGGCGGCCGGGGGGTGGCTGCGGGTCGACGAGGAGCTGGCCGCCCAGATCATCCAGGCCACCGGCCGAGGCGCGGTCACCACCTGGCGCTCCACCCCGGCAGAACGCCGCAACCCGGCGCTGCTGACCACGCTCCGCGAGGCCATGGTCGCCGCCGTCACCCGCGCCGAACCGACGGTCCCCGCCGCGGAGGCCGGCCCCGCCGCGGCGGCCCGCGCGCTGCGCGCCGCTCTCCCCGACGACGCCGACGTCCTGAGCGAGGCCGAGCAGCACCTGCTGCGCGAGTGGCTCACCCGCCTGGCAGCGGACAGGGCCGCTCCGCATGCCTGATCGCATGTCAGGAGCCCTCGTGCCGGTCGGACCTCCCGAGCGGAGCTCGTGCGACGGCGGGTCCGCATCGAGGGACAGGGGCCGGACGGGGCCGCGGCGCGGCGGTCTGGCGCGGCCCGGCGGTCAGGCGCGGCCCGACGGTCAGGCGCAACCCAGCGGTCAGGCCCGGCCCGGCGGTCAGGCGCAACCCAGCCGTCAGGCGCGGCCCGAGCCGATCCAGACCCGCAGCGGACCGACCGCCTCGAAGCCGTGCCGCTGGGCGGCCACCAGATCGTCGTCACCCTCGTAGCCGACCAGGGGCAGGGCGGGGAACAGCCGGTGGACCGCCTCCAGCACGACCGGCCAGGCCGCGTCGACGCCCCCGTCCAGGGCGAAAACATTGGAGATCCCCACCACCCGGTCACTGCGGCTCGCCACCGCACCGGCCACCACCCGGCCGTCGGGAGACCGTCCGGCGATCACGAAGGTGGCCGGGTCGTCGAGCAGTTCGGGCCGGAAGAGGTGCGCGTAGCCGGCTCCGTCGTCCCAGGCGAGCGCCCAGGCGCGCAGGGCGTCGGCGCTGTCCACCACCTCCCAGGCGAGGTCCGACGCGGTGGTGGGCGGGCCCGCCGGGCGGTGGACCCACTGCGCGTCGAACAGCACCCGGAAGCCGGCCTCGGTCAGATCGAGGTCGGCGAAGCTGTCCTTGACCGACGCCCCGGGGACCGCGTTGTCGATCCGGGCGACCAGCGCGGCCGCGTCCGCCCCGGGCAGCAGCGTCACCGCGTCGGGGTAGTAGAGGGGTGTGCGGCTCGCGGCAGCCCACGCCTCCTCCTCGAAGGCGCCCACCGAGCCGTGCGATCGGCTCATCACCGCACACCATTCGGCGTTGTTGCGGGCGGCCGCCCGTACCAGGGAGTGGTTCGACATCGTCACAGGTGCGGATCATGCCCCGACCGCACCCGACCGGGCGACCCATTTCCGCGCCGCCACTCCCCCTCCGTGACGCACTCGGTCAGCCGCCCGGCGGTCCGGACAGCGAGCGCGCGGGCGGGCCGCGCCTGCCCGTAGGCGTGGCCGACCGGAATGGTCGGAGGGTGAACGGCGTGCCCGCGGGCGCCGCTCAGTGGTCCAGGGTCGCGGGGAAGCCCACGCCGGTGAGCTTCTCGGAGGCGTCCCAGAGGCGGCGGGCCTTGGTGTCGTCCGTGGCGTTGGCGCTGAGCTGGGCGGGGGCGGGGTAGCCGCGCAGCTCGCCGCGGCCGTCAGGGCCGGTGTAACTGGCTCCGGGCAGGGGCTGGGTGGCCGCGTAGAGCGAGGGCAGCGCACCCTGCTCCTCGGACTGGGCGACCAGGCGGTTGGCGATCGCCAGCACCAACCGCTGGCCGGCGCCGGCGGAGCCGCTCTGCAGGTTGGTCGCGGCGTAGCCGGGGTGCGCGGCGTGCACGGTGACGGTGGAGCCGGCCGCGGTGAGGCGGCGCTGGAGCTCCCGGACGAAGAGCAGGTTGGCCAGCTTGGACTGCTGGTAGGCCCGCCAGGGGCTGTACGACTTCGTCGAGTTGAGGTCGTCGAAGTCGATGTCGACGCCGGGCCTGCGGTGGGCGTTGGAGGCGACCGTGACGACGCGGTCGGTGATGTGCGGCAGCAGCAGGTTGGTGAGGGCGAACGGCCCGAGGTGGTTGGTGCCGAGCTGCATCTCGAAGCCGTCGGCCGTGCGCGCCTCGGGGATCGCCATCACGCCGGCGTTGTTCACCAGGACGTCGAGCGGGCCGTGCCAGCCCTCGGCGAACTCGCGGACCGAGGAGAGGTCGGCGAGGTCGAGCCGCCGCACCTCGGTACTGCCGGACAGGCCCCGGGCGAGGGCTTCGCCGCGGCGGGTGTCCCGGACGGCCAGCACCACGTGGGCACCGGCGCGGGCCAACTCACGCGCGGTCACGGCGCCGAGACCGCTGGTGGCTCCGGTGACGACGATCGTGCGGCCGGTCTGCGCCGGGAGGTCTGCGGCGGTCCACTTGCTGTGCGAGGTACTCATGGCTCCAGGCTGCCAGCGCCGACCAATGTTGTCAATGACAACATCGCCGTTTGTTAGCATCCGGACATGTCAGAACGGAGCTACCACCACGGCAACCTGAGGACCGAGCTCCTGGACCAGGCGGAACGCTCGGTCATCGCCTCGGGCGTGGAGGACCTGTCACTGCGCGCGCTCGCCCGCGACCTCGGTGTGAGCCACGGCGCGCCCCGCCGGCACTTCGCCGATCGGGCGGCACTGCTGGAGGCGCTCGCCGTCCGGGGCTTCGAGAGCCTGTCGGAGAGGATCGCCGAAGCGCTGGGCGACGCGGGCCCCTCCTTCGAGGCCCGGCTCCGGGCGATCGCCCACACCTACATCGCGTTCACCGCAGGCCGGATGCCGCTCGTGGAGCTGATGTTCGCGAGCAAGCACCGGGAGGGTACGGACGCCACACGGGCCGCGGCCCACGCCGCGTACACCGTGCCCTTCGAGGCCGTCGCGGCCGCCCGGCGCGACGGCGAGCTCGGCACCGACGACGAACAGGCCGCGGGGCGGCTGGTGTTCTCGACGCTGCACGGCCTGGCGGTCCTGCTCAACAGCGGCATGATCACGGGCGACGACGTGACCGCCGTCGTGGACACCACCGTCGACGGCCTGCTCACCGGCCTGCTGCCCAGGGCCCGGGGAGTGTCGCCGTCGTTGCCGTCGTCGACAACGGCAACGGCGAAGCGGCAGGGCTGAGCGCGGTCCCGCCCGGCGGGAAACCGGCAGCCCCCTGTGCCACGATGAGGAGGGCGCCCCGATCGCGGGGTCGTGGAGGTCGCGATGCAGGTCGAGACACGTCACCAGCCGGGATTCGCGGTCGCCCGGTGCCTGCTCTCCCCGGGTGAGTCGCTGGTGGGACAGTCCGGTTCGATGTACCGCTGCGGGCCGGACCTCGACATCGAGGCGATGGCCCAGGGCGGCGTCCTGGCCGGCCTCAAACGCGCCGCCCTGGGCGGGAGTTCGCTCTTCCTCACCCGCTACACGGCACACGGCGGGGGCAGTTGGGTGGACCTGGTGCACGAGCTGCCGGGCGACGTGACCGCCCTGGAGGTCACCGGCGACCGCCCCGTCCAGGTCACACAGGGGAACTGGCTCGGATGCTCCGCCGAGGTCACGCCGCAGACGAAGTGGGCCGGCATGCAGAACGTGCTCGGCGGCGAGGGCGGTTTCGTGCTGCGCATGGAGGGCACGGGCACCGTGGTCCTCGGATGCTACGGGGCACTGGACGCCGTCGACCTGGGCCCGGGCGAGCAACTGACCGTGGCCGCCGGACACATCGTCGGCTACGACGTCGGCGTGGCACTCGACGCCCGCCGCATGGCGCGGGGCCGGACCATCCGGTCCCTGAAGACCGGGCAGTTCCTGGTGTGCGACCTGACCGGCCCCGGCCGCGTGCTGCTGCAGACCCGCAGCCCGGGCGAGCTGGTGTCCTACCTCCAGGAGAAGCTCCCCAAGCCCGCCGCCGGCGGGGACGAAGCCGGCCGCGACGACTGAGCCGGCCCGCGGGTCCGCGGTCGGCATGAAGGACGTCGCCGTCCGGCAGACGCCACTCCGCCTCCCCGCCACCCGTCCACGGCCGGTCGGTCCCCCGAAGGTGTCTGCCGCCGAAGGCGGCGACGGGAGGTAGCCATGCTCAACGCACCGAAACCGCTCGGAGCCTCGTCGGCGGCAGCCCTGCTCGCCGCTTCCCTGCTCCTGCCCGCCACCGCCGCCCAGGCGCAGAGTCCCTCGCCGTCCACCACCGGCTCCCCCACGTCGACGACCGCGGTCCCCCAACTGCACTGGAGCCGATGCCCCGCCGCGCAGCCGGGAGACCCGAGCCTCGACGGCTACCAGTGCGCCACCATGACGGCCCCGCTGGACTACGCGAACCCGACCGGCCGCACGATCAAGCTCGGCCTCGTCAAGCACCTCGCCGGCGGATCCGCCAAACCGCTCGGCACGCTCTTCTACAACCCCGGCGGCCCCGGCGGACTCGGCTCGGTCTTCCTCCCCGCCGGCATCGACGGCTTCGGCCCCGATGTGCTCTCCACCTTCGACATCGTGTCCTGGGACCCGCGCGGCATGGGCGGTCTCAGCTCGCCGACCGTCCAGTGCTTCGACACCGAGGACCAGGAGGGCGCCCTCCTCTCCTCCACGTCCTTCCCACCCCTGACCAGCGCGCAACAGCAACAGTGGACATCCGCCTACGGGCAGCTCTTCCAGGCCTGCGCCGGGCGCGACGACGAGCTGCTGACCCATGTGTCCACCGCGGACAACGCCCGCGACCTCGACCTGATGCGCCAGGCGGTCGGTGAGGACAAGCTGTTCTACTACGGCACCTCCTACGGCACCTTCCTCGGCGCCACGTACGCCAACATGTTCCCGTCCAACGTGCAGCGAATGATCCTCGACGGAGCCGTCGACCCCACGGCGTGGGCCGACAACACCTCGCCGCTCAGCACCTTCGTCCGCGCCGGATCCGACCTCTCCACGGCGGCCGTGGTGCAGGACTTCCTCCGGCTGTGCGGGAACAGCACCACCCAGCAGTGCGCGTTCTCGGCCGGCACGCCCGACGCCACCAGCGCCAAGTTCCAGACCCTGCTCACCCGCGCGGGACAACAACCCCTCGTCGTCGATCCCTCGCAGCCGGGCGTCACCGACAGCGACCTCGTCGCGCTGATGACCAACAGCCTCTACGTCGTCCGACCCGTCCCCGGGTTCAGCGCCTTCCCCGGCTGGACCGGACTCGCCACACAGCTCCAGGCACTCTGGCAGGCCGGCACGACCAGTCCGGCACCGAGCGGCACCGCACCCGGCACGCAGTCACCGGCGGAAGCCCAGTCACCCACCGGCCCGCAGTCACCGGCGGGAGCCCAGTCACCGACCGGAGCGCAGTCGCCGACGGGACCGCAGTCGGCCGGCGGCGGAAGCACCGGTGCCGGCGGAAGCGCCGCGCCCCAGCCCTACCATGGCGTGGAGCAGCAACTCGCGGTCATCTGCGGTGAGAGCCCCAACCCCGCCACGGTGAGCGCCGCGATCGACCAGGCGCAGACCTCGCTGCGCCGGGCCGGGACCGTCAGCCAGAACTGGCCCTGGACGGCCTACTGCGTCAACTGGCCCGCCAAGGCCGCCTCCTCGTACCTCGGCCCGTGGAACAAGGTCGACACACCCATCGTGGTGGTGGGCACGACCGGGGATCCGGCCACGCCCTACGGCGACGCCCAGGCCGTCGCCAAGCTGCTCCCCGGGGCGCGCCTCGTCACCGTCAACGGCTACGGGCACACCGAGCTCTTCAACCCGAGCTCGTGCGCCCAGGCGTTCCTCTCCGGCTACCTGACCGGCGGCACCCTCCCGCCGGACGGCGCGAGCTGCTCGCAGAACGCCCAGCCGTTCCGCTGATACCCCGCAGCCCGGACCGCGCCGCCCCCGCCACTCCGATCCATGACCGGGGCGGCGCGGTCCGTACCGTCGGGAGCCGATGTCGGCGAGCGGCGCCCGCCGGGCTGGGCCAACCGGATTGGTCTACGCTGTGTGAAGGGCTGCCGGTCGCGCTCCAGCCCCGGCGGGACCATCGGCACGGAGGTACGAGGTGCCCGCAGACACGAGCCCGCGGTGGCGGCGCACCGGATCAGCAGTGACCGCGATGGCATCGACGGCCCGGCGGCTGCCCTTCACCACCGGAACGGCCGTGGTCATCCTGCTGGTGGGTCTGAGCCTCGGTGGCCTGTGGAACTCACTGTCCGACCGCTCCTGGTACCCGGACGTGGCGTACGGTCTGCCCTCCTTCGAGGCCGGCCGCTGGTGGACGCTGGTCACCGGGTCGCTGCTGTGCGCGACCCCCGCCGACTACCTGCTCGTCACGCTCGGGATCGTGCTGCTCGTCGGGCTCGCCGAGGCCCGCCTCGGCACCCGGTGGGCCGCGGCGACGACGATCGTCGGCCAGCTCGGCGCGGTGCTGCTGGCGGCCCTGCTGTTCCTGGTGCTGCGCCACGCGGACTGGGCCTGGGCCCAGGAGCAGGCGCGCGCCGTGGACGTCGGCCTCTCCGCGGGCGCGTTGTGCGCCGGAGCGCTGGCCTCCGCCGCCTTGCCCTCGCCGTGGCGGCAACGCCTGAGGATGGGCCTGCTCACGTACGTCGTCGTGTGGCTGCTCTACGTCGGCAGCCTCGTCGAGGTGGAGCACGCGCTCGCCGTCACGGGCGCACTGATCGCGACCCACTGGCTGAAGGTGCCCGGCGCGGCCCCGACCTCGGGCCGGCTCAGCCGGCGTGAGTGGCGGCTGCTGGCGGTCACCGGACTGGTCGTCATCGCGGCGATCCAGACGGTGGTCTGGCTGTCGCCGAGCCGCGGTCCGCTCGGGAACACCGAGGGCCAGGGCGGCTCGGGCTGGCAACTCCTGATCTCACTGGTGCTGATCGCCCTGCTGGTCAACGGGCTGCGCGGCGGGCGCCGGGCCGCCTGGCGCTGGAGCATGGCGCTCTGCCTGGCCAACGTCCTGCTGGGCCTGTTCGTGGCGGTGGCCTACGTCGTCGCCCACATCGTGGGTGCCGAGGTCACGGTCACGGGGGCGGCGGTCTTCGTGCCCGCGGCCGTCCTGTGGACTGCCGAAGCCGTCGTCCTGCTCGCCGGCCGGGAGGCGTTCCGGGCCAGACGCCCGCGCCGCAGGGAACGCGGGCACGCCCCGGCCACCCGCCCGCACCCCGCGGGCGCTCACGACCGGACCGCGGACACCGACCCGCAGGAGCGCGCCACCGACCTCCTGGTGCGTCACGGCGGCGGCAACCTCTCCTGGATGACCACCTGGCGCGACAACTCCTACTTCTTCCCCGACGACGAGGACGAGGGCTACCTCGCCTACCGGGTGCACGCCGGCGTCGCCGTCGCGCTCGGCGACCCGGTGGGCGCCGAGCGGACCTGGGCCCGCACCATCGCCGGCTTCGCCGACATGTGCGACCACTCCGGACTGGTCCCCTGCCTGTTCTCCGCCACCGGGCAGGCCGCAGGGGCGACCGGTCGACTGGGCTGGCGCTCCGTCCAGGTGGCCGAGGACACCATCATCGACCTGCCCGACCTGGAGTTCCGCGGCAAGGCCTGGCAGGACGTGCGCACCGCGCTGAACCGGGCCAAGAAGGACGGCGTGGAGTACCGGCTCGTCGCCCTCGCCGAACAGCCCCGCCCGGTCCAGTCCCAGGTCCGCGCGATCTCCGAGGAGTGGGTCGGCGACAAGGGCCTGCCGGAGATGGGCTTCACCCTCGGCGGGGTGGAGGAGGCCCTGGACCCGCGGATGTGGGTCGGCCTCGCGACGGACGGCGACGACCACATCCACGGCGTCACGTCCTGGATGCCGGTCTACGACGGCGACGGGAGCCCGCACGGCTGGACGCTCGACATGATGCGCCGCCGCGACGGCTTCCGGCCCGTCGTCGAGTTCATGATCGCCTCCAGCTGCCTGGCCCTCCGCGAGGACGGCGCCCGCTTCCTGTCCCTCTCCGGCGCCCCACTCGCCCGCACCGAGACCACCGAAGCCCCCACCGTGCTCGACCGGATCCTCGACCAACTGGGCGCCACCATGGAGCCGTACTACGGCTTCCGCTCGCTCCACGCCTTCAAGGCGAAGTTCCAGCCCCGCCACGAACCCATGTTCCTCCTCTACCGCGACGAGGCCGATCTGCCCCGGATCGGCCTCTCCCTGCTCCGCTGCTACATGCCCTCCGCCACGATGCGCGACCTGCTCAAACTCCCGGCGCACCAGGGCCGACCGGGGCACTCGACCAGCGCGAAGGCCGTGGGATGAGACCGCCCTACGCGGCGGACCACGGCCGACGTCGGAGGTGGTCAGGCGGTGGGCTCGATGCCGAGTTCGGCGAGCAGGTGGCGGATGCGCTGCTCGATCCGGTCGCGGATGGGGCGCACGGCGTCCACGCCTCGGCCGGCCGGGTCGTCCAGCGTCCAGTCCAGGTACCGCTTGCCGGGGAAGTACGGACAGGCGTCGCCGCAGCCCATGGTGATCACCACGTCGGACGCCTGCACGGCTTCGACGGTCAGCACCTTCGGCACCTCGGCGGAGATGTCGATCCCGGCCTCGGCCATGGCCTCGACCACGGCCGGGTTCACGGTGTCGGCGGGGGCGGAGCCGGCCGAGCGGACCTCGACCCGGCCACGGCCGAGGTGGGTCAGGAACGCGGCGGCCATCTGGGAGCGGCCGGCGTTGTGCACGCAGACGAACAGCACGGACGGGACAGCGGGAGAGCTCACGGGTTCTTCCTTCGAGCAGAGGCGGGGCAGGGCGGGGGGACGGGACGGAACGGGGCGGGGCAGGGCGGCGGTTCAGCGGCCGGTCGATGCGCTCTGGTGCTCGCCGTGCGGGATCACGATGTCCTCGGCAGCGGGTGCGGAGCGGCCGAAGAGCGCGAGGACCAGGGCACAGCCGACGACCAGGCCGACCAGCTGGGCGACGACGAAGCCGGGAACGGAGGCGGGTGCGATGCCGGCGAAGGTGTCGGTGAACGCGCGGCCGATCGTGACGGCCGGGTTGGCGAACGAGGTGCTGGAGGTGAACCAGTAGGCGGCGCCGATGTAGGAGGCGACCGCGACCGGGGCCAGGTGTGCGCGGCCGACCCGGGCGAGTCCGAGGACCAGCAGCACCAGCCCGGCGGTCGCCACGACCTCGCCCAGCCACAGGTGCGGCGCGGATCGGGTGTGGGCGGACAAGCGCACCAGCGGCTCGGCGAACATCGCGTCCGCCAGCACCGCCCCGCCGATCGCCCCGGCGACCTGGGCCGGAACGTAGGCGGCGACCTCGCGTGCTGTCGGCCCGTCGCCGCGGCGCCCGGCCCACCAGGCGGCCAGCGTGACGACCGGGTTGAAGTGCGCGCCGGAGACCGGGCCGAGCAGCGCGATCAGCACGCCGAGCCCGAACACGGTGGCCAGCGAGTTCGCCAGCAGCTGCAACCCGACGTCCTGGGAGAGCTTGCTCGCCTGGATCCCGGAGCCGACGACGACGGCGACCAGCGCGCCGCTCCCGGTGAACTCCACCGCCGCCCGGCGCCCGAGCGGGGCTGTCGCACTCATCTCGCACCTCCGGCGTCCGTGCCGACCGGGGCCTGCAGCAGGGCGGACAGCTTGGCCAGGGCCGCCGGGAGCACCCAGTAGTAGACCCAGGTCCCGCGCCGCTCGGAGCCCACCAGCCCGGCCTCGCGCAGCACCTTCAGATGGTGGGAGATGGTCGGCTGGGACACGTCGAACGGTCCGGTCAGGTCGCAGACGCACGCCTCCCCGCCCTCGTGTGAAGCGATCAGCGACAGCAACCGCAGCCGTACCGGGTCCGACAGCGCCTTGAACATCCGCGCCAGGTCCACGGCGGCCTCTTCGCCCAGCGGCTCGCGCACCATCGGCGAGCAGCACACCGCGGCCTCGTCCTGCCCGAGCACGACCAGCTCTGAATTCGACATACGTCTATGTTG
The DNA here is from genome assembly GCF_040303045.1 of Kitasatospora sp. NPDC096140. Lineage (NCBI taxonomy): Bacteria > Bacillati > Actinomycetota > Actinomycetes > Kitasatosporales > Streptomycetaceae > Kitasatospora > Kitasatospora sp. NPDC096140. The sequence continues at coordinate 103,443 of NZ_JBEOUW010000033.1, forward strand.
ACAGCCATCTAATTGTGGAGCAAGCTCGCTGTATCGACAGGTGTCGAATCAAGACCTCGGATCGGGGAGACCACCATGTCCCGTGTTCAGCTCGCCCTGCGCGTCGCCGACCTCGAAGGCTCCATCGCCTTCTACACCACGCTCTTCAACACCGCGCCCGCCAAGCGCCGCCCCGGCTACGCGAACTTCGCCGTCGCCGAGCCCCCGCTCAAGCTCGTCCTCATCGAGGGCGAGCCCGGCGAAGACACCCGCCTGGACCACCTCGGCGTCGAAGTCGAGACCACCGAGCAGGTCACCGCCGCCGCCACCCGCCTGAAGGACGCCGACCTGGCCACCTTCGAGGAGACCAACACGACCTGCTGCTACGCCCTCCAGGACAAGGTCTGGGCCACCGGCCCCGGCAAGGAACCCTGGGAGGTCTACGTCGTCAAGGCCGACGCCGACACCCTCGGCAAGAGCGCCGACAGCACCCCCGACACCGGCTGCGGCACCACGGCCTGCTGCACCCCCGACGAGCAGGCACCCGCCTGAGGTCACCATTCGACCGGACCACACGGGGGACTGACGGTGGCGAAACAGGCGAACTCACCCAGTACCAGGACCGTGAGGGATCCTTGCCCACGTGCTCACAGTGCAGAGGACTACGTGCCCGTGACCGTCGACGTCCTGGCTGACGGTGAGCCCGTCATCGCCGAGGCCGATCAACGGCTACTACTGGCCCAGGGGCTCACGCTGGCCCTGCACATCTGCCACCTCGGCCGCTCGACCGAACCTCCACTGCAGATCCGATGCATCGTCAGCACAGGTACCACCAACAGGACCTTCCGCTTCCACCGCATCCGCGCCGGCCAGCGATGGCACCATCCGGACCTGGACGGGTACACGCTGGAAAAGATGATCGTCATCGACACGGGCTCGCCGAGTTCCTGACCTGACCCGCCGAAGCCCCGTCCTCCCGCAGAAAGGGAACCGCGGCAACCGTCGCATCGAAGGCAGCCGGCTCGGCAAGCCGCAGCCCGAACCCGCTCGGGTCGACCACACTCGTCCCCTCAGAGGGTGTTCGATAGGGGATTCCCCCCAACTGTCCGGCTTTGACTCGCGCGGCGCGGACTCGGTTCCAGGATCTCGTGGCGGCCGGGTCCGTGT
>NZ_JBEOUW010000034.1:0-100597 GCF_040303045.1 Kitasatospora sp. NPDC096140
TTTGGCACGCTGTTGAGTTCTCAAGGAACGGACGCTTCCTTCGGACCGCCTTCCAGCGGACCCTCCGGGCTTCGTTCTTTCGTGTTTCCAGCTTATCAGATGTTTTCCGCTCCGTTTCCGGGGCTTCCTTCATCCAACTCGCCGGTGTCTTCCGAGGTTTGACGCCCCGTCCGACGTTTCAAACTCTAGCCGATCCCTGCCCCGAAAGGCGAATCGACCGCAATCCGATAAAACGAACACGCCGAATAAGAACCGAGCCGCGACGCAGAAATGCGAACGCAACCCAGCCCGAACCTGGGAAGTGGTGTTTCAGAGGATTGGCCGCCCCGGGACCGTCCGCGCAGACGCGTGTCCGGTGCTCCCTGCCGAGCAGCTCGAAGAACTCTACGCGCTTCTGGGGCCGGATGCAAACGGCAGGCAAAAGCGCGCCGGCCGGGCCCCGGGGAGAGGGGTCCGGCCGGCGCGCCGCGCGGGACGGGCTCAGCTGTTGGTGGGGAAGCCGAGGTTGATGCCGCCGTGCGACGGGTCCAGCCAGCGCTGGGTCACGGCCTTGCCGCGGGTGAAGAACTGCACGCCGTCCGGGCCGTACGCGTGGGCGTCGCCGAACAGGGAGGCCTTCCAGCCGCCGAAGGAGTAGTAGGCGACGGGCACCGGGATCGGCACGTTGATGCCGACCATGCCGACCTCCACCTCGAACTGGAAGCGCCGGGCCGCGCCGCCGTCGTTGGTGAAGAGGGCGGTGCCGTTGCCGTACGGGTTGGCGTTGATCAGCGCCAGGCCCTCGTCGTAGGAGGAGACGCGCACGACCGAGAGGACCGGGCCGAAGATCTCGTCGTTGTAGACGGACATGCCGGGCTTCACGTGGTCGAACAGCGTCGGGCCGAGCCAGAAGCCGTCGGCGGTCGGGGTGCCGTCCTTGTCCTCGGCGGTGACCGGGTGCTTGCGGCCGTCCACGGCGAGGTCGGCGCCGTCGGCGACACCGGACTCCACGTAGGAGGTGACCTTGTCGCGGTGCTGGCCGGTGACCAGCGGGCCCATCTCGGAGTCGCCGTTGCAGCCCGGGCCGACCTTGAGGGTGGCGACCCGCTGCTTGATCTTCTCGACCAGCTCGTCGCCGATCGGGTCGACCGCGACCAGCACGGACACCGCCATGCAGCGCTCGCCGGCCGCGCCGAAGCCGGCGTTGACGGCGGCGTCGGCGGCCAGGTCCAGGTCGGCGTCGGGCAGGACCAGCATGTGGTTCTTGGCGCCGCCCAGGGCCTGCACGCGCTTGCCGTAGCGGGTACCGGTCTCGTAGACGTAGCGGGCGATCGGGGTGGAGCCGACGAAGCTGACGGACTTGATGTCCGGGTGCTCCAGCAGGCGGTCGACGGCCACCTTGTCCCCGTGCACGACGTTGAAGACGCCGTCCGGCAGGCCGGCTTCCTTCCACAGCCCGGCGAGGAAGTTGGCGGCGGACGGGTCCTTCTCCGAGGGCTTCACCACGACGGTGTTGCCCGCCGCGATGGCGATCGGGAAGAACCACATCGGCACCATCGCCGGGAAGTTGAACGGCGAGATGACGGCGACCGGGCCGAGCGGCTGGCGGATCGAGTACACGTCGATGCCGGTGGAAGCCTGCTCGGTGAAGCCGCCCTTGATGAGCTGCGGGATGCCGCAGGCGTACTCCACGACCTCCAGGCCGCGGGCGATCTCGCCCAGGGCGTCGGAGTGCACCTTGCCGTGCTCCGACACGATGATCGAGGCCAGCTCGTCGCGGCGGGCGTTCAGCAGCTCGCGGAAGGCGAAGAGCACCGTCGACCGCTTGGCGACCGAGGCGGTGCGCCACTCGGTGAAGGCCGAGGCGGCGGCGGCCACGGCCTGGTCCACCTCGGCGATCCCGGCGAAGTCGACCTGGCCGGCGACCTGGCCGGTGGCCGGGTCGAAGATGTCACCGCGGCGGGGCGCCGCACCGGCGGTGGCGACCGGCTTGCCGCCGATCCAGTGAATGATGTGCTTGCTCAAGGTCCGTCTGCCTCCGAAGTCCCGGGCGGCATCCTGCCGCCGGTCCGGTTTGGCGCCGCCCGCGAGTGGGCCGGGCGACGGGATTCACGGGGCTACCGCGCTCGCCTTCCAGTCTGGTCCCCGTCCCGGCCCTGCTCAACGAACAGGCTGACGGGGATCTCGGATTCAGCCTTACAGGTCGTCGGCCGTTACTCCGAACGTGTTCCGCCCACGCCCCGGGGATCGCCGCAGGCCAGGGTGCCGGCAAACCAGGGTGCCCGCACGCCAGCGCACCCGCAGGCCACGGCGCCCGCAGGCCCGGAGCCGCCGTGGGCCGGGGCCACCGCGCCCCGCCCCCGCGCCGCTTCCTCCGGGACGCGGCTAGGACTCGTCCTCCGAGGACGGATCCCCCGGGTACGGGTCCTCCAGGTACGGATCGTGCAGCCCGTCCGCGGCCTCCTGGGTCTCCAGCAGGTCCAGCCGCAGGTCCTGCGCCCATGCCAGTGCCCAGCGCTTCAGTCCGGCCACGGCCCTGGCCGGGACGCCCCGGGCGCGGAACCGCCCGTCCGCCGCCTCGGCGAGCGTCTCCAGCCGGTCGGCGAGCGCGGCGGGCTGGAAGTCCGGGTCCAGTTCCCCTGCCAGCGCGAGCAGTTCGCCCTCCCGGTAGTAGCGGGTCAGCGCGTGGACGTCGACCAGGTCGCGCGGCATGCCCCGGTCCACGAGCAGCGCGGTGGTCAGCGCCGCCGCGTCCTCCAGGGCCACGACCGGCAGCACCGCCGGCGGCTCGTCCGGCCCGGGTGCGCCCAGGTCGAGCCGGACCGACCGGTGGCCGAGCGGTTCCTTGCGCAGTTCCACGGTGTGCGTCCGGCCGCCCAGTGCCAGCCGGACGGTGAGCTGCTCCAGCCGCAGGGTGCCCGGCCGCTCGGCCACCCCGCCACCTGCCGCGCGGTACGCCCCGGCGAGCGCTTCGGCCACCTCGGGCAGGTCGGCGCCGCCGGTCACCAGGGTGAGCCCGTCCTGTACGCAGGCCGCGACGCCGTGGGCGCGCAGCGCGTGTCCGCCGGCCAGGGCGAGGCCGTGCCGGTCGCAGACCGGTGCGGCCGGCCCGGCCAGGCGCAGCTGGGCCGGGCCCGGTCGGAGGGACGCGTCGACGGCGTGCGGAGCGGTGGTCACGCCTCCAGTCTGACGCGACCGCCCGCGCCGTGCGCCACCGTCGCGCCTTGCACCACCGTCGGCCCGCTCACCATCCGCCGAGTCCCGCCGCGGCCTCGTGCAGGCCGAGTTCCAGCAGCGCGGGGTCGGTGAGCCGCCCGGAGCCGTCCGGCGGGACGAGCCAGCGCACGCTCCGGCTGCTGCGCTCGGGGTGCGGGACGACGATCCAGGTGCCCTCCCCCGCGCTGCGCACGCCCGTGCCGACCCAGCGGGCGGCGGTGCCGACCGGCACAAGGAAGCCGAGGTGCTCCTCGCCGGAGTCGGTGAGGACGGGGCCGCAGAGGACGGTGCCCAGGATCTCCAGTGCCCGGCGTCCGAGCCGTCCGGGGACGGAGAGGACGTCCCAGCGCCGGCCGGCCGGCAGCAGCACCAGGCCCAGCCCGGTGCGTTCCCACTGCTCCCGGAAGGCCTCCGGGTCCGGTGCCACCTGTACGAGCCAGTGCAGTCCGATGTTCTCCATGTCTGTCCCCGCTTCTCGCTTCTCGCCGTTCGTACTGTCCGGGCGGCGGGAATGACCGGGACCCGCCGTCACCAGGGAGAGGCGGACGGCGGGTCCCTCTTACACGGGTCCTGAGCACTCGGGTGGTGGGCGTTCACCCGGCCGGGTGGACCGGGTCAGCTGTCGAAGCCCAGCCCCAGCCGGTCGAGCGTGCGCAGCCAGAGGTTGCGGTGGCCGCCGTTGCGGTCGGCCCGCTCCAGCGACCGGGTGGTGATCTCGATCCCGGCCCAGCGCACCGGCTCGGGCGGGAACGGCAGCGGCTTGCTGCGGACCATCTCCAGCGAGGTGCGCTCGGTGCGCTCGCCTGCGAGCAGGTCGAGCATCACCTCGGCGCCGAAGCGGGTCGCGCCGACGCCGAGCCCGGTGTAGCCGACCGCGTACGCGACCTTGCCCCGGTACCCGGTGTCGAAGAACGCCGAGAACCGGCTGCAGGTGTCGATCGCGCCGCCCCAGGCGTTGGTGAAGCGCAGCCCCTCCAGCTGCGGGAAGCAGCGGAAGAAGTGACCGGCCAGGGTGCGGAAGGTCTCCGGCCGCTGGTCGTACTCGTGCCGGACGTGCCCGCCGTAGTGGTAGACCGCGTCGTAGCCGCCCCAGAGGATGCGGTTGTCGGCGGAGAGCCGGAAGTAGTGGAACTTGTTGGCGCTGTCCCCGAGTCCCTGCCGCCCGCGCCACCCGATCGAGGCGAGCTGCTCGTCGGTGAGCGGCTCGGTCATCAGCGCGTAGTCGTACACCGGCACGACGTACGGGCGGACCCGCTTGAGCAGGGACGGGAACACGTTGGTGCCGAGGGCGACCCGGCGGGCGAAGACCCGGCCGTACGGGGTGCGGGCGGCCATGCCGCTGCCGTGCTCCCGCAGGTCGGTGGCCCGGGTGTGCTCGAAGATCCGCACGCCCTGGCTCAGGCAGGCGTCCTTGAGGCCCCAGGCGAGCTTGGCGGGGTGGACCATGGCCACGCCCTCCTTGTCCCAGAGGCCGCCGAGGAAGGTCGGCGAGTTCACCTCGGCGCGCAGCTGGTCGGCGTCCAGGACGGTGATGTCGAGGCCGTAGCGGGCGACCGCCTCGGCGACCTCGTGGAGTTCCTCGACCTGGTGGGGCTGGGTGGCCACGTCGATCTCGCCGGTGCGCTCCCACTCGGCGTCGATGCCGTAGCGCTTGAGGGTGGCCTCGATGCCGTCGAGGTTGGCGGCACCGAGGCGTTCCAGCTGGGCGAGTTCGGACGGCCAGCGTTCCAGGCCGTTGCCGAAGCCGTGGGTGAGGCTGGCCGCGCAGAATCCGCCGTTGCGCCCGGACGCGGCCCACCCGACCTCGCTGCCCTCGACGAGCACGACGTCCAGGGAGGGGTCACGCTCCTTCGCGATCAGGGCGGTCCACAGGCCGGAGTAGCCGCCGCCGACGACCAGCAGGTCGCAGGTGGTGTCGCCGACCAGGGCGGGCAGCGCCGCCGGCCGGCCCGGGTCCTCCAGCCAGAAGGGGGTGGGCCTGGCGTCACTGAGTGCGCGGGCGGAGTCCATGCATTATCAGCCACTTTCTACGGATAGATGACAGTACGAGCCACCGCTGACCGACCGTACGTCAGGCGGTGGCCTTCCTCCGGTTGCCGAGCCACTGGCCGGCGACGGTCAGCACGACCGCGGCGAGGAACATCGCGGTGCCGATGACGTTCACCTGCACCGGGATGCCGCGCTGCGAGGCGCCCCAGACGAACATCGGGAAGGTGACCGTGGTCGGGCCCGAGTTGAACTGGGTGATGATGAAGTCGTCGAAGGAGAGCGCGAAGCTGAGCAGCGCGCCCGCCGCGATGCCGGGCGCCGCCAGCGGCAGGGTGACCCTCAGGAAGGTCTGGACGGGGGTGGCGTAGAGGTCCTGCGCGGCCTGTTCGAGCCTCGGGTCCATGCTCATCACGCGCGCCTTGACCGCCGTCACCACGAAGCTGAGGCAGAACATGATGTGCGCGATGAGGATGGTGGTGAAGCCGAACGGGATGCGCATGTTGAGGAAGAGCGTCCCGAGCGAGGCGGCCATGACCACCTCGGGCATGGCCATCGGCAGGAAGATCATCGCGGTGGTGGCCGAGCGGCCGCGGAAGCGGTAGCGGGCCAGCGCGAAGGCGACCATGGTGCCGAGCACGGTGGCGCCGATGGTGGCGAACACCGCGATCTGCAGGCTGAGCGAGAGCGACTGGCACATGTCGGCCACGCCGCAGGGGTTGGTCCAGGCGTCGGTGGAGAACTCGTTCCACTCGTAGTTGAACTTGCCCACCGGCTTGTTGAACGAGAAGGCGAGCACGACCAGGTTGGGCAGCACCAGGTAGGCGAGGGCCAGCAGGCCGGCCAGCACCACCAGGTGGGCGCGGACCCACTTCAGAATCCGGGACATCAGACCAGTTCCTCCGTCCCGGCCTTGCGCATGTAGACCGTCACCATGCCCAGGATCAGGGCCATCAGGATGAAGCTCAGCGCGGCGGCCGTGGGGTAGTCGAGCACGTTCAGGAACTGCTTCTGGATGCCGTTGCCGACCATCTGCTCGCTCGGCGAGCCCAGCAGCTGGGCGTTGATGTAGTCGCCGGACGCCGGGATGAAGGTCAGCAGGGTGCCCGCGACCACGCCCGGCAGCGAGATCGGGAAGGTGACCTTGCGGAAGGTGGTGAACGGCCGGGCGTAGAGGTCGCCCGCCGCCTCGTGCAGGCGCGGGTCGATCCGCTCCAGCGAGGTGTACAGCGGCAGGATCATGAACGGCAGGAAGTTGTAGGTGAGGCCGCAGACCACCGCGAGCGGCGTGGCCAGCACCCGGTCGCCGGAGGTGAGGCCGACCAGGTTGGTGAGGTCCAGGACGTGCAGCGCGTTCAGCGCGCCGACCACCGGGCCGCCGTCGGACAGGATGGTCTTCCAGGCCAGCGTGCGGATCAGGAAGCTGGTGAAGAACGGCGCGATGACCAGGATGAGGATGACGTTGCGCCAGCGCTTGCTCGCCTTGAAGGCGATCGTGTACGCGAGCGGGTAGCCGACGGCCAGGCAGAGCACGGTGGCGACGGCCGCGTACGAGAACGAGCGGACGAAGTGCCACTTGTACTCGACCAGGGCGTCCCAGTACGTCGAGAGGTGCCAGGTGACCTTGAAGCCATCTTCGAGCGAGCCGGTCTGCAGCGAGGTGGACCCCTGGTAGACCATCGGGACGGCGAAGAAGACGACCAGCCAGGCGATGCCCGGCAGCAACAGCCAGTACGGGGTGAGCTTGCGCCTGGGCTTGCGTTCCGCCACCAGCGGGACGACTTGGGGCGGCGCGGCCGGGGTGGTGGTGGTCATGCGGCCTCCTCCGACGTGCCCGCGTCGATCGCCTGCGAGGCGTCCAGGGCGAAGGAGTGCGCCGGGTTCCAGTGCAGCCGGACGGCGGCGCCGGGGACGATCCGGGCGTCGCGCTCCATGTTCTGCTCGAAGACGGTGACCTCCTGGCCGCCGTCGGTGCGCACCACGTACTGGGTGGAGACGCCGATGAAGCTGGAGTCGAGCACCGTGCCGGCCAGCTTGTTGCGGCCGTCGGCGACCTCCTCGGAGGCGTGCGTGATGGTGATCTTCTCCGGGCGCACGCCGAGGTGGACGCGCTTGGCGTCGGTGGCGCAGCGCGCCCTGGGCACGGTGAGGCGGGCGCCGGCCGCGCTCAGCAGCAGGTCGCCGCCCTCGCTGCCGGTGACCTCGGCGGGCAGCAGGTTGGACTGGCCGAGGAAGTTGGCCACGAAGGTGGTGGCGGGGTTCTCGTACAGCTCGGCGGGCGCGCCCAGCTGCTCGACCCGGCCGCCGTTCATCACCGCGATGGTGTCGGCCATGGTCATGGCCTCCTCCTGGTCGTGGGTGACGTGCACGAAGGTGATGCCGACCTCGGTCTGGATCCGCTTGAGCTCCAGCTGCATCTGCCGGCGGAGCTTGAGGTCGAGCGCGCCGAGCGGCTCGTCCAGGAGCAGCACCTGCGGGTGGTTGATCAGCGCGCGGGCGACGGCGACGCGCTGCTGCTGGCCGCCGGAGAGCTGGTGCGGCTTGCGCCGGGCGTACTGGCCGAGCTCGACCAGCTCCAGCATGTCGTCGACCTGCTTCTTGACGTCCTTCTTGCCGCGCCGGCGCAGGCCGAAGGCGACGTTCTCGAAGATGTCCAGGTGCGGGAAGAGGGCGTAGCTCTGGAAGACGGTGTTCACCGGCCGCTTGTACGGGGGCAGGGCGGTGACGTCCTGGCCGCCGATCAGCACGGTTCCGCTGGTGGGCTCCTCCAGGCCGGCGATCATGCGCAGGGTGGTGGTCTTGCCGCAGCCGGAGGCGCCGAGCAGGGCGAAGAAGGAGCCCTGGGGAACGGTCAGGTCGAGCGGGTGGACGGCGGTGAAGGCGCCGTAGGTCTTGCCGATGCCGGTGAGCCGGACGTCGCCGCCGGCGGCCGAGTCTCGCTGCTGGTCTGTCATGGGTGGTGTCTTCCTGGGTTTCTCTGCCGGGACGGGGGTCAGGCGCCGATGAGCTTGGAGAACTTCTGCTCGAAGTCGCTCTCCTCGCTCTCGGTGAGCGTGCGGAACACGTGCGCCTTGGCCGCCATCTCGGGGGTGGGTACGACCAGCGGGTTGGCCGCGGAGTCCGGGGCGAGGGTGGCGAGCTCGTCCTGCATCCCGGTGACGGCGGAGACGAAGCCGATGCCCGCGACCAGCTGCGCCGCGATCTTCGGCTGATAGTAGAAGTCGATCAGCTTTTCCGCGTTCGCCTTGTGCTGCGCCTTGGCCGGAACCAGCATGTTGTCGGTCGAGGAGAGGAAGCCCTTCTCCGGGATGACGAACTCGATGTCCGGGTTGTCGGCGCGCAGTTGGATCAGGTCGCCGCCCCAGGCGATGCAGGCCGCGATGTCGCCGGAGGAGAGTTCCTGGCCGTAGTCGTTGCCGGTGAAGCGGCGAATCTGCTTGCTGTCGACGGCCTTCTGCAGCCGGGCGATCGCGCCGTCGAAGTCGTCGGCGGTGAACTTCGCGGAGTCCTTGCCCTGGTCCAGCAGCACCATCCCGATGCTGTCGCGCATCTCGGAGAGGAAGGTGACCCGGCCCTTGAGCTCGGGGTCGTCCAGCAGTTGGGAGACGCTGGTGACCTCCTTCCCCTTGGTCGCCTTCTTGTTGTACGCGACGACGGTCTGGATGCCGGCCCACGGGTAGGAGTAGAGCCGGCCCGGATCCCAGTCCGGGGCGCGGAAGCGCGACTCGACGGTGGTGATCGCGGTGGTCACGTTCGCCGGGTTGAGCTTCTGCACCCAGCCGAGCCGGATCAGCCGGGCGGCCATCCAGTCGGTGAGCACCATCAGGTCGCGGCCGGTGTCCTGCCCGGAGGCGAGCTGCGGCTTGATCTTGCCGAAGAACTCGACGTTGTCGTTGACGTCCTCGTTGTACCTGACCTTGATCCCGGTGGCCTGGGTGAAGGCCTCCAGGGTGCCGTGCTTCTCCTTGTCGTTCTCGTCGGTGTCGACGTACAGCGGCCAGTTGGAGAAGGCGACCTCCTTCTCCGTGTCCGAGAGGTCCTTGGCGGCGTTCGCGGTGGAGTCACCGGTCGCCCGGGGGGCCGCCGGGATGCCGCACGCGGCCAGGGTGCCGGCTCCGGCGGTGAGGGCGGCGGCACGCAGCAGGGTGCGGCGGCCGAGTGCGGCCCGGCCGCTGGTCAGGCTGCGCTCCCAGGCCCTGCGGACCGGTTCGGGCAGACCGTCGGTGAGCTCGTTGAACGCCATGGAACGGGCCTCCTGGGGGAGAGAGGGGCGTGGGGGGAAGCGCCCTTGTCCGGGGGTTATCTGTCTCCGAAGACGGTGCGGTGCCAGTCCTTGCGGGCCACCGCGGTGGTGTCGAACATGACGTGCTTGACCTGCGTGTACTCGTCCAGCGAGTACTGGGACATGTCCTTGCCGTAGCCGGACGCCTTGTAGCCGCCGTGCGGCATCTCGCTGATGATCGGGATGTGGTCGTTGACCCAGACGCACCCGGCCGCGATCTCCCGGGTGGCGCGCAGCGAGCGGTGCACGTTGCTCGTCCAGGCGGAGGCGGCCAGGCCGTAGGGGGTGTCGTTGGCCAGCCGCAGGCCCTCGTCGTCGCCGTCGAAGGGCAGCACGACCAGCACCGGGCCGAAGATCTCGCCCTGGACGACCTCGCTGTCCTGGGCCGCGCCGGTGATCAGGGTGGGCGGGTAGTACGCGCCCCGGGTGAGGTCGCTGCCGTCGTGGCCCTTCTCGGGCACGCGGCCGCCGGTGACCACGGTGGCGTAGCCGCGGGCGCGCTCCACGAACCCGGCCACCCGGTCCCGGTGGGCGTACGAGACCAGCGGGCCGAGGTCGGTCCGCGGGTTCAGCGGGTCGCCGATCCGGATCGCCGCGAACAGCTCGGCCACCCCGGCCACGAAGGCGTCGTACAGCGGGCGCTGGACGTACGCGCGGGTGGCGGCGGTGCAGTCCTGGCCGCCGTTGATCAGCGAGGCGGCGACGGCGCCGTGCACGGCGGCGTCCAGGTCGGCGTCGTCGAAGACCACGAACGGGGCCTTGCCGCCGAGCTCCAGGTGGGTGCGCTTGACGCTCGCGGTGGCGAGCTCGGCGACCCGCTTGCCGACCCCGGTGGAGCCGGTGAAGGAGACCATCGCGACGTCCGGGTGCCCGACCAGGTGCTCGCCGGCGGTGCGCCCGGCGCCGGTGACCACGTTGACCACGCCGTCCGGGATGCCCGCCGCCGTGCAGGCCCCGGCGAACATCAGCGAGGTCAGCGGGGTCAGCTCGGCCGGCTTGAGCACGATGGTGTTGCCCGCGGCGATCGCCGGGAGGATCTTCCAGGCGGCCATCTGCAGCGGGTAGTTCCACGGCGAGATCGAGCCGACCACGCCGATCGCCTCGCGCCGCACGTACGAGGTGTGGTCGCCGGAGTACTCGCCGGCCGCCTTGCCCTCCAGGTTGCGGGCGGCACCGGCGAAGAACGCGGCGTTGTCGATGGTGCCGGGGACGTCGAACTCGGTGGCCAGCTTGACCGGCTTGCCGGTCTGCGCGGTCTCCACCCGGGCGAGGTCGCCGCAGGCGTCGGTCAGCACGGCGGCCAGCCGGGTGAGCGCCTCGGAGCGCGCGCCGGGGGTGGCGGAGGACCAGCCGGGCAGCGCGGCCTTCGCGGCGGCGACGGCCGCGTCCACGTCGTCGGTGCCGGCCAGCGCGACCTGCTCGACCACGCTGCCGTCGGCGGGGTTGACGACCTGGAAGGGCTCGCCGCTCCCCCGGGTCGGGCGGCCCGCGATGTACTGCGCGCCCGCGCCGAAGTCGGTCAGGTCCATCTGGTTCCTCCAAGTGCCGGTGGTACGACTGAGCGACGGAGAGCCGCCTCCGCGGTGGGGGTCTGCGGGGGGCGGGAGTCCGTCCTGTCGATCATCGGGGTTGCGCGATCCTGGCAGTCCGGACACGTCCGGACAAGGGATTCCACGGTTGCGTTCCGGTCACTGCGACGGATTCCGCCGTGGGGTCGGTTTTCCGCCACAGCCGACCCGCTGACCATGCCCGGTGCCGCCGGGGCGTGACAAGGGTCACTGCGACAATCTCGGCACGAAGGGCCTTACAGGGTGCAAGGGTCCGGGCAGGGCGACAGGTCGTCGTGGGGATGGATGATTCACCTGACACTCTGACCGCCCCCGCCGACGCCCGCCCACTCCAGCCCCAGCCCCCGCCCTGCACATGGAGGCCCGCGATGCTCCCCACCGTCGCCCGCGTACTCGACCTGGAGGTGATGCGGCGCGGCCTGCCCCAGGTCGTGGCCGGCGCCGACCACCTGGAGCGGCCGGTCCGCTGGGTCCACGTGAGCGAACTGCCCGACGTCGCCGGGATGCTCCGGGGCGGCGAGCTGGTGCTGACCACCGGCATCGCGCTGCCCGAGGACCGCGAGGGCCTGGCCCGCTACGTCCGCGAGCTGGACGAGGTCGGGGTGGCCGGCCTGGTCGTCGAGTACGGGCGGCGCTACTTCGACGCGCTCCCCCGCGCCCTGGTGAACGCCGCCGAGCAGCGCGGACTGCCGCTGATCACGCTCCGCCGCGAGCTGCGCTTCGTCGCCGTCACCGAGGCCGTGCACGCCCTGGTGGTCAACGCCCAGCTGGAGCAGCTGCGCATCTCCGAGTCCGTCCACCAGGTGTTCAACGAGCTGGTGGTGGAGGGCGCCGAGCCGCCCGAGGTGATCCGGCAGGTCGCCCGGATGGCGGGCGGGCCGGTCGTCCTGGAGAACCTCGCCCACCAGGTGCTCGCCCACGACGCCGCCGGACGCCCGGAGGCCGAGGTGCTGGAGGACTGGGAGCGCCGCTCGCGCGGGGTCCGTCCGCCCGGCCGCACCGGCCACGACCCGCGCAGCGGCTGGCTGGTCACCACCGTCGGCGCCCGCGGCCAGGACTGGGGCCGGCTGGTGCTGGTGCAGGAACCCGGCCCGCTGCCCGAGGGCGAGGCCCACCCGCACACCATGCTGCTGGAGCGCGGCGCCTCCGCACTGGCGCTCAACCGGCTGGTGGTCCGCGACCGGGAGAGCCTGGAGCGGCAGACCCACCGCACCCTGCTCTCCGGCATCCTCACCCACGCGCTGACCGTCTCCGAGGCGGCGCTGCGCGCCCAGGCGCTCGGCGTCCCGCTGGAGGGCCGGAGGCTGGTCGGCGTGGTGCTGCGGCAGCGCCGCGGGCCGATCCCGGCCGCGCTGGAGGCGCAGGCCCGGCTGCGCGACTTCACCGAGCTGGCCGCGGGCGCGGTCCGGTCCTGCCGGCTCTCCGCGCTGGTCGGCGCACTGGACGACGAGGCCGTCGGCCTGCTGATCTCGCTCGGCGCCCAGCAGGACGAGCACGCCGCGCTGGACTCCTTCTCGGCCGCGCTGCGCCGGATGTCGGCCGAGGCCGGCCGCGAGGGCACCGACCCGGCGGGCCCGGTGGTCGCGGTCGGCTCCTCCGTCGGCTCGGTCCGCGACGCCCGGCGCACCCTGCTGGAAGCCACCCAGGTCGCCGACGCCGCCCTGCACGACGTGCCCGGCGGCGGCCGCACCTCCTCCTACTACCGGCTCCCGGACGTCCGGCTGCGCGGCCTGCTCCACCTGCTGCGCGACGACGCCCGGCTGCAGACCTACGTGGAGCGGGAGCTGGGGCCGCTGCTGGCCCACGACGCCGAACACAACGGCCAGTTGGTCCAGATGCTGCGGATCTACCTGGAGCAGGGCCGGAACAAGTCGGCCGCGGCGGACGCCGCGCACCTGTCCCGGCCGTCCTTCTACGACCGGCTGCACAAGGTCGAGCGGATCCTCGGCGTCGACCTCGACCAGGTCGAGTCCTGCCTCTCCCTGCACGTCGCGCTGCTCGCCCTGGACGCCGTGCGGCGCTAGCGCCCCGCCCCTCGCCCCCGGTGGTGCGGCCTCACACCCCGGTGATGCGCCCCCAGACCTTGTGCAGCGCGGGCCGCTCGGCCGAGGTGACGTCGCGCATGGTGCGCAGCCGGGCGCGCATCTCCTCGGTCGGGAAGACCAGCGGGTTCTCGGCGAGTTCGGCCTTCTCCTTGTCGCCGCTGGCCGCCAGCACCTCGCGGGCGGCCGGAACCGGACAGATGTACTGGACGAACGCGGCGAGCTCGGCGGCCACCTCGGGCCGGTAGTAGTGGTCGACCAGCAGTTCGGCGTTGCGCTTGTGGGTGGCGCGGTTGGGGATCATCAGGCTCTCCGCCCACAGCTCGCCGCCCTCCTCCGGCACCACGAACTCGATGTCCGGGTTCTCGGCGGTGAGTTGGACCGCGTCGCCGGAGTAGGCCTGGCAGGCGAGCGCCGCTCCGGAGGCGAGGTCGCTGGTGTAGTCGTTGCCGGTGAAGCGGCGGATGTGGCTGCTGTCGACCATCCTCTGCACCAGGTCCATCGCCTTGTTCGCGTCGTCGTCGTCGAACGCCGAGATGTCCGCGCCCTGGGAGAGCATCAGCAGCCCGAGCGCCTCGTCCAGCCCGGCGAACAGCGTGACCCGGCCCTTGAGGTCGGGCGCCCACAGGTCCGCGGTGGACTTGATCTCCCGGCCGAGCGCCTTGCGGTTGTAGGCGATGCCGGTGATCCCGGACTGCCAGGGCACGCTGCGCCGGCGCCCGGGGTCGAAGGCCGGGTTCGCGAGCTGCGGATCGAGGTTGGCGGTGACGTTGGGCAGGTTCGCCCGGTCCATGGCCTGCACCCAGCCCAGCGAGACGTACCGCCCGGCCATCCAGTCGCTGACCACCATGAGGTCCCGGCCGGGGTCGGCGCCCTGGGTGAGCACCGGGCTGATCTTGCCGAAGAACTCGTCGTTGTCGTTGATGTCCTCGGTGTAGGTGACCTCGATCCCGGTCCTCTCGGTGAAGGCCTCCAGGGTCGGCCGCCCGCCCTGGTCGTCGGTGTCGATGTACTGCGTCCAGTTGGAGAAGGCGAGCCGCCGGTCGCTCTCCGACCGGTCCGGCGCGGAGCGGCGGTCCTCGGCGACGTACGCGGACGGGATCCCGCAGCCGGTCAGCGTGCCGGCACCGAGCAGCGCGACCCCGCCGAGCACGGAACGTCGGCGCACTGGACGGGAGTCGGACGAGCGGCGGGTCAGGGTGGTGCTGGGCATGAGCGGCCTTCCGGAGCGTGGGACGGCCCCGGCACGCACACGGGTGCCGGGGCCGTCCTGGTAGGAACGTCAGACAGTGTGCGCGTCGGTGAGCGACAGCACCTCGTCCAGCACCGCGAGGCCGGTCTTGGCCTCCTCCTCGGTGACGGTGCACGGCGGGACGACGTGGAAGCGGTTCATGTTGACGAACGGCCAGAGCCCGCGCTGCTTGCAGGCGGCGGCCAGCTCGGCCATCGGCGCGTTCGCGGCGCCCGCGGCGTTGTAGGGCACCAGCGGCTCGCGGGTCTCCCGGTCCTTCACGAGGTCGAGCGCCCAGAACACGCCGAGGCCGCGGACCTCGCCGATCGACGGGTGCCGCTCGGCCAGCTCGCGCAGACCGGGGCCGAGCACGTTCTCGCCGATGTGCCTGGCGTTCTCGACGATGCCCTCCTCCGCCATCGTGTTGATGGTCGCCACCGCGGAGGCGCAGGCCAGCGGGTGGCCGGAGTAGGTGAGCCCGCCGGGGAACGCCCGCTCGGCGAAGGTGGCCGCGATCTCGGCGCTGATCGCCACGCCGCCGAGCGGCACGTAGCCGGAGTTGACGCCCTTGGCGAAGGTGAGCAGGTCCGGGGTGACGCCCCAGTGGTCGGCGGCGAACCACTCGCCGGTGCGGCCGAAGCCCGCCATCACCTCGTCGAGGATGAACACGATGCCGTGGCGGTCGCAGATCTCCCGCACCCCGGCCAGGTACCCCGGCGGCGGGACGAGGACGCCCGCGGTGCCGACCACGGTCTCCAGGATGACCGCCGCGACGGTGCCCGGACCCTCGAACGCGATCACCTCCTCCAGGTGCCGCAGCGCGCGCTCGCACTCCTGCGCCTCGTTCTCGGCGTGGAAGTTGGAGCGGTAGGCGTACGGGCCCCAGAAGTGCACCACGCCGGAGACGCCGGTCTCGTTGGCCCAGCGCCGCGGATCGCCGGTGAGGGCGATCGCGTTGGCGGTGGCGCCGTGGTACGAGCGGTAGGTGGAGAGCACCTTCTGCCGGCCGGTGTGCAGCCGGGCCAGCCGGATCGCGTTCTCGTTGGCCTCGGCGCCGCCGTTGGTGAAGAAGACCTTGTCCAGGTCGCCCGGGGTGCGCTCGGCGATCAGCCGGGCGGCCTCGCTGCGCGACTCGACCGCGAAGCCGGGCGCGATGGTGCAGAGCTTCGCCGCCTGCTCCTGGATCGCGGCGACCACCTTCGGGTGCTGGTGGCCGATGTTGGTGTTCACCAGCTGGGAGGAGAAGTCGAGGTAGCGGTTGCCGTCGTAGTCCCAGAAGTACGAGCCCTCGGCGCCGGCCACCGCGAGGGGGTCGATCAGCGCCTGGGCGGACCACGAGTGGAAGACGTGCGCGCGGTCGGCGGCCTTGACGGCCTGGCCGGCGGCTGAGTCAGCGGTGGGGATGCTCATGCCGGTAAGGCTAGGGCCGACCACCGGCGAAGTGCAGTTCCATCTTGTCAGCCGGTCGCGCGATCGGTCGACAGGGTGCAAAGACACAGGGCCCGGGGCGGAAAGCCCCGGGCCCGTTGTCATTTCGACCGATGATCGCTACATCAGATCGCGGTCATACTGCGCTCGTCGGTCACGACCCGCTAGATCGCGGTCATGACGTGCTTCACGCGGGTGTAGTCCTCGAAGCCGTAGGACGACAGGTCCTTGCCGTAGCCGGACTTCTTGAAACCGCCGTGCGGCATCTCGGCGACCAGCGGGATGTGGGTGTTGATCCAGACGCAGCCGAAGTCCAGGCGGCGCGACATCCGCATGGCGCGGGCGTGGTCCTTGGTCCACACCGAGGAGGCCAGCGCGTACTCGACGCCGTTGGCGTACTCGACGGCCTGGTCCTCGTCGGTGAACTTCTGCACGGTGATGACCGGGCCGAAGACCTCGTTCTGGACGATCTCGTCGTCCTGGTTCAGGCCGGAGACGACGGTCGGGGCGTAGAAGTAGCCCTTGTCGCCGACCCGGTGGCCACCGGCCTCGACCTTGGCGTGGGCGGGCAGCCGCTCGATGAAGCCGGTGACCTGCTGCAGCTGGTTGGCGTTGTTCAGCGGGCCGTACAGCACGTCCTCGTCGTCCACGCCACCGGTCTTGGTCTCGGCCGCGGCCTTGGCCAGCGCCTCGACGAAGGCGTCGTGGATCGACTCGTGCACCAGCACGCGGGTGGCGGCGGTGCAGTCCTGGCCGGCGTTGAAGTAGCCCGCCACGGAGATGCCCTCGACGGCCTCGGCGATGTCGGCGTCCTCGAAGACCACGACCGGGGCCTTGCCGCCCAGCTCCAGGTGGACGCGCTTGACGTCCTTGGAGGCCGACTCGGCGACCTGGATGCCGGCCCGGACGGAGCCGGTGATGGAGGCCATCGCCGGGGTCTTGTGCTCGACCATGAGCTTGCCGGTCTCGCGGTCGCCGCAGATGACGTTGAAGACGCCGGCCGGCAGGTCCAGCTCCTTGAGGATGCCGCCGATGATCTCGGCCAGCAGCACGGTGGAGGCCGGGGTGGTGTCCGAGGGCTTCAGGACGACGGCGTTGCCCGCGGCGAGGGCCGGGGCGAACTTCCAGACGGCCATCATCATCGGGTAGTTCCACGGCGCGACCTGGGCGCAGACGCCGACCGGCTCGCGGCGGACGATCGAGGTCATCCCGTCCATGTACTCACCGGCGGCCTTGCCCTCCAGCAGGCGGGCGGCACCGGCGAAGAAGCGGATCTGGTCCACCATCGGGCCGATCTCCTCGGAGAGGGTCAGCGCGCGGGGCTTGCCGGTGTTGCGCACCTCGGCGTCGACGATCTCGTCGGCCCGGGCCTCGACGGCGTCGGCGATCTTGAGCAGCAGCTTCTGCCGGGTGCTCGGGGTGGCATCGCGCCAGATCGGGAACGCGGCGGCGGCGGAGGCCATGGCGGCGTCCACGTCCGCGGCACCGGACAGCGGCGACGTCGCGTACACCTCGCCGGTGGTCGGGTCCACGATGTCGAGCGTGCGGCCGTCAGCCGCGTCGACGAACTCACCGTTGATGTAGTTGCGCAGCGTGCGAAGGTCGCTCACGGATCTCTCCTCGGTCTGGGCCTGCGGCGTTGCAGATTCCGGCGCCATGGTACGTCGGCGGATCCGACGTACGAAGGGTGCCGAGTGGCCGGGCCCGAAAGGGCGCGGTCCACTGGTGGCGGTACGCGCGGCACCTCGCAGGGCCGCGCGCGTACCGTGCCAGGGTAGCCGCACGACTGCCGTTATCGACAGGTGGAGTGCGCAGACGCGATGAAATCCGTATGCGTTTTCCAAGATCACGACGAAATCAGCAGTTTCCACGCTTGCGAACGCGGGCCCGATCGGGCACAGTGGCCGCGTGGCCAACCGCGACCGGAACGCCAGCGTTCCCCTCGACGCCGCCTCCAAGGCGATCATCGAGCAGCTCCAGGAGGACGGGCGCCGCCCGTACGCCGCCATCGGCAAGGCCGTCGGCCTGTCCGAGGCGGCCGTACGGCAGCGCGTCCAGAAGCTGCTCGACCAGGGCGTGATGCAGATCGTCGCCGTCACGGACCCGCTCACCGTCGGCTTCACCCGCCAGGCGATGGTCGGGATCCGGGTCGAGGGTGACATCGAGCCCGTCGCCGACGCGCTGGCCGCCCTCGACGAGGTCGACTACGTGGTCTGCACCGCAGGCTCGTTCGACCTCCTGGCCGAACTGGTCTGCGAGGACGACGAGCACCTGCTCGAAATGATCAACAAGCGCATCCGCGCGCTTCCCGGCGTGCGGAGCACCGAGAGCTTCGTTTACCTGAAGCTCCGGAAACAGACCTACACCTGGGGCACCCGATGACAGCCGACCCGGCGCAGAAGGACCTTTCCAAGACCGCCTACGACCACCTGTGGATGCACTTCACCCGCATGTCGTCGTACGAGAACTCCCCCGTGCCGACGATCGTCAAGGGCGAGGGCACCTACATCTGGGACGACAAGGGCAGGAAGTACATCGACGGCCTGGCCGGCCTGTTCGTCGTGCAGGCCGGTCACGGCCGCACCGAGCTCGCCGAGGTCGCCGCCAAGCAGGCCAAGGAACTCGCGTTCTTCCCGATCTGGAGCTACGCGCACCCCAAGGCCGTCGAGCTGGCCGAGCGCCTGGCCAACTACGCCCCGGGCGACCTGAACAAGGTCTTCTTCTCCACCGGCGGCGGCGAGGCCGTCGAGACCGCCTGGAAGCTCGCCAAGCAGTACTTCAAGCTGATCGGCAAGCCGACCAAGTACAAGGTCATCTCCCGCGCCATCGCCTACCACGGCACCCCGCAGGGCGCGCTGTCGATCACCGGCCTGCCGGGCCTGAAGGCCCCGTTCGAGCCGCTGGTGCCGGGCACCCACAAGGCCCCGAACACCAACATCTACCGCGCCCCGCAGTACCTGGAGGGCCCCGACGGCACCGTCGACCCCGAGGCGTACGGCCGCTGGTGCGCCGACCAGGTCGAGGAGGCCATCCTCTTCGAGGGCCCCGAGACCGTCGCCGCCGTCTTCGTCGAGCCGGTGCAGAACGCCGGTGGCTGCTTCCCGCCGCCGCCCGGCTACTTCCAGCGCCTGCGCGAGATCTGCGACCGCCACGACGTGCTGCTGGTCTCGGACGAGGTCATCTGCGCCTTCGGCCGCCTCGGCACCATGTTCGGCGCCGACAAGTTCGGCTACGTGCCGGACATGATCACCTGCGCCAAGGGCATGACCTCGGGCTACTCCCCGATCGGCGCCACGATCATCTCGGACCGCATCGCCGAGCCGTTCTACAAGGGTGACAACACCTTCCTGCACGGCTACACCTTCGCCGGCCACCCGGTCTCCTCGGCCGTGGCGCTCGCCAACCTCGACATCTTCGAGCGCGAGGGCCTCAACCAGCACGTGCTCGACAACGAGTCGCGCTTCCTGGGCACCCTGAGCAAGCTGCGCGACCTGCCGATCGTCGGCGACGTCCGCGGCAACGGCTACTTCTACGGCATCGAGCTCGTGAAGGACAAGGTCACCAAGGAGACCTTCAACGACGAGGAGACCGAGCGCGTGCTCTACGGCTTCCTCTCGAAGGCCCTCTTCGACAACGGCCTGTACTGCCGCGCCGACGACCGTGGCGACCCGGTCGTCCAGCTGGCCCCGCCGCTGATCTCCGACCAGTCGACCTTCGACGAGATCGAGCAGATCCTGCGGACCAGCCTCACCGACGCGTGGGCGAAGCTCTGATCCCCTGAGCCCTCTTCCCCACCCTCCGCCGAAGGGCGGTCCCGCTCCCCGCGGGGCCGCCCTTCGGCGTTCCGTGCTCATGGGGTTCCGCGCTCGTGGGCGTTCCGTGCTCATGGGCTTCGCGCTCATGGGCGTGCCACGCTGCCGGGCGTGCCGCACCCTCCGCGTTCCGCAATCTTCGGCGTTCCGCAACCGGAACATCACAGTCGCACGACCAAACATGCCTGAATGCGGGTGATTTGCCCGTGATGGACCAGTGCGCCGCAACCGCGGCCCGCCCCTGTCGTTCTAATCTGACGACTGTCATATCCCTGCGGCCACCCAGGATGGAACCTGATGTCAGCGGCACCGCCTGACAACGACGTGCTGTGGGCCCGAGGGATCGTCAAGTCCCATCACGGCACCCCCGCCCTGCGCGGTATCTCGATCGGCGTCCGCGAGGGCGAGGTGCTCGCCGTCACCGGCCCGCGCGGCTCCGGGAAGAGCACCCTGCTGGGCTGCCTCTCCGCCCAACTCCCGGTCGACGAGGGCGAGGTCTGGTTCAACAGCGCCCCCGTGCACACCCTCGCCCGGTCCGGCCGCGAACGGCTGCGCCGCGACCGCTTCGGCTTCGTCGGCTCCGAACCGCACCTGGTCCCCGAGCTGACCGCCCGGGAGAACGTCGCCCTGCCACTGCTGCTCGCCGGGGCCGGCAACAAGGCCGCCTACACCGCCGCCGACGAGTGGCTGGAGCGCCTCGACGTCGGCGACTTCGCCGGGCATCGCCCCGAGCGGCTGGTCCAGAGCCAGCGCCAGCGGGTCGCCGTCGCCCGTGCCCTGGCCCCGCTGCCGCCCGTGGTCTTCGCCGACGACCCCACCGCCCCGCTGCACCGCGAGGCCGCCGACCAGGTCATGCGGATACTGACCAGCGCGTCCCGCTCACACCAGCTCACCCTCGTCCTCGCCACCCACGACCCCGAGCTCGTCCGGTTCGCGGACCGCTCCGTCGCCCTCGTCGACGGACGGCTCACCGCCCCCGCCACCCCCGTCCCGCGCGGCGCCGCCGCGTCCGGTGCCTCCGGAGCGACCGCCGTCACGGCAACCCGCCACTGACGACGCCGAGCCGCTGAAAGAGTCGACGTGTTCTATCTCCGTCTGGCCCGGGGCTACCGGGTGCCCGACCTGGGCCGCTGGCTGCTCACCGCGCTGGCCGCCGCCGTGGTCGCCGCCTTCCTGCTGCGCTCCCTCGGCCGGGCGATGAGCGCCCCGCTCGGCGGCGCCGACCCGCTGGTCCGGCTGCTCTGGTGCCTGCCCCCGCTGGCCGCCGTCGCCTGGTTCGCGGCCGTCGCCGCCCGCGCCGTGCCCGCCCGGCGCCCCGAGCGGATCGCCGGCCTCACCGCCGCCGGGGCCGGCTCCCGCCGGATCCGGACCCTGATCGCCGGCGAGGTCGCCCTCGCCTGCACCCTCGGCAGCGTGCTCACCCTGCTGGTCTTCCTGGTGCTGCGCAACGACATCGCCGGGCCCTCGCTCGCCCCCGACCTCGGCATGGGCGTGCCGCTGCCGGCCGCCGCGCCGGTCACCCTGCTCGCCCTGGTCCCGCTCACCGCCGGCATCGCCGCCGCCTGCGCGGTGCCCGTCACCGAGAACCTGCCCGGCGGACGCACCCGCCGCCGCACCGGGTTCGGCGCCTGGCGGATCGCCCTGCCGATCGGGCTGGTCGTGATCGGCGCCGCGCTCGAACTCATCGCCCTGCGCCCCGGCGCCGCCGCCGACGGCCGCCCGGTCCGCCTGCCCGCCGGACTCGGCAGCACCAGCACCGCCGCCCTCGGCGGCTGGGCGGCGAGCGCGCTCGGCCTCGCCCTGCTCACCGGACCGCTGCTGGCCTGGGCCGGACGACTGCTGGCCGTCGGCCGGCCCACCCCGCTGCGGCTGCTCGCCGGACGCGGGCTCACCGCCCAGGCCCCGCGCCTCGGCGCGCCGCTGGCCGTCCTCGCCCTCACCGTCGCGCTGGTGCTCACCACCGTCCGCTACTGGATCGGCACCCCCGACAGCGCCGACGCACTGCCCGCCGTCGAGGCCTGCCTGGTGCTCGGCTGCGCGGCCGCCGCGGTGGTCGCCCGGCTGGCCGAGGTCCGCACCGACCGCCGCGACGTCACCGAAGCGCTGCTGCGCCTCGGCACCTCGCCCCGGCTGCTGTTCGGCGCGGTCGCGCTGCGCACCCTGGCGGCCGGCACCACGCTGCTGCTGACCGGCGGCGCGACCGCCGCCCTGGCGGCCGCCGGACTGCGGTAGGGCCCGTCTTCAAGCTCCCGCAGGCAGGGGCTTGAAGACGGGCCCTAAAGGCCCGCCCTCGAACCCGCCGCCGTACGGGCGGGGGTTCGAGGGCGGGCCCTTGAGCGGTCGGTCCTGCCGGACTAGCCGGCCGCGGCGAGCTGGCCGCAGGCGCCGTCGATCTCCTGGCCGCGGGTGTCGCGGACGGTCGTCGGCACGCCGTGCGACTGCAGCCGCCGGACGAACTCGCGCTCGTCCTCGGGCCGGGAGGCGGTCCACTTGGAGCCCGGGGTCGGGTTCAGCGGGATCAGGTTGACGTGTACCCGGTGGTTCTTGATCAGCCGGCCGAGCAGGTCGGCCCGCCAGGCCTGGTCGTTGATGTCCTTGATCAACGCGTACTCGATGGAGATCCGGCGGCCGGACTTCTCCGCGTAGTTCCAGGCCGCGTCCAGCACCTCGGCGACCTTCCACCGGGTGTTCACCGGCACCAGCTCGTCACGCAGCTCGTCGTCCGGGGCGTGCAGCGACAGTGCCAGGCGGCAGCTGAGGCCCTCGTCGGCGAAGCGGTGCATCGCCGGGACGAGCCCGACGGTGGAGACGGTGATGCCGCGCTGGGACAGGCCGAAGCCGTCCGGCGCCGGGTCGGTCAGCCGGCGGATCGCGGCCAGCACCCGGTTGTAGTTGGCCAGCGGCTCGCCCATGCCCATGAAGACGACGTTGGACAGCCGCGCCTCGCCGCCCGGGATCTCGCCGGTCTTCAGCGAGCGCATCCCGGCGGCGATCTGCTCGACGATCTCGGCGGTGGAGAGGTTGCGGGTCAGCCCGGCCTGGCCGGTGGCGCAGAACGGGCAGTTCATGCCGCAGCCGGCCTGGGAGCTGATGCACATGGTGACCCGGTCCGGGTAGCGCATCAGCACGGACTCCACCAGCGTGCCGTCGAACAGCTTCCACAGCGTCTTGCGGGTCGCGTCGTCGTCGCACGAGACGTGCCGCACCACCGACATCAGCTCGGGCAGCAGGCTCCCGGTGAGCTTCTCCCGGCTGGCGGCGGGGATGTCCGTCCAGCCCGCCGGGTCGTTCGACATCCGGCCGAAGTAGTGGTTGGACAGCTGCTTCGCGCGGAACGGCTGCTCGCCCAGCTCGGCGACGGCCTCCTTGCGCTCGGCGGGGCTCAGGTCGGCGAGGTGTCGCGGGGGCTTGGCGCCGCGCGGCGCGACAAAGGTGAGTTCTCCGGGCTTAGGCATGGTTGTTCCAGTGTCGCAGACGCGCGAGGGCCCCGGACGCCGGGCGTCCGGGGCCCTCGCGGGCACTGCGCGGATCAGGTGCCGACGAAGGCCGCCAGGAGCAGCCAGACCACCGGCGCGGTCGGCAGGAGCGAGTCCAGCCGGTCCATGATGCCGCCGTGGCCGGGCAGCAGCGTGCCCATGTCCTTGATCCCGAGGTCGCGCTTGATCATCGACTCGCCCAGGTCTCCCAGGGTCGCGGTGACCGCCGCGCAGCCGCCCAGGATCAGGCCCTGCCACCAGCTGCCGCCGTCGATGATCAGCTGCATCAGCAGCGCGCCGGCCAGCATCGACAGGCCGATGCCGCCGGCCAGGCCCTCGCGGGTCTTGCCGGGGCTGATCGTCGGGGCCAGCTTGGTCCGGCCGAACTTGTAGCCGACGGCGTAGGCGCCGGTGTCGCTGCAGATCGTGACAATCAGGAAGAGCACGATCCGCTGGGGGCCGTCGTCGGCCGCCAGCATCATCGCCACGAAGGTGGCCAGGAACGGCACGTAGAAGGCGGTGAACACCCCTGCCGTTATGTCCCGCAGGTAGTTCTCGGGCGGCTCGGCCATCCGCCAGACCATCACCGCCAGCCCGGTCAGTGCGAGCGAGGCCGCGGCCCACTGGATCCCGGACCAGTAGCCGGTGGCGACCATGGCGATGCCGCCCGCGACCAGCGGGATCAGCGGCGCCTTGATCTCCTTGCGCTCGGCGAGCCGGCTGGTCAGCTCCCAGACGCCGACCGCGACGGCGGCCATCACGACGACCAGGAACAGCGCCTTCACCACGAACAGCGAGGCGACGATCACCGCGCCGAGGCCGACCCCGACGCCTATGGCGGCCTGGAGGTTACGGCCTCCGCGCTGCTTGCGCGGCTGCGGCTGCGGGTCGGGCTGGGCGGCCACGGGTGTCTCCTGCCCTGGGTGGGACGACGGCACGAAGTGGGGCTGCCCGGCCGCCGGGTGGCTGGGCGGCGGCGCGGGATGCACCGGAGCCCCCGGGTACGGCGGGGTGCCGTGGCCGGGGGCTGGGGCGGCGTCGTCGGATATCGCGCGCAGCACGACCGTCTCCGTCACGCCGGACGGCGGGGTCCCGGGCTGCTCGTCCCGGAAGAGTGGGCCGCTCAGCCGGCCGGCCTCCCGGGCCGGGCCCTCGGCCGGGTCGGCCGGACCACCGGCGCCGGGCCGACCCGCAGCCGGACCGTGGCCGGACGGGCCGTGGCCGGACGGACCGTGGCCGGCCGGACCGCGACCGGGCGGACGGTGGCCGGACGGGCCGTGGCCGAGCGGACCGCCGAGGCCGGGCACGCCCGGGAGCGGGCCGGGGTCGGCCGGTACGGGAGGCATGACCTGAGTCTCCTCCGCGTCACCGCCCCAGTACACCGGAGGCTGCTGCGAGTGATCCGAACGGAGGCCCTGGTCCGCCGGGACGGCACCCGGCCCGCCCGGGGGCATGCCGTGGCCGCCCGGGTGGTCGGGGTGGTGTCCCCGGACCGGCGCCGAGGGCTGCTCGCCGTACCCCGGCGCCGGGTGGGCCGGGGTACGGGGTGCCTGCGGCTGCGGCGCCGGGCGGTAGGGCTGGAACTGCTGGTCGGACGGGCCCCAGTAGCCGGGGGCGTCAGGGGCGTCGTTCATCAGACCTCAAGCAGCTCGGATTCCTTGTGCTTCAGCAGCTCGTCGATCTGGGCCACGTACCGGGCCGTGGTGTCGTCGAGCTCCTTCTCGGAACGGCGGCCGTCGTCCTCGCCGACCTCGCCGTCCTTGACCAGCTTGTCGATGGCGTCCTTGGCCTTGCGGCGCACCGAACGGATCGAGACCTTGGCGTCCTCGCCCTTGGTGCGGGCGATCTTGATGAACTCCCGGCGGCGCTCCTCGGTGAGCTCCGGCAGCACCACGCGGATGATCGAACCGTCGTTGGACGGGTTGACACCCAGGTCGGAGTCGCGGATCGCCTGCTCGATGGCCTTCAGCGCGGTCTTGTCGAAGGGCGAGACGACCGCCATCCGCGGCTCCGGCACCGAGAACGAGGCCAGCTGGTTGATCGGCGTCTTGGCGCCGTAGTACTCGGCGACGATCTTGGCGAACATCGCCGGGTGCGCACGGCCGGTGCGGATGGCCGCGAAGTCGTCCTTCGCGTGGGCGACGGCCTTCTCCATCTTCTCCTCGGCTTCGAGGAGGGTCTCTTCGATCACTGTGGTCTCCCTGTCCGGTTCATCTGCGGTTGTTCCGACCGGTGTCGGAGCGGCGGCCGGTCGCGGCTCCCGCACCGTCCCGTACGGCTGGTTGCTGCTCAGGCCCGGACAGAATCCTGGCTGATGAGTGTGCCGATCTTCTCACTCTTCACCGCGCGCGCGATATTGCCCTCCGCCAGCAGTTCGAAGACCAGCATCGGGAGGTTGTTGTCCTTGCACAGCGTGATCGCGGTGAGGTCGGCGACCTTGAGGTCGCGCGCGATGACCTCGGAGTACTCCAGCGCGTCGAACTTGACCGCGTCCGGGTTGGTCCGCGGGTCGGAGTCGTAGACGCCGTCCACGCCGTTCTTGCCCATCAGCAGGACGTCGGCGTGGATCTCCAGCGCGCGCTGGACGGCCGTGGTGTCGGTGGAGAAGTAGGGCATGCCCATACCCGCGCCGAAGATCACCACGCGGCCCTTCTCCAGGTGCCGGACGGCGCGCAGCGGCAGGTACGGCTCGGCGACCTGGCCCATGGTGATGGCGGTCTGGACCCGGGTCTCGATGCCCTCCTTGACCAGGAAGTCCTGCAGCGCCAGGCAGTTCATGACGGTGCCGAGCATGCCCATGTAGTCGGACCGGGCCCGGTCCATGCCGCGGACCTGCAGCTCGGCGCCCCGGAAGAAGTTGCCGCCGCCGATGACCACCGCGACCTCGGTACCGGCGCGGACGACCGTGGCGATCTCCCGGGCGATCGCGTGCACGACGTCCGGGTCGACGCCGAGCCCGCCACCACCGGCGAAGGCCTCACCGGACAGCTTGAGCAGCACCCGGCGGCTCGTGCCGGCCTTGGGGTCCTGCGCGGTCTCCTGCGTCTCCTGCATGGACTTCTCCTTTTTGCACCTACTGGTCACAGGCGCGGGTGTGCGGATGCCCCGCCTGCGCGTACACGCGAGGAGGCCACTGCCGCGGGAACCGGTTCGGTGTCCTGCACGGCAATGGCCTCCTCGTCGTTCATGGTGCCGACGCGAGCCCGCCCGTAAGCGGATGGCGCTGGGTGAGCCCGTTCGGCGTCCCGCCCTGGTCAGCGGACGGGGGCGGTTCCCAGCCTAAGGGGGCCGGGAACCCGGTGGAACGTGGCTCAGGCGCCGACGCGGAAGCGGGCGAAGCGCTTGAGGGCGACGCCGTTCTCCTCAAGGACCTTGGCGACGGTCTTCTTGTTGTCCTTCGCGAAGGCCTGCTCCAGGACGGAGTTCTCCTTGACGAAGCCGGTGACGCGACCCTCGACGATCTTCGGCAGGGCGGCCTCCGGCTTGCCCTCCTCGCGGGCGGTGGCCTCGGCGACGCGGCGCTCGTTGTCGAGCTCCTCGGCCGGGATCTCCTCGCGGGACAGGTACTTCGGCGCGAAGGCGGCGATGTGCTGCGCGACGTCCTTGGCGACCTCGGCGTTCTCCTTGTCCAGCTCGACCAGGACGCCGACGGCCGGCGGCAGGTCGGGGCTGGTCTTGTGCAGGTAGACCGCGACGAAGCCGTCACCGTCGAACTGGGCGAAGCGACGGAAGACGATCTTCTCGCCCAGGGTCGCGTTGGCCTCGTCCACGAACTGCTGGACGGTCTTGCCGGCCTCGATCTCGGAGGCCAGGGCGGCGTCCAGGTCGGCCGGGGCCGTCTTGGCGACGTGGGCGGCGATCGCGTCGGCGACCTTGACGAAGTTGTCACCCTTGGCGACGAAGTCGGTCTCGCAGTTGAGCTCGACCAGGACGCCGGACTTCTTGTCCTCGGCGATCAGCGCGGCGACGGCGCCGTTGGAGGCGTCACGGCCCTCGCGCTTGGCAACGCCCTTCTGGCCCTTGATGCGAAGGAGCTCGACGGCCTTCTCGACGTTGCCCTCGGCCTCGTCCAGGGCCTTCTTGCAGTCCATCATGCCGGCGCCGGTGAGCTCACGGAGCTTCTTGACGTCCGCGGCGGTGAAGTTCGCCATGGTGTGAATCTCTTCTCGCGTCTCGCGTGTCTGCGTGGAGTGGCGCCGGGACCGATGGTTCGGCCCCGGCGCGGGAGAGAGGGGCACCTGCCGGCGTCGTACCGGCGGGTGCCCCTCACCCTTGGTACGTCAGGCCTGCTCGGCCGGAGCCTCGGCGGCCGGGGCCTCGGTGGCCGGAGCCTCGGCGGCGGCGGGGGCCTCCTCGGCCTTCTTCTCGCCCTCGATGAGGTCCTTCTCCCAGTCGGCCAGCGGCTGGTCGGCGCCCGGCTCGGCCTTGGCGTCGCCCTTGGCGACACCGGCGCGGGACTTCAGGCCCTCGGCCACGGCGTCGGCGATCACGCGGGTCAGCAGGGTGACGGAGCGGATGGCGTCGTCGTTGCCCGGGATCTTGTAGTCGACCTCGTCCGGGTCACAGTTGGTGTCGAGGATGGCGACGACCGGGATGTTGAGCTTCCGGGCCTCGCCGACCGCGATGTGCTCCTTCTTGGTGTCCACGATCCAGACGGCGCTGGGAACGCGCTGCATGTCGCGGATACCGCCGAGGGTCTTCTCCAGCTTGTCGTGCTCGCGCTGGAGGACCAGGAGCTCCTTCTTGGTGAGGCCGGAACCGGCCACGTCCGAGAAGTCCAGCTCGCCGAGCTCCTTCAGGCGCTGCAGGCGCTTGTAGACGGTCGAGAAGTTGGTCAGCATGCCGCCGAGCCAGCGCTGGTTCACGTAGGGCATGCCCACGCGGGTGGCCTGCTCGGCGATGGCCTCCTGGGCCTGCTTCTTCGTGCCGACGAAGAGGACGCTGCCGCCGTGGGCAACGGTCTCCTTGATGAACTCGAAGGCGCGGTCGATGTAGTTCAGCGACTGCAGGAGGTCGATGATGTAGATGCCGTTGCGCTCGGTGATGATGAAGCGCTTCATCTTCGGGTTCCAGCGGCGGGTCTGGTGACCGAAGTGGACGCCGCTCTCCAGCAGCTCCCGCATCGTGACGACGGCCATTGCCGTGCTCCTCAGGTGTTACGGCCCGGCGGCGGCAGCTGGTCTCAGCGATCGCCCGCAGCCGGGTCAGTCTCGGTTTGTCCGTGGCGGCCAGGTGACAGCCACGCCTGACGCCCCGAACGTGCCGAGCCGCTCCGACCCGCTCGGCCGGAGACCGATCGGGCTCGGCGGACCGAGCGGCACTCGCACCTGGCGGGGCTGCGGAAGAACCGCGTCCGACCGCCGGTGGCGGGGCGTGCGAAGTCGACCCGGCGGACCGGGTCGCGTGTGAAGTGTACGGGAAGCGCCGAGCGGCGGGCGACTTCACGAGCAGCCGGAGGCCCGCCGAGCACCTGGGAAGCGCCTGGGAGCGGCTGAGCCGGACGGTATCGGCGGTGGCGGTGACGACGGTGCTGTGGCGGTGGCGGCGGGGGTCGCAGCGGTGGCGGCGGCGGTGCCAGCAGCGGTGGTGGCAGCGGTGGTGGCAGCGGTGGTGGCAGTTGCTGAGTCGGCGGCGCGGGGACGGGTGTGCCCGCCGGTCGACGGCCTGCCCGCGGCCCATCGCGGATATGCCGCTTGTACACCGGATGGCGGCGTTCGTACACCCGTTTGGGGGACGTCGGTCGGTTGCGGGAGCGCTTTGTCCACAGGAATCCGGATTCGGGTGGCGCGGAGGCGGCCCGGCGGCGAGCGTTCGCGCATGACTGCTCGTAGGTGGTGCGTCGGGGTTCGGCGGCTGGTCGCCGTGGGGGTGGTGCTGGGGGTGATGGGCGTGCTCGGGACGCCGACGGCGGGGGCGGTGGGGAGGGTGGGGGCGACAGGAGCGGAACGGGTCGCAGGAGCGGGGCGGGTGGTGGGGGCGGTGGGTGCGGGACCCGCGGTGGGGCTCTCGGTCGGGGGCTCCGGAGGCGGCTCGGTCGGTGGCTCCGGAGGTGACTCGGCTGGCGGCTCCGGTCCGCGCGGGACGCGGGCGTGGCCGCTGGGCGGGCCCGGGGCGCTCCTGGGGCGCTTCGATCCGCCCGCGAAACCCTGGGCCGCCGGACACCGCGGGGTGGACCTCGCCGCCGAGAACGGGGCGGAGGTACGGGCGGCGGCGGGCGGGGTGGTCACGTTCTCCGGACTGGTGGCGGGCCGTCCCGTGGTCACGGTCACCCACCCGGGCTCGGGCACTCCCCCGCTTCGGACCACCTACCTGCCGGTCACCGGCCTCCTCCCGACCGGCACCGCGGTGGCCGCCGGAGAAGTGATCGGTCGGCTCGCCCCGGACGGGCGACACTGTGCCGCGCGTGCGTGCCTGCACTGGGGGCTGCTGCGCGGTGGCCGCTACCTGGACCCGCTGGCCCTGTTCGGTGCGGGCGCGGCACGGCTGCTGCCGCTGCACCCGGGGCCGCAGCAGGACGAACGGCCGGTCACGCCCGGCTGAGGCCGTTCAGCGCGAGGGCGACTGCGGTGTCCGCGATCTCCTCGGGGCTCTCGGTCAGGCAACCGGTGCGCGCGGTGGCCGCCTGCTCGGCTCGGCGGACGGCCGACTCCACGACCCCCTGCAGCAGCGCCGCAGCGAGCCGGGGCCGCTCGTGGCCCAGATCCTCCAGCGCGCGGACGACCAGGCCGGCCAGCCGTCCGTGGGCCGCCCGGATCCGCTCGCGCGCGGCCTCGTCGAGCTCCAGCGCCGAGATCGCCACGACCGCCCGGTGACGCGGGTCGGCCGCCAGCGCCAGCTGGCCCCGGACGTACGCCTCGATCCGCTCGGCGGCGGTGTCGCAGCTCTCCATCCCGGCCTCGATCTCGGCCGCCCAGAGCGGGAAGTCCACCTCGCAGAGCGCCTCGACCACGGCGGCCCGGGAGCGGAAGTACTCGTAGACCGAGGAGCGCGCCAGCCCGGTGCGCGCGGCGAGCGCGGGGAAGGTCAGGGCCTCCTTGCCGCCCTCTGTGAGCAGGGTGCGGGCAGCGTCGAGGAGGGCTGCCCGCTGCAGCTGGCGATGCTCGGCCACCGTGGCCGCTCGGATCTTCGGCACGCTCCCACTGTACGGAGCCCTACACGCGGCCGATAAGGCGCCGCGCATGAGGAGCCGGCCCGGGCAGCCGCAGGCGACGCCGGCAGTCCTGGTAAGCCGGGCAGTCCCGGTAAGCCGGGCAGTCCCGGCAGGTCCGGCAGTCCCGGCGGCCGCGGCAGTCCCGGGCAGGTCCGGCGGCCGCGGCGGCCCCGCTGCCGAGTCGGCGCGCGACCGGATCCGCGCGCTAGCGGACGTCCGAGAGCTTTGCGCGCAGCTGGAGGACGGACTTGGTGTGGATCTGGCTCACCCGACTCTCCGTCACCCCCAGCACCTGCCCGATCTCGGCGAGGGTGAGACCTTCGTAGTAGTAGAGCGTCACCACGGTCTTCTCCCGCTCGGGCAGGGTGTTGACGGCCTGGGCCAGCAACCTGCGCAGCTCGCGGTCCTCGGCCACCTCGACCGGGTTGTCCGCGCCGTGGTCCTCCAGGGTGTCCACCAGGCTCAGCCGGTCGCCGCCCTCCCCCACCGGGTGGAGCAGCTCGTCCAGCGCCACCACGTTGGCGAGCGACAGCTGGCTGAAGATGGCGTGCAGGTCCTCGATCGCGATGCCCATCTCGGCCGCGACCTCCGGGTCGTGCGGCGTCCGGCGCAGCCGGGCCTCCAGCGTCGCGTACGTCCGCTCGACCGCCTTCGCCTTCTGCCGCACCGAGCGCGGGATCCAGTCCAGGGCGCGCAGCTCGTCGATGATCGCGCCGCGGATCCGGCTGATCGCGTAGGTCTCGAACTTGATGGCGCGGTCGATGTCGAACTTCTCGATCGCGTCGATCAGCCCGAAGACCCCGGAGGAGACGAAGTCCGCCTGCTCGACGTTGGAGGGCAGACCGACCCCGACCCGCCCCGCCACGTACTTGACGAGCGGTGAGTAGTGCAGGATCAGCTGCTCACGCAGCCGCTGGTCGCCGGTCTCCTTGTAGGAGCGCCAGAGTTCTTCGAGTGCGCTGCGGCCCCGGACCGCGACGTCCCTGCCGGCCTGCCCGGCCTGCCCGGTGTCTCCGGGCGGGTCGGCGGGAGTGCCCACCGGCACGTCGGCGGCACGGACCGCCTCGGCCCCCTGGGTCGCCTCCGCGGGCTGGCCTGGCACCACCGTCGGCCGGCCGCCCTGCCGCGACAGGCCTCCCATCGTCCCCGCCGACTTGGACGGGAACTCGGTCGAGGGGCGCCGCTCGGTCCTCGGCCCTCCCGAGGACCGAGCGCCACCGGTCACTCTGTGTCCGGGAATGTGTGTGGGCATGCGTTGGTCTGCGCCGTTCTGCCGAGTCATGTGCTGATAGGGAAGGCATGTGGAGCGTAGCGTGACCGACTCACTGCAAAGCGCTACCGCCACTCGGTCGTCCCCCGATCCGGTGGCGTTCACTCACCGGATCCGGGCACACGAGCGGAAGAACCGGATCAGCAGGTCAGCCGGGCGGTTCGGACACGCCCTCCCCCGGCGCACGGGTGTTCTCCGCTCCGGCGGTCACCTCCTCCGCACCATGCGCCAGTGCGCGCCGTGTCGCTCGACGTAGCCGAGCGAGCCCAACTCGTAGAGCCGCTGGAGCACTTCGTCCGGCGGGAGCCCGGACTGACGGGCCAGCCGCTCCACCGGCGCGCCCTCCGCCGTCGCCGGCACGGCCTCCAGGACCCTGGCCACCGCGGGCTCCAGCAGGTCGCGCGGCAGCACCGGTCCGCTGCGCTGCGGGGCCAGGTCGTCCCCGATCGCCCCGATCAGCTCGGTGATCTCGGCCGCGTCGGTGACCAGGGTGGCGCCGCCGCTGCGGATCAGGGCGTGCACACCAGCCGAGAGCTCCGAGGTCACCGGGCCGGCGACGCCCATGGTGTGGCGGTTGAGGTCGCGCGCGCGTCTCGCCGTGCTCAGGGCTCCGCTGCGGACCGCCGCCTCCACCACCACGGTGCCCCGGGTGAGTGCCGCGATGACCCGGTTGCGGAGGACGAAGCGGAAGCGCGTCGGGTGCTCCCCCGGCGGGAGTTCACTGACCAGCAGGCCCTGGACACCGATCCGTCGGATCAGTTCGGCGTTCCCCTTGGGATAGGCCACGTCGACTCCGCAGGCGAGCACCGCGACGGTCATCCCGCCGACGGCGAGTGCGCCGCGGTGCGCGGCCGCGTCGATCCCGTAGGCGGCGCCGGACACCACCACCCAACCGCGCTCGGCGAGTTGGGCCGACAGCTCTCCGGCGACATGAGCGCCGTAGGCCGTGCAGGCGCGGGAGCCCACCATCGCGACCGAGCGGAGCGCGAGCAGCCGCAGCGAGCCGGTGCCGGTCGTCCAGAGGCCGATGGGACGTCCGTCCCCGAGGTCGTCGAGTTGACTGGGCCATTCCGTGTCCCCCGGAATGATGAACCGTCCACCGACGCGCCGTACCCGTTTCAGGTCCGTCTCCGGGTCCGGCCCCGGGAGCCTCGCCTGGTACCCGGTCAGCCGGGTGGAGTCGAGCCCGGGGTGGTCGGGCACCGTACCGTCCCGGATCGCCCGGACCACCTCGACGGCGGGGAGCTGTCCGAGCCAGCGGCCGATCACCGCGTCGCCCGGTTCGCTGAGCCGGCTGAGCACGACGCGGGCGAGGCGCTCGGGTTCGGACGCCGTCGCGGCGACGGCCGGGTCGGCCTCGACCCCGGTCGTGCCGTGGGGGTGCTGCACCGGCTGGTTCATGCCTCGTCCTCCGCGTTCCCGGTC
Source organism: Kitasatospora sp. NPDC096140 (assembly GCF_040303045.1). Classification (NCBI taxonomy): domain Bacteria; kingdom Bacillati; phylum Actinomycetota; class Actinomycetes; order Kitasatosporales; family Streptomycetaceae; genus Kitasatospora; species Kitasatospora sp. NPDC096140. The sequence goes on from NZ_JBEOUW010000034.1 coordinate 32,866, forward strand.
CGCTCGCTGCCCCGCCCCGGCGGTCCGTCCTCCGGCGGACCGCCGCGCTGGGCCGGGATGCCCCCGAGGCGGCCGAAGATCCGTTCGGTCAGTGGCAGCCCGTGCTCCACCCCCGTGCGCAGGACCAGGGCGGTGCGCACGTCCCGCTGGTCCGGCCGGTCGCGGCCGGCGAGGTCGGCGACCGTCCAGGCGACCCGGAGCACCCGGTCCAGACCCCGGGCCGTCAGCATGCCCCGCTCCAGCTGGCGCGCGACGTCGTTGAGCGCGCCGGGCGCGAGCTGCCAGCGCGTGCGCAGCTCGTGGCCCGGCACCTCCGCGTTCGTCCGCCACGGCGTCTCCGCCAGCCGGGCCGCCGCACGCTCCCGGGCGGCCAGCACCCGGGCGGCGACGGTCTCGGTGTTCTCCGCCGAGGCGTCCCGCTCCATGAGTTCGGCCCTCGTCACCGGAGCGACCTGGACCTGGAGGTCGACCCGGTCCAGCAACGGCCCGGAGAGCCGCCCCTGGTAGCGGCTGACCATCGTGGGGGTGCACTCGCAGCCCTCGCCCCGCCGTGAGTGCCGGCCGCACGGGCAGGGATTGGCGGCCAGGCAGAGGAGGAAGCGGGCCGGGAGCCGGAGCGACCCGGCCGATCGGGCGATCACCACCTGCCCCGACTCCAGCGGCTGCCGCAGCGCGTCGAGCACCCGGACCGGGAACTCCGGCGCCTCGTCCAGGAACAGCACGCCCCGGTGGGCCAGTGAGACGGCTCCCGGCCTCGGCAGCCCGCTGCCGCCGCCGACGATCGCGGGCATCGTGGTGGAGTGGTGCGGGGCGCAGTAGGGCGCGGTGTCGATCAGCGGGCGCCCGACCGGGAGCAGGCCCGCCACCGAGTGCACGGCGGTGACCTCCAGGGCCTCCTTCTGGGTCAGCGGCGGGAGCAGCGCGGGCAGCCGCTCCGCCAGCATGGTCTTGCCCGCGCCCGGCGGCCCCTTCAGGTAGAGGTGGTGTCCTCCGGCGGCGGCGATCTCCAGGGCTCGCCGTGCCTCGTACTGACCGGCCACGTCGGCCATGTCGAGGCGGGCCGCCCTGTCGTCGGGCAGGCCCCGCACGCCGGCGCTGGGCAGCATCAGCCCGGCCATCAACGGATCCGGTCGGCCGCTGATCGGATCGGGCGGCTCCTCCGGTGCCGTCGCCCCGGTGAGGATCGCGACCAGCTGGCGCAGGCTGCGGACACCGATCACCGTCACGCCGGGGACGAGCGAGGCCTCGGGCGCGGTCTGCTCGGCGACCACGACCCGTTCGTATCCGGCGTCGGCCGCGGCCAGCACCGAGGGCAGCACCCCGCGGACCGGCCGCACCCGGCCGTCCAGCCCCAGTTCGCCGATGACCAGCAGTTCGGCGATGGACGACGGGTCGAGCCGCTCGGCGGCGGCCAGCACGGCACAGGCCACCGCGAGGTCGAAGCCGCTGCCGCTCTTGGGCACCGAGGCGGGGCTGAGGCCGACCGTCAGCTTGCGCTGCGGCCAGGCCTCGCCGCTGTTCACCACGGCGGCGCGGACCCGGTCACGGGCCTCGGTGAGCGCCTTGTCGGGCAGGCCGACCAGGGTGAACGCGGCCACCCCGGGCTCCAGATCGGCCTGGACCTCGACGATCACCCCGTCGACGCCGACCAGCGCGACGGAGCAGGTACGGGCGAAGGCCATCTCAGACCACCCCCCGCAGGTGGTCGACCAGGGCCGCACCCCGCGCCCGGTTGACCACGGCGACCAGGTCGATCCGCACCCCGCCCGGCGGGGCGGGCGGCCAGTGCGGATCCGTCGGCGCCACGTCGTCGTCGGCCCCGGCCAGCCGGGCGAAGTGGCCGGGCCAGCGCTCGGCCATCCAGCGCTCGGCCAGGCGCTGCAGCCGTGCGGCCTTGGCCCGGTCGATGGCCTCGGTGGGCTGCTGGAACCCCCGCTCGGAGCGGGTCTTCACCTCGCAGACCGCCACGGTGTCGCCGTCGAGGGCGACGATGTCCAGCTCGCCCTCGACGCAGCGCCAGTTGCGGTCGAGGATGCGGAGCCCGGCCTCCGCCAGGCGGCGGGCGGCGACCCGCTCCCCGTAGCGGCCGAGCCCGGTCCGGGTGCTGCGGTCCGACGCTCCCCGCGGCTTCTTCCCGGCTCCGGCCGGGGCCGGTGCGGCGGTGTCCGGTACGGCCGGCCCCGGAACAGCCGTGTCCGGTACGGCCGTCTCCAGCGCGGCCGCGTCCGGTACGGCCTGGTCCTGAGTGACGGTGTGCTGCATGGTGACCACCTCCGCCGAGGAGGCTGCACCACCGCGCACCACGAGGCCCGGAAATCACGTTTCCCTGTGGATAACTCGGGCCTGTGGACAACTTCTGTCACCCGCAGGGGTGAGAAGCCCCGTCCCCGCGAAATTCGGCTGGACAACGCGGGGCGGAGTCGTTCAACGTCAGTTCCCGAAGCCGGACTCGTCCGAGGGCAGCTCCAGATCGCTCTTCGCGAGTTCCTCGATGTTCACGTCCTTGAAGGTCAGCACCCGGACCTTGCGGACGAACCGGGCCGGCCGGTACATGTCCCAGACCCACGCATCCGCCATCGACACCTCGAAGAACACCTCGCCCTGGACCGAGTGCACCTGCAGCTCGTAGTCGTTGGTGAGGTAGAACCGTCGCTCGGTCTCGATCACGTACTTGAACAGGCCGACGACGTCCCGGTACTCCCGGTAGAGCTTGAGCTCCATCTCGGTCTCGTACTTTTCGAGATCTTCGGCACTCATCCAGGCGTCCCCTCATTTGTCACGTCCACCCATTGTGGACCACCGCACCCACGGTCAGAGCCGTACCGGGTCCACCGGCGGGCCCTCGACCAGCAGCCGTTCCAGGAAGTCCGCCAGGCCGGCCGGATAGACCGTCTCGCCGGTCCCCCTCAGTTCCTCGACCGTCCACCAGCGCGCCGCGAGCAGTTGGGCGTGCTCGTCGGCGCCCGTGCCGAACCGGTCAAGGCCCGTCTCCGTGGTCCGGGCCAGGTGGAACCACTGCTCCTGTTCGTAGCGCTGTCCCCGAAAGGAGAACGACACCGTGCCGTACGCCACCAAGGGCCCGAGGTCCACACCCCGCAAGCCGGTCTCCTCCGCGAGCTCCCGCTCGGCGGCCTCGCGCACGTCCTCCCCTGCTTCCAAGCCGCCCCCGGGCGTGAACCACCACGTCTCCCCGGGAACGGCCGGATCGGCGCCCAGGAAGAGGAGGATGCGGTCCAGCCCGTCCAGCAGCAGGATCCGCGCCGCCTTGCGACGCTGTGCCGTCATGGCAGCTCTTCACGCTCCTTCCGTTCGCATCGGTGGCGCTACCGATCCTGCCACCCGGCGCGTCCGTCCGGGGCGATGTTCGGCAGAGCGGCCAGCGCCGCGACGGCCCCGCTCAGGAGCTGCGCCCCCGGCGGAGCCGACGAGCCAGGCCGGCCACCCCACCCACCGCCGAGGTCACCAGGATCAGTGCAGCACCGGCGACGGTGGCGTAGGCGGCGGGCTCCAGCGGGCCGGGCTGCGACGCCCTCGGCCCCGCGAAACCGTCGAAGGCCGGGGTGCGGTCGAGCAGGCCGGCCCGTCCGAAGGGCTTCAGTGTGGCCTCGACCCTGGCTTCGACGGCGGTGGCCGGGACGGTGCCGCCGTCGACCTCCAGGTGGGTGCGGGAGTCGAGCGAGCCGACGCGGTTGTCGCCGAGCATGAACAGCCGGCCCTGCGGCACCGTCACGCTGAACGACTCGCCCTGCCGGCCCTGCGTCGCGAGGTAGGGCTCGTCCACCGGCTGTCCGTTGACCGTCAGCCGTCGGTCGTCCCCGCTGGTGGCGACGGTGTCCCCGCCGACCGCGACCACGCGCTTGACCATGAGCTCGCCGCCCCAGGCCTCGTCCCGGAAGACCACCACGTCGCCCCGCCCGACAGCCGCGCCCCCGGCCTTGCGGGCGAGCACGGTGTCCCCGACCTGCAGCGTCGGGTGCATCGACGCGGTGGGGATGTTGTACGGCCGGTAGTCGACCGCGATGAGGGCGAAGCCGCCGATCATCAGCACCAGCCCGAGCGCCAGCGCGACGCCCTGCAGCACCGCGGCGAGCCGCGGGCGCTCGCGGACGGGCGCGGCCGGGCGGTCGGCCGTCTGCTCCACGACACTGCTCATCGACACCGTCCACCTCTGGCCGACCGGAGAACACTGGCACGCCGGAGGCACCGGCGGGAACGCCGACGGGCCGTGGCACGTCCGAGCAGATTACTCGTCGGTACCACGGCCCGCGCAAGAGTCGGGGTCAACCCAGTGGAGCTCAGGACCCCTTCCGGTCCTCCGCCCGGCCCCGCACCCGACGCACCAGCGGCAGCAGGGCGACGGCCCCCACCGCACCGGCCGCGGGGGGTGCCATCGGCGCGGCCGCCGCCAGGCCCTTCTGGTCGAAGGTGGCAGGCACCGGAAGCGTCGACCAGTGGGGGATCGGCCAGGCCACCACGAAGGCGCGCCCGATCACGTTGTCCACCGGGACGGTGCCACCACCGGGCTGGTCCATGTGGAAGCGGGAGTCCAGCGAGTTGGCGCGGTGGTCGCCCATCACCCAGATCCGTCCCTTCGGCACCTTGACCGGCCCGAAGGGGTGGTCACCGCAGGGGGTGTTGCCCGGGTAGATGTACGGCTCGTTGAGCGCGACCCCGTTGACCTTGACCGGTCCTTCGCCCTCGCACTCGACGGTGTCGCCACCGACCGCGATGACCCGCTTGATCAGGTCCTTCTCGTTGGCGGAGGGCATCAGGCCGACAAAACTGAGCACGTCCTGCACACCGCGGACGAAGGAGTTGCTGCTCTGCTGGGACGGCTCGTCGTTCAGCCAGCCGCCCGGGTCGTGGAAGACCACGACCTCGCCGCGCTCGGGCTCGGCCCCGAACCAGGGGGTCAGCTTGTCCACCAGGACGCGGTCACCGACCTGGAGCGTGTTCTGCATCGACTCCGACGGAATGGAGAACGCCTGGACGAAGAAGGTCTTGATCACCAGCGCGAGGATCAGCGCGATGCCGATCAGGATCGGCAGTTCCTTCCAGAAGGAGCGCGGCTTGCGCGGCGTGGCCGGAGACTCCGACTCCGACCCGTCCGCCGATCCGCTCTCCGAGCGCGAGGGTTCCGGCGACTCCTCGGACCCCGCGCCCTGCTCGTCGGCGGTCTGGGCCGCCGCGTCATCGACCGCGGCCGAGGGTGCCGAGGGCTCGGCGGACCGGGCCGCCCGACGGCCTGGGCCCTCGGGCTCTCCGGCGCCCGAACGGGCACCGATCACCAAATCCCCCACAACGTCTCCTCCCTGCTGTGCGGACGCCCGCGCGCCCGCGCTCAGAGTGCCGCACAGCGGGCACCACGCTCGCCACGACCATGACCGCCCCAGGACTGCCCACTACGGGCTCCCCTGACACCAGCACAGCCTGACGCACGACCGGGACCGCTCCCGGCCGCACCTGCACTTCTCTATCACTCCAAGGCATCCGGCTCGCGGTCCCACACGCGAGGCCCGGCCGGTCGGCGGCCGGCGCGGCTCACTCCGGAGGCCGCCCCCGCCGACGAACGACGAGCGGAAGGATGCCCAACACACCCATAACGAGCGGGGGTTCCACAGGAACCGGCCCAACGCCCACGGATTCCCCGGCAGTTCCACCGGCCTGCGGAGCCCGGTCGAGAGAGGAGAGTGAACTCGGCACGTCGAGTTGATGGAAGCGGTCCAGCGGCCAGGCGATCACGAACGCGCGACCCACCACGCCGCTCAGCGGGATCGTGCCCTGGCCCGGGTTGCCCATGTGGAACCGGGAGTCGGCGGAGACGTCCCGGTGGTCGCCCATGACCCACAGTCGGCCCTGCGGCACCTTCACCTTGAAGGGCTGTCGGGACGGCGGGTTGCCGGGTGCGAGGTACGTCTCGTCCACCGGGTGCCCGTTGACGCTGAGCCGCCCCTGCGCGTCGCAGCACTCGACGGTGTCCCCTCCTACACCGATCACCCGCTTGATCAGGTCCTGCTCGTTGTCGGACGGCAGCAGCCCGACGAAGGTCAGCACCTGCTTGGCCGCACCCAGCACCGGGCCGTCGTCGGAGGGCTTGCGGTCGCTCTCCAACCAGCCGCCCGGGTCCTTGAACACCACCACGTCGCCGCGCTGCGGCTCACTGCCGAACCAGGGGGTCAGCTTGTCCACCAGCACCCGGTCGCCGACCAGGATGGTCTGCTCCATCGAACCCGAGGGGATCACGAACACCTGGACCAGGAAGGTCTTCATCACCAGTGCCACCAGCAGGGCCACCAGGATGATCATCGGGATCTCGCGCACCAGCGACCGCTTGCGCCGGCTCGCCGCCCGGCGGGCACTGCGGCGGCGGTCGGCCCGGCCGCGCACCGGCGGGGTCCCGGTCGGGCGGGCGCCCTCCGGACCTCCGCCGTCCGGCTCGCGGGCCGGTCGATCGGCGAGCCGACCCCTACCTCTGGTCCCCATGACCACCCGTCCCCGCAGTCGCGGCGAAGGCCGCGGGCCGGTCCAGACCGGTCCAGCGCGAGAACGGGTAGACCACCCAGTCCGCCCGGCCGATCACCTTCTTCTCGGGCACGAAACCGCCCCCGGGCTCGCCCAGGTGGTCGCGGGAGTCACGGGAGGCACTGCGGTGGTCGCCCATCACCCACAGCTCGCCGGCCGGCACCACCACGTCGAAGGCCACGCTCGACGGGTCGTCCCCCGGGGACAGGTAGGAGGTCTCGTCCACCGGCACTCCGTTGACGGTGATCGGCGCGCCCGGCCCGGTACTGGTCACCCGGTCACCGCCGACGCCGATCACGCGCTTGACGTAGATGGTGTCCCCGGCCGGGGCCAGGCCGAGGTCCAGCGCGACCGACCGCGCGTCGGCCCAGAAGCCCTGCGGCTTCGCGGACTCCGGCCGGAAGGATCCCGTCCCGTCGAAGACCACGACGTCGCCCCGCCGGGGGTGGCCTCCGAAGGCGTACGCGAGCTGGTTGGCGATCAGCCGGTCGCCGGTGCGCAGGGTGTCCTCCATCGACCCGGAGGGCACCGCGAACGGACGCGCGACGAAGGCGTTCACCAGGAGCAGGAACGCCAGGCAGATCCCCGCCAAGAGCAGCAGGTCACGCGAACGCGAATGGCCCGGCTCCTCCTCCTGCTCGGCGCCGTCCTCTCGCTCGGCGCCGTCCTCTCGCTCTGCGCCGTCCTGCTGCTCCGCGCCGTCCTCCCGCTCCGCGTGCTCCGGCTCAGCGCCCTTGCCCGGCTCCCCGGCGCCCCCCTGCTCGGCGCCATCCCGGGCGGTGTCGGCGGGGGCGGCGGCAGTCGTACCGGCCTCCGCGTCATCGGCCACGACGCCCGGAGTACCGCAGGGAACTCCCACCGGAACTCCGCCGGGAACGACCGCGGACCGCGACAGCGAGTCCGCACCGGTGGGTGCGGGACTGCCGTCGCGGTCCGCGGGTGGTTCGTGCGTGCTCATCGGGGGGTGAGCTTACCTTGCGGTCGTTCGACCCCCGAGAGCGCTCCGATCCCCCGGCGAGGCCGGGGGCCGGTGGATCAGCGGTCGCGCTTCTCCTTGATCTTCGCGGCCTTGCCGCGGAGGTCACGCAGGTAGTACAGCTTGGCGCGGCGAACCGCACCGCGGGTCACGACCTCGATCTTCTCGACGACCGGGGTGTGCACCGGGAAGGTGCGCTCCACGCCGACGTTGAAGCTGACCTTGCGGACGGTGAAGGTCTCACCGACGCCGGCGCCGTGGCGACGGATGACGACGCCCTGGAAGACCTGGACACGGGAGCGGTTGCCCTCGATGACCCGGACGTGAACCTTCAGGGTGTCACCGGCGCGGAAGGCCGGGATGTCGGAACGCAGCGAGGCCGCGTCGACAGCAGCGAGCTTGTTGCTCATGTTGCTCTCCATCGCAGGCGCCACGGGCCGCCCACGGAAAATCGTCACAATGGGGTCTGCTGCGGGCCGCATCGGCTGACGGCGATCCCCCCGTGGCGGGGGCGCCGGTCCACGTGCCCCCTACGGGAGGGGACCAACGACAGACAGCAGCGGCCTATTCTTCCACACCACCGGCCACGGACCGAAATCGGCCGAGCTGCTCGTCCCAGGCCAGGCCGAGGATGCTGAGCGCCTCCCGCTCCTTCTTGTCGAAGGCGCCGTACTGCCAGCGCTCGACCAGGTCGGGGCGGTTCGCCAGGGTGCGGGCGAAGGCCTGCTCGCGCCGCCAGCGGGCGATCCGGCCGTGGTTGCCGCTGAGCAGCACGTCCGGCACGGTCCGGCCGCGCCACTCGGCGGGCTTGGTGTAGACCGGGCCCTCCAGCAGGTCCGCCATCGCACCCGGCGCGAAGGAGTCGTCGCGGTGGGACTCGGCGTTGCCGAGCACCCCGGGCAGCAGCCGGGCGATCGCCTCGACCATCACCAGGACGGCGACCTCGCCGCCGGCCAGGACGTAGTCGCCGATCGAGGCCTCGACCACCGGCATGCGGGTGGCGGCTTCCTCGATCACCCGGCGGTCGATGCCCTCGTACCGGGCGGGGGTGAAGGCCAGCCAGGGGCGGCCGGCCAGCTCCTGGGCGAGCTCCTGGGTGAACGGGCGCCCGCTCGGGGTCGGGACGACCAGCGTGGGCAGTTCGCCCTCGGGCCCGCCGGCGACCACCGCGTCCAGCGCCTCGCCCCACGGCTCGGGCTTCATCACCATGCCGGGCCCGCCGCCGTACGGGCTGTCGTCCACCGTGCGGTGCACGTCGTGGGTCCACTCGCGCAGGTCGTGGACGTGCACGTCCAGCTGGCCGCGCGCACGGGCCTTGCCGACCAGCGAGATGTTCAGCGGCTCCAGGTACTCGGGGAAGATCGTGACGACGTCGATGCGCATCCCGCTCTGCACGCCACCACCCTGCACGCCACCGCCAGGCACGCCACCACCCTGCACCGCACCACTCTGCGCAGCACCGCCGGGCACGGCGTCGCCCTGCACGGCACCGTTCTCCTCGACGGTCACCGCGACTCCTCCGGCCCCTCGGCCGCACCCTCGGTCGAGCCCTCAGCCGACTCCTCGGCCGCATCCTCGGCGCGCTCCGCCGAGGACGTACCGGCGACGTCGGCCTGCTCCGGGTCGATCAGCCCGGCCGGCGGGGTGATCACCGCACGCTGGTTCTCCAGGTCGATGGTCGGCACGATCTGGGTGACGAAGGGCACCAGCACCTCCGTGCCGTCGGCCTTCTTCACCGTGAGCAGGTCCTGGTACGGGAGGTGGACGACCTCGGTCAGCTCACCGACGAGGGTGCCGTCGAGCAGCACCACGTCCAGGCCGATCAGCTGGTGGTCGTAGTACTCCTCCGGGTCGTCGGGACGCTCCTCCGGGTCGACCTCGGAGATGAGCAGGGTGCCCCGGAGCGCCTCGGCCGCGTTGCGGTCCTTGACGCCGGCGAAGCGCAGCAGCAGCCGGCCGCTGTGCACCCGGCCGGACTCGACGGTCAGCGGCCCGACCGACGCGGGGTCGGTGAGCACGACGGCGCCCGGGCCGAGCCGGAGCTCCGGCTCGTCGGTGCGGACCTCGACGCTGACGTCCCCCCTGATGCCGTGGGCACGGCCGATCTTGCCGACGACGAGCTGCACGGTGATCGTTCTCCTGGAGTTCCTGAGCCGAGACGAACGCCCGACGCAATGCGAAGGGCCGGTGCGCAGGGCTGGTGCGATGGTGCGATGGGCTGGTGCGGTGGTGCGGTGGTGCGAGGGCGGCGCCGCGGGGCGCTGCCGGGAAACGAGAAAAGGCCGACCGGGACGACATGCGTCCCGGTCGGCCCCAAGCCCTGACGGCTGAACGAGCAGCTGCGTCAGCGGATGTTGTCCACGTCGACCAGGTCGACCCGGACGTTGCGACCGCCGAGGGCGCCGACCACGGTGCGCAGAGCGCGTGCCGTGCGGCCGCCCCGGCCGATCACCTTGCCGAGGTCATCGGGGTGCACTCGCACCTCGATGGTGTTGCCCCGACGCAGGTTGCGCGAACGCACCTGCACCTCGTCGGGGTGCTCGACGATGCCCTTCACCAGGTGGTCGAGGGCGTCCTCGATCACGATCAGGCCTCGGCGGCGGCGTCGGCCTCAGCCTCGGCCTTGTCCGACTTCTTGGCCTTCGGGGTGATGGCGACGCCGGTGGTGGCGTCCTCGAAGCCGGCGACGGCCTTGGCGAACAGGTGCGAGAAGTCCTCGACCTTCGGCTCCGCGACCTTCAGCGGGGCCGGAGCCGGCAGGCCCTTGAACTTCTGCCAGTCGCCGGTCAGCTTCAGGATGGCGAGCACCGGCTCGGTCGGCTGGGCGCCGACGGACAGCCAGTACTGGGCGCGGTCGCTGTCGACCTCGATCTTCGAGGGGTTGTAGGTCGGCTGGTAGATGCCGATCTCCTCGATCGCGCGGCCGTCACGCTTGGTGCGGGCGTCGGCGACGACGATGCGGTAGTGCGGGGAGCGAATCTTGCCGAGACGCTTGAGCTTGATCTTGACTGCCACGGGAGTGGATTCTCCTGGTGTTGACGTGGGTGAGCGGGCGCGCCGTCGCGTGGGGTTGCGGGGCGGACCGTTCAAGGGACACGCCAGCCGTAGGAGAGAGGGGTCCTGCTCGGCTGCCGAGTACTCAGCTGTCCATTCTGCCATACCGGCGCGAACCGCCTGCACACGGGCCGGGAGACGGAACAGGGCTCGACCGGGAGCCCCCGCTCCCGGTCCAGCCCACGAAGTCACCGTCGTACTGCTCTGCTGTTGTCCCGCTCGTGGCCGTCGAGCCGCCCGTGGCGGCTGTTCCGCCCGTGGCCGCCGATCCGCTCGTAGCGCCGGTCACCGCCCTGCCGTCGTACCGATCCGCCGTGCGACCGTCCCGCCGCACGGCGCGTACGCGCTCACGCGCCCGTCGTACCGCTCGCTCCGGCCGGACCGCTGCCCGCACAGCAGCCCCGCCGGGCCGTCGACCACTTACGCGATCTTGAACGGCTGCTGGCACGCGCCGCAGACGATGGACGCCTGCGCGAGCACCGACGGCACGACCCGGACGTTGCGTCCGCAGCCGCAGACCGCCTTGACCCGGACGCCGCCCCCGGAGGAGCCGTGCCGGGCGGCAGGACCGCGGAAGGCACGCGTCGAGCCGTCGCCGGCCACCGCTTCCTGGTGTGCGCCGAGGGCGCGGTCCAGGCGCTCGATGGTCCCGGCGTAGCGCTCCTGGGTCTCCTTGAGCATGGTCACCTGGGAGAAGCCGCTGCTCGCGTGCGGCTCGACCGGGTGCGCCAGGCCCAGCTCGGAAGCGAGCATCAGGAAGCGCCGGTTGTGGTAGCGGCCGGCCCGCGAGGTGTCCCGGATGTCCCGGGCCGCGGCCAGACCGTGGGCAGCCTCGTGGAGGAGCCGCTCGAAACCGAGCCGCGTGCCACAGGCCGAGGAGGATTCGCCGATCAGGGCCTCGGGCGAGGCCAGGTCGGGGAGGTCCTGGTGGTAGGCCTGGATGTCGCTCCAGGCGGCGGCCAGTTCGGCCGCGAGAACGAGGGGCTGTGTCGTGCTCACGCTAGACCAACGATGGAGTGCGAGCCGATGTTCCGCATGTTCCCGTTCTTCGGGAATTCACAGGGAACTCCCAGGAATGCCAGGTCGCGCGCGAATTGCACGCTCCGGATCTGACGCAAGACCAACCCCCTGCCTGTTTCGGCCCGTCGCAGAGTCGGCGGACCTGGTGAATTCCGTCCCGGGGGGCGGGCTGTCGCCCCCAGGACGTACGGCCCGTGGTCCCGCCTGATTGACAGGGCCACGGGCCGTACACCGTACCGCTATTCCGTTAATACCGGGAGTTGACCGGCCAGTAGGGATGTCCACGGTCGGGAGTCCCCCGGAAGAGTTACCGGATTCTTACCCATCCGCATTCCGGGCAAATGTCGCCGCCGAGGGTCATTACCTGCGGGTAACGAACAACCGGCGCACATCCGGCGGACATCCCCGGATCGCGGAAGAGCCGCGAAACGGCCCGGAACGACCTGGAACGGCCCGGAACGGAGGTGGAGCCGATCTCAGTACGCGCGGGCGACGATCGCGATGTTGCCGTCCTGGTCATCCGCCAGCGGCACCGAACCGTCGGCCGCGACGATGCAGCGCACCGTGACGCCCTGCTCGGCCAGCTTGGCCTCGCCCTCCGCGCCGAGCTCGGCCCAGGAGATGCGGCCCCAGCCGGTCGCGGCGGCCTCGACGGCCTCGTCGATGTTCTTGACGTCGACCGTGCGGGACTCGCGGCGCTCGCGGGACTGGCGCAGCAGCAGCGCCTGGTCCTCCTCCAGCACGCCCGGGACCAGCTCGGCCAGGGCGTCGATGGAGACCGGCTCCTTGCCGCCCGGGATGCGGCGGGCCAGCATCGCGGTGCCGTTCTCCAGGTCGCGCGGGCCCACCTCGATGCGCAGCGGAACGCCCTTGAGCTCCCAGTCGACGGCGCGGCGGCCGAACGGGGTGTCGGTGCGGTCGTCGACCACGACCCGGACGCCGACGGCCTCCAGCCGGGCGCCGATCTCGCGGACCTTGGCGATGACCGCGTCGTCGCCCTTGATCGCGAGCACGACGGCCTGGACGGCGGCCAGACGCGGGGGCACCCGCAGGCCGTTGTCGTCGCCGTGGGACATGATCAGGCCGCCGACCATGCGGGTCGAGACGCCCCAGGAGGTCTGCCAGACGTGCTCGCGCTCGGCACCCTGGAGCTGGTAGGTGGTGTTGAACGCCTTGGCGAAGTTCTGGCCCAGCTCGTGGCTGGTGCCCATCTGCAGCGCCTTGCCGTCACCCATCATGCCTTCGAGGGTGAGGGTGTTGATGGCGCCGGCGAAGCGCTCCTTGGCGGTCTTGCGGCCCAGCACGACGTCGATGCCGAGCACGTTGGTCATGAAGTCGCCGTAGACCTGGGTGTGGATCATCGAGGCGTACTCACGGGCGTCCTCGTACGTGGCGTGGGCGGTGTGGCCCTCCTGCCAGAGGAACTCGGTGGTGCGCAGGAAGACGCGCGGGCGCAGCTCCCAACGGACCACGTTGGCCCACTGGTTGATCAGCAGGGGCAGGTCGCGGTGGCTCTGCACCCACTTCGAGAAGTACTCGTTGATGATCGTCTCGGAGGTGGGCCGGACGACGACCGGCTCCTCCAGCTGCTTGCCGCCGCCGTGGGTGACCACCGCGAGTTCGGGCGCGAAGCCCTCGACGTGCTCCGCTTCCTTGGTCAGGTAGGACTGCGGGATGAACATCGGGAAGTAGGCGTTCTGCGCGCCGGCCTTCTTGATCCGGGCGTCCATCTCCTGCTGCATCCGCTCCCACAGGCCGTAGCCGTACGGTCGGATGACCATGGTGCCGCGCACCGGACCGTTGTCGGCCAGCTCGGCCTTGTTGATGAGGTCCTGGTACCAGCGCGGGAAGTCTTCCGCCTGAGGGGTGAGAACGGGTGCCTTAGCCATGGGGCGAATGGTACGGGGAGCGACCCCCTGACTTCGAATCGGATTCACACCCGCGTCGGTGTCACGCCCGCGGTCGGCGCCGGACCGGCCCGCGGGGCGGGGGGCGCACCACCGCGACACGCGCGCACCACCCTGCACCCCTCTGGACGCCGGGCCCGACCCGCTGTTCGCTGGAGTGGGGCGGGACTTTGGGGGAGCCGTAGCAGCACACCGAAGGACCGGATGGGAGGCCGCGATGGCTTCAGCTCGGACGACCGGCACGACCGTACGACCAACAGGCGCACGCGCGCACCACCCGCAGCCCGGGGCAGCCGGGCCCGCGCGGGCGCGCGACTGGGCGGAGATCCAGGAACGCATGCTGGTGCCGCTCTACGAGGCGGTCTACGACCGGCTGGAGGTCGGCCCGGCGAGCAGCGTGCTGGGCCTGGGCTGCCGGTCCGGACTGGCCCTGTTGCTGGCCGCCGGGCGGGGCGCACAGGTCGCCGGGCAGGAGCCGCGGGACGAGCTGCGCGAGCTGGCCCGCGACCGCCGGCTGCGGGTGTGCGCCGGGCCCCGGCCGACCGCCGCCGTCGCCCGCTCGGCCCATTCGCTGGTGACGGTTTTCGAGCAGCTGCCCGGCGCCGTCGATCCCCTCCCGGTGGTGGCCGAGGCCGCCCGGCTCACCCTTCCGGGCGGGCACGTGGTGCTCGCCGCCTGGGGCCCGCCGGAGCGCTGCGAGAGCGCCCCGGTGCTGGACGTGGCCCGGCGGATGGCGGGCCGCACCACCTCGCGCGACCCGTTCGAGCTCAGCGCGCCCGGAGCCCTGGAGGACCTGCTCGGCCCGGCCGGCCTGCGCCCGGCCGGCAGCGGCCGGGTGAGCTGCCCGTTCGCCTACGCGGACCTCGACAGCGCGGTCCGCGGTCTGCTCTCCACCGGCCTGTTCGAGGCGGCCGAGGAGTTCTCCGGCGCCTCGCTGGTGGCCAAGGAGCTGGAGGAGGCGCTGCAGCCGTACCTGCGCGCCGACGGCTCGGTCCGGATGGAGAACGTGTTCCGCTACCTGGTCGCCGAGCGGCCTCGCTAGGAGACGTGAACCGGGGGCGCCCGCCGCAGTGGCGAGCGCCCCCGGCAGCCGGCGTCACGCCCGGCCGAGCGACTTCCCGTCGGGCCCCTCAGGCCCCTCACGCTTCTCGGCCCCCGCAGAGGCCCCGGCGGACCCCGCGGACCCCGCGGAGGCTCCCTCGACCCCCTCGGCGGCCCCCTCGGAGGCCCCGTCCCGCGGCACCCCCGCCGCCCGGTACGCCGCCTCCTCGTCCAGCGTCTCCGCCTCCAGCAGCGCCGCCGCCAGTGCGTCCAGCCGGTGCCGCTGCTCGGTCAGCAGCCGGACCGCGTCGTCGTAGCACTCGGAGACGATCCGCCGGGCCTCCTCGTCCACCGCGTCCAGGGTGGTCGGCGCGGCGGAGAGCCCGTACGCGCCCTGCGGGTCCGAGGGCACCGCGGTGAGCCGGCCGACCCGCTCGCTCATCCCCCAGCGCCCGGCCATCCCGCGGGCGATGTTGGTGACCTGTTCCAGGTCGCTCTCCGCGCCGGTGGTGATCACCCCGTAGACCACCTGCTCGGCCGCCATGCCGCCGAGCGCGCCGATGATCCGGCCGCGCAGATAGGGCTCGGTGTACGAGTAGCGGTCGTTCTCCGGGGTGGAGAGCGTGACGCCGAGCGCCCGGCCGCGCGGCACGATGGTGATCTTGCGGACCGGGTCCGCGCCGGGCTGGAGCATGCCCAGCAGCGCGTGCCCGCTCTCGTGGTACGCCGTCCGCTCGCGCTCCTCCTGAGGCATCACCAGCGGTCGCACGGCGCCCAGTTGGACCTTCTCCAGGGCGTCCGAGAGGTCCCGCTCGTTGACCGCGTCCTGCTGGCGCTTGACGGCCAGCAGGGCGGCCTCGTTGACCAGGTTGGCGAGCTCCGCGCCGGTCATCCCGGGGGTGACCTTCGCCAGCTGCCGGAGGTCGGTGCCGCCGGCCAGCGGGACGGTGCGGGTGTGGATGCGCAGGATGGCGGCGCGGCCCTCCCGGTCGGGCGGGCTGACGGTGATCCGCCGGTCGAAGCGGCCGGGGCGCAGCAGCGCCGGGTCGAGCACGTCGGACCGGTTGGTCGCGGCGATCACGATGACGCCCTCGGAGCCGCTGAAGCCGTCCATCTCGGTGAGGATCTGGTTGAGCGTCTGCTCGCGCTCGTCGTGCCCGCCCATGCCGCCGCCCGCGCCGCGCTGGCGTCCGATGGTGTCGATCTCGTCGATGAAGATGATCGCCGGGGCGACCTTGCGGGCCTCGGCGAACAGCTCGCGGACCCGGCTGGCGCCGACGCCGACGATCATCTCGATGAACTCGGAGGCGGAGGCGGAGAAGAACGGCACGTCGGCCTCGCCGGCCACGGCCCGGGCCAGCAGGGTCTTGCCCGTCCCGGGCGGCCCGCTCAGCAGCACGCCGCGCGGCATCTTGGCCCCGAGCTTGCGGTACCGGTCGGGGTTCTTCAAGTAGTCGACGACCTCGGTGAGTTCGGCCTCGACCTCGTCGATGCCGGCCACATCGGCGAAGGTGGTGCGCTTGCCTTGCTCGGCGGTGACCGGCTTGGGCGGCGTCTTGCGCCCGAGCGGTCCGGCGCCGAGGCCGCCGGCCATCCGGCGGGCGAGCAGCACCCAGATGAAGATCAGCAGCAGCATCGGGGCGAGCGAGAGCAGCAGGTTGGTGAGGAAGCTGCGCTGCTGGACCGGCGAGGTGGCGGTGACCTCGACGCCCTGCTGCTGCAGCGTGGCCCACAGGTTGTCGTTCGCGAAGGAGGGCCGCTGGGTGTCGAACTCGGTGTAGTCGCCCTTGCCGCCGTCCGGCTTGGGCTGAGCGGTCTTGAGGGTGCCCTCGATCGCGTCGCCCTTGGCGTAGATCTTGGTGATGTTGCCCTTGTTCAGCTGGTTGTTGAACTCGGTGTACGAGATCGTGGTGGCGCCCTCGTTGCCGAAGACGGACAGCAGCACGTCGGAGATCAGGAACACCACGAGGGCGGTGAGGACGAGACCGGTCCAGCCGCCGGGCATCCGCCGTCGGGGCGGGGGCGGGGGCGGGGCGCCCTCGGAGCGCCAGGGCTGGTCGGGGGTCTGACGCGGCGGCACGGGTTCGGTCACCCACCGGACGATACGGACAGGTGCTCGGGCGGGCCAACCGCAACGCCGCGCCCGAGCGCCCGCCCGGGGGCGCCCGGAGCCGGCCGCGCGGCCGCCCCGAACCCCTCCCACCAGCCGCTGTGCCGGGCGCCTCCACCAGCGGCTCCGCCTGCCCACCAGCGGCTCCGCCTGCCCGCCGGCAGCTGTGCCGGGGCGCCCCCACCGACGCCTAGGCCGCGGCGCCTGGCCACTCCTCGGCGGTCAGCGCGAACCGCTCGTGGTCGCGCCAGTCGCCCTGCAGGAACAGCATCCGCGGCGAGAAGCCCTCGTGCCGGAAGCCCAGCCGCTTGGCCATCGCGACCGAGCGCTCGTTGTCGGGCTGCACGTTGATCTCCAGCCGGTGCAGCCCCAGCCCGCCGGCCGACTGCGGCGCGAAGCAGCGGTCCAGGACCAGCCGCATGCCCTCGGTCATCCGCCCGGTGCCGGCGAACGGCAGGTACGCGTCGTAGCCCAGCGTGGCGTTGCAGAACCGGCTCATCACGATGTTGGCGACGTTCACCTTGCCGACCAGCCCGCCGGTCTCCCCGTCGAGGATCAGGAAGGTGCGCAGCCCCGCGCCCTGGCGCTCCAGCAGCTCGGGCAGCCCGTCCGGCTCGACCGGGTTCCACCGGCCGATGTGGTCGGCGGACCGCCGGACCGCGTCGGCGTACACAACCGCGTCTTCTGCCCTCGGGGCCCTGATCGTCACTCGCATGCCCCCATCATCGGACACACGATCGGCCCGCCGCCCGGAAACTCCGGACGACGGGCCGACCAGGACCGGCCGGGGCCGATCGGGACCGGTCCCGGACGGATCCAGGACCGGTCGGGACCTACAGCAGGTCCTTGAACTCCTTGGGCAGCTCGAAGTCGGCCGGGCCCTTGCCCGCGCCGAGGCCGAACGCCCCGCCGTCCGCCGGCTGGCCGGCGCCCGGGCCGAGCGCGCGGCGCTCGGCGGCCGCGGCCTCCTCCTGGGCCCGCTTCAGCGGGTTGCCGCTCTTGCGCTTGCCCTTGGCCTGCGGGGCCTTCTTGCCGGACTTCTTCGAGCCGCCGCCCATGCCCGGGATCCCCGGCATGCCGGGCATGCCCTTGCCGGAGGCCATCGCGGACATCATCTTGCGGGCCTCGAAGAACCGCTCGACCAGGTTCTTCACCTCGCCGACCTGGACGCCCGAGCCCTTGGCGATGCGGGCCCGGCGGGAGCCGTTGATCAGCTCCGGCTCGGCGCGCTCGGTCGGGGTCATCGACTTGATGATGGCGCCGACCCGGTTGACGTCCTTGTCGTCGATGTTGTTGATCTGGTCCCGGATCTGGCCCATGCCGGGCAGCATGCCGAGCAGCTTGGAGATCGAGCCCATCTTCTGGACCTGCTCCAGCTGCGACAGGAAGTCGTCCAGGGTGAACTGCTTCGGGCCGCCGCGCAGCTTGGCGGCGATCTTCTCGGCCTCGGCCTGCGAGAAGGTCTGCTCGGCCTTCTCGATCAGCGAGAGGACGTCACCCATGCCGAGGATGCGCGAGGCCATCCGGTCCGGGTGGAAGGCGTCGAAGTCGTCGACCTTCTCGCCGTTGGAGGCGAACATGATCTGCCGGCCGGTGACGTGCGCGACCGACAGCGCGGCACCGCCGCGGGCGTCGCCGTCGAGCTTGGAGAGCACGACACCGGTGAAGTCGACGCCGTCGAGGAAGGCCTGCGCGGTGGTGACCGCGTCCTGGCCGATCATCGCGTCGACGACGAACAGGACCTCGTCCGGGTTCACCGCGGCGCGGATGTCGGCGGCCTGCTGCATCAGCTCGGCGTCGATGCCCAGGCGGCCGGCGGTGTCGACGACGACGACGTCGTACTGCTTCTGCTTGGCGTACTCGATCGAGTCCTTGGCCACCTGCACCGGGTCGCCGACGCCGTTGCCCGGCTGCGGGCCGTAGAAGGCCACACCGGCACGCTCGGCGACGACCTGGAGCTGGTTGACCGCGTTGGGGCGCTGGAGGTCGCAGGCGACCAGCAGCGGGGTGTGCTTCTGCTGCTTCAGCCAGTGGCCGAGCTTGCCCGCGAGGGTGGTCTTACCGGCACCCTGCAGACCGGCGAGCATGATGACCGTCGGGCCGCTCTTGGCGAACCGCACCCGGCGGGTCTCGCCGCCGAGGATCGCGATGAGCTCCTCGTTGACGATCTTGATGATCTGCTGCGCCGGGTTCAGCGCACCGGAGACCTCGGCACCGAGGGCGCGGTCCTTGACCTGCTTGATGAAGGCCCGGACGACCGGCAGCGCGACGTCCGCCTCCAGCAGCGCGATGCGGATCTCGCGGGCGGTGGCGTCGATGTCCGCCTCGCTGAGGCGGCCCTTGCCCCGGAGGTTCTTGAACGTCGCTGCGAGGCGATCGGAAAGGGTGTCGAACACGTCGTCGCGGGTCCTCTGCGGCATCGGTATCGGTACGGTCGTCGTCCCCCAGGGTATCCAACCGCCCCGGGTGAGGTCTCCACCCCCGTTCGCGGACATCGTCGACCCCGGCTCCCGGCGCCCGTCAGCCGAGCGCCGCCCGGACCGCCGCCGCCACCTCCCCGGCCCGCCGGGCGGCCAGCGGGCGGCCCTGCGCGTCGGTCAGGTAGAAGGAGTCGACGGCCTCCGCGCCCAGCGTGGAGACGTGCGCGGTGCGCACCCGGACGCCCGCCCCGTCCAGCGCCCGGCCGATCCGGTGCAGCAGCCCGGGGGCGTCGTGCGCGCGGACCTCCAGCACGGTCGCGGTCGCCGAGGCCACCGCGGGCGCCACCGCGACCAGCGGCGGCGGGGTCGGGATGCCCCGGCGGCGCGGGGCGGCGGCGTCCCGCTCGGCGAGGCGCCGCTCGACGTCCAGCGAGCCGTCCAGCGCCCGCCGCAGGTCGGCCCGCAGCCGGGCCGCCTCGGGCAGCTCGCCGAACTCGGCCGCCACCCGCCAGGACAGCAGGAGCACGGGCCCGGCACCGATCGGGTCGAGCTCGCGCAGTCCGGCCGAGCGGACGGTCAGCCGGTGCAGCGCGAGCACCCCGGCGGCGGTGCCGAGCAGCCCGGGGCGGTCGGGGACGGCCAGGGTCAGCTCGACGCCCATCGGCTCGGTGCCCGGGTCCGCCCCCTCGGCCTGGGCGTGCAGCGACAGTGCCGGCTCACCGGTGCGGGCCGCCTCGACCGCGAGCCGCTCCTGCTCGGTGGTGGGCGCCGCCTCCACCGGCGCGGTGCCGGCCCCGGCCAGCCGGTCGGCCGCCCGGGCCACCAGGCCGCCGACCAGCGAGGCCCGCCAGCTGCTCCACGCGGCCGGGCCGGTGGCCAGTGCGTCCGCCTCGGTGAGCGCGTGCAGCAGCTCCAGCTCCGGCAGAGTGGTGACCGCCTTGGTGATCGCCTCGACGGTGGCCGGGTCGTCCGGGTCGCGCCGGGTGGCGGTGTCCACCAGGGTCAGGTGGTGGCGGACCAGCACCGCCAGGGTCTCGGTGTCCTCGGGGCCGAAGCCCATCCGGGGGGCGAGGTCGCGGACGATCACCTCGCCGGCCTCGCTGTGGTCCCCGGGCCAGCCCTTGCCGATGTCGTGCAGCAGCGCGGCGACCAGCAGCAGGTCGGGCCGGGCCACCCGGCGGGTCATCGCGGCGGCCTTCACCGCCGTCTCCACCAGGTGCCGGTCCACGGTCCAGCGGTGCACGGCGTTGCGCTGCGGACGGCAGCGCACCCGCTCCCAGTCCGGCAGCAGCCGGGTGACCAGCCCCTCCGCCTCCAGCGCCTCCCACACCGGGACGGCCGCCTCCCCCGCGCCCAGCAGGGTGACCAGCTGCTCGCGCGCCTCATCGGGCCAGGGCACCGGCAGCGGACGGCACTCCGCGGCGAGCCGGCGCACCGTCGCGTACGAGACGGTCAGCCCGTTCTGCGCGGCGGCGGCCGCGGCGCGCAGCGGCAGCACCGGGTCGGCGGCCGGGCGGGCGCCCTGGGCCAGCACCGCCTCGCCGTCCTGTTCGACCACGCCCTCGGCGAGCGGGCGGCGCTCGACCGCGCCCCGGGCCACCGCGCCCGCGCCGCGGCCGACTCCGGTGAACGGCGCGGCGAACGGGAAGGCGCGCCGCACGGCCCGCCGGCCCCGGCCGCTGCGGGCGGCGAGCACCCGCTCGACCGCCCGCCAGGTGACGTCGCTCGCGTAGGCGATGGTCCGGGCGGCCTCGTAGACCTGGCGCAGCAGGGTGTCGGCGTCCAGCACGCCGAGCCGTTCGGCGACCTGGTCCTGGTCCTGCAGGCTCAGCCGCTCGGTGGCCCGGCCGGTGACCAGGTGCAGCGCGTCGCGGACGTCGGCGAGGCGCAGCGCGGCGGCGTCGAGGCCGTCCCGGGGCGCGTCGGCGAGCCAGCTGGCGGCGACGGCGTCGAGCGCGACCACGTCGCGCAGGCCGCCGCGGGCCTCCTTGAGGTCCGGCTCCAGCAGGAAGGACAGCTCGCCGTGGCGTTCGGACCGCTCGCGGGCCAGCTCGCGCAGCTCGGGCAGGCGTGCGGGGGCGCTCGCGCGCCAGTCGGTGAACACCGCGGCGCGCAGCTCGGCGGTGAGCGCCGGGTCCCCGGCGAGGTGGCGGGCGTCCAGCAGGCCGAGCTGGGCCTTGAGGTCGGCGGCGGCGACCGCCCGGGCCTCGGCGACGGTGCGCACCGAGTGGTCGAGCTTGGCGCCCGCGTCCCAGACCGGGTACCAGATCCGCTCGGGCAGCTCGCGGGGGATCGGGCCGTCGTGCAGCAGCAGGACGTCCAGGTCGCTGCGCGGGGAGAGCTCGCCGCGCCCGTACCCGCCGACGGCGACCAGGGCGACGCCGGGCGGGGCTCCGGCGGCGGCGAGCAGCCCGGCCAGCCAGTCGTCGGTGAGCCGGGCGAGCGCCTCGCGGCGGGGGCGGCCGACCGGGCCTGGGTCGGCGAGCAGCGCGGCCCGGGCGGCGGAGTGGTCGGCGGGCTCGGAGGGCCTGGTCTCGGTGGTCATGCGCTGGGTCCCGTCCGTCGTGCGGGTGAGCCGTCCCGCGGTGCGCCGGGCATCCGGTGCGGTGCGGTTCGGCCGAGCGGGGTACGCCGTCGGCGGGCCCGCGGCCCCCGGAGGGATCACGGGCCCGCCGACGGGCGGGGGCTACAGGGCGTCCGGGCCGCGCTCGCCGGTGCGGACCCGTACGGCGGTGTCGACCGGGATGCTCCAGACCTTGCCGTCGCCGATCTTCCCGGTCCGGGCGGCCTTCACCAGGACGTCGATCAGGTCGTCGGCGTCCTCGTCCTCGACCAGGACCTCGATCCGGACCTTCGGTACCAGGTCCACCGTGTACTCGGCGCCCCGGTAAACCTCGGTGTGGCCGCGCTGGCGGCCGTAGCCGCTGGCCTCGGTGACGGTCAGGCCGTGGACCCCGAAGGCCTGCAGGGCGGCCTTCACCTCGTCCAGGCGGTACGGCTTGATCACGGCGGTGATGAGCTTCATCAGGCGTCGACCTCGGTCTTCTCGGCGGCCTTTCCGGCGGCCTTCTCGGTGGGCTTCTCGGCGGACTTCGGTGCTGCCGTCGGCGCGGGCTTCGCGGCGGACGACCCGGCCGTCGAACCGAGGGACGCACCGCCGGTCGGACCGGCCGGCGCGGCGGCCGCGGCCGGACCCGACAGGGCGCGGGCCAGGCCCGCCCCGACAGCGCTGAAATCGTAGGCGGACTCGGCGTGTTCGGCCTGGTCGATGCCGGCCACCTCGACCTCCTCGGCGACCCGGAAGCCGACCAGCTTGTCGACCGCCTTGGCCAGCAGCCAGGAGAGGACGAAGGAGTACGCCGCGACCACGGCCACACCCATCGCCTGCTTGCCGAGCTGGCCCAGCCCGCCGCCGTAGAACAGGCCCTTGGCGGTCTGGCCGACCCCACCGGTGGCGAACAGGCCGACCAGCAGCGAGCCGATCGCCCCGCCCACCGCGTGCACGCCCACCACGTCGAGCGAGTCGTCGAAGCCCCAGCGGTACTTCAGCGAGACGGCGGCGGCGCAGACCGCGCCCGCGACCAGACCGATCGCGACCGCGCCGAGCGGGCTGACCGAGCCGCAGGCCGGGGTGATCGCGACCAGTCCGGCCACCGCGCCGGAGGCGGCGCCCAGCGTGGTGAAGGCGCCGTGCTTGAGCTTCTCGAAGACCAGCCAGCCGACCAGCGCCGCGCCGGTGGCGACCTGCGTGTTGACCATCGCCATCGCGGCGACCCCGTTGGCGGCCAGCGCCGAGCCCGCGTTGAAGCCGAACCAGCCGAACCACAGCAGGCCGGAGCCGAGCATCACCAGCGGCAGGCTGTGCGGGCGCATCGGGTCCTTCTTGAAGCCGACCCGCTTGCCCAGCACCAGGCAGAGCGCCAGACCCGCCACACCGGCGTTGATGTGCACGGCCGTGCCGCCGGCGAAGTCGATCACGCCGTTCCGGTCGCCCAGCCAGCCGCCGTGGCCGCCGTCGAAGAAGAACACCCAGTGCGCGACCGGGAAGTAGACGACGGTCACCCAGAGCGCGATGAACAGGCCCCAGGCGGCGAACTTGGCGCGGTCCGCGATGGCGCCGCTGATCAGCGCCGGGGTGATGATCGCGAACATCAGCTGGAACATCGCGAAGGCGGTGACCGGGATGGTCCCGGTCAGCTCGTTCAGGCCGATGCCGCGCATCCCCAGGAAGTCCAGGTTGCCGATCAGCCCGCCGAAGGAGTCCGGCCCGAAGCTGAGCGAGTACCCGTAGAGGACCCAGAGCACTGTGACGATGCCGAGCGAGAGGAAACTCATCGCCAGCATGTTCAGGGTGCTCTTGGCCCTGACCATGCCCCCGTAGAAGAAGGCCAGGCCCGGGGTCATGAGCATGACCAGGGCTGCACTGATGAGCACGAAGGCGGTGTCGCCCGCGCTGAAGCCGTCCGGCATCGGCGTCTCCTCTGCGTCCAAGCCGATCCGCACCCGGGTACCTGTCCCGTGCCACCCGGGGTGTCGGCGTTGAAGAGGAGCGTGCCGAAGGCTGGTTTCGGCCAGTGCGGCCGGTTGTTTCGCGACCGTGACGCGTGCGACGCGCGGGTTACGGCTGCGTGAACCGCAGCCCCGGAACCGCCCGGACGGGCTACCGTGCCGCCGCGCGCCCGGCCCCGCCCACGCGGGAACCACCGACCGCGACGGCGGCGGCCGGCACGGTCGGTGGAGTCCGGGAAGTGCCCGGGAGGTGCGCCGATCAGACCACCGAGACGTACTCCGGGATGTCCTGAACGACCCGCTCCTTGAGCCGGCTCACCGCGTCCACGCCCTGGAACCGGGCGGCCGCGGCCTCCGTGGTCTTGCGCACCCGGGAGTTCAGCCGCTCCGAGCGCACCTTGGTCGCGATGTCCACCGCCTGCTCGGCCATCACCGCCGCCTGCTCGGCCTCCTTCTGCAGCAGGTGCACGCTGGCCATGCCGATCAGGTTGAAGGCGTACGAGCGCACGTGGTCGCCGTCCCGGCGGAACAGGTCGACCGCGCGCTCCATCACCGGCGCCGACAGCGAGGCGTACAGCTGGGCGTTGTCGGAGTGGTACGCGAGGTCGCGGAAGGAGTGCGCGTTCTCGGCGTTCAGCTCGGCCGGCGAGAAGAACTTCAGCCAGTCCGGCTCGTCGTCGCCGTCGCGGATGTCGGTGAAGGTGTCCTCGGCCAGCCGGACCGCCCGGGCGCAGCGGTTCACCTCCCCGATGGTGGCGTAGGCCCGCGCCTCCATCGCGTACAGCAGGGACTGCTGGCGCGGGCCGGCGGTGTCACGGCTGCCGTACTGCGCCAGGTGGATCAGCTCCAGGGCGTCCTCGCCCCGGTTGAGGTGGATCATCTGGCGGCTCATGTCGGTGAGGATCAGCGCGCCGAACGGGCGGTCGCCGGCCTCCTTGGCCGCGTGCAGGGCCAGCACGTAGTACTTCTGCGCGCTCGGGTGCATCCCGACGTCGTACGACATCCACCCGGCCAGGTGGGCGAGCTCGGCGGTGAGCCGGAACAGCCGCCGGGTGGTGTCCTCGTTGTACGTCTCCTGGAGCAGGTCGGTGACCTCGTGCAGCTGGCCGACGACGGCCTTGCGGCGCAGCCCGCCGCCGTTCTGGGCGTCCCACTGGCGGAACATGACCGTGGTCTGCTCCAGCAGTTCCAGCTCGGGCTCGGAGAGCCGGCCGGTGAACGCCTCGCCGCCGTTGGCCGCGGTGAGGATCGGGGTGGGGATGCCGGTCGGGCCGGGGGTCAGCCAGCGCTGCATCGGCTCGATCAGCGCGGCGCCGGCGGTCAGCGCCAGCGAGGTGCCGAGGAAGCCCCGGCGGTTGAGCATCAGGTCGCTGCGGGAGTAGTCACTGATCAGCTGGACGGTCTGCGGACCGCTCCACGGCAGGTCGACGCCGCCGCCCACGGTGGAGACCGGGATCGCGGCGCGCAGGCCGAGGTCCTCGATCGAGACCACCGAGCCGAAGCGCTCGGAGAAGAGCTCGGACATGATCTTGGGGATCGGCTCGCGCGGCTGCTCGCCGTCGAGCCAGCGGCGCACCCGGGAGGTGTCGGTGGACACGTGGTGGGCGCCGATCTGCCGGGCCCGTCGGTTGACCTGACGCGCCAACTCGCCCTTGGACCAACCGCTGCGGGCGAACCACGTGGTCAGCTTCTCATTGGGTTGCTTCTCTGCCATGGGAACGTCCCATCCCGCCCGGCCCCTCGCGGGGCCCCCGATCGTGACCGCCCGACGGTTGCGGGCTCTTGCCAGACGTGCCTGCCGTGCGTGCTGCCTGCCGCGCCCGTGGTGGTGCCGTACCGCGCCCTCGCACTGGCGTGCCATCGTCGCGGACGATCCGTCAGATTCCCAACTCCCGCTCTCCGGCGGCCCGGAGCGGGATCCCGACGGCATCCGCGTGCTGAACGTAATGCCCCGCGAGGTGCCCGCGGGAGCGCCCCTGGCGAAACGCCACCTTTCGCCACCCCCAGGAGTGAACCGAAGTCAGGGGGCACACGCTTCACTAGGTAGTCCCGACGGTCCGGCATATGCGGGCCGCCAAGTCGCCCGGACCATCCCGGGAGACCCGGCAGGGCCAGCAATCCACCGCAGCCACAGGCGAGTTCAGCGCCCACTCCGGGCGGCAACAGTCTCGCGCACACGACGATCCGGCATCCGCGCCGCCCCCACAAGGCGGCGCCCGAGGCGCACCACCGGAACAGGCGCACGCCACGCGCTGCGCGCCGCCACCGCACTACGCACCACACACCTGACAATCGACACACAGTCACCGTCCCGTAACCATCGGCAACGAGAACCTGTTGGGGGAGGCATGGACAACCTGTTCGGCGAACTTCGACTGGGGAGCCTGCGGCTGGCACCGCTGGGCGCGCGCCGCCGCACCAAGGTCACCGCGTCCCAGGCCGCCGCGGAGTACACCGGCCGCTGGGGCTGGGCTGTCGCCACCGGCGACCCGGCCACCGGCACCCCGGGCTCCGGCGCCACCGCCCCGACCCGCTGTCCCTGCGGAGCCGCCCGCTGCGCCGCGCCCGGCCTGCACCCCGTACCGGGCGGCGAGGGCCGGGCCCGCACCGGGCGGGCCGAGGCCTCGGTCCTGTTCCCCACCGGCCGGGCCTTCGACGTGCTGGACGTCCCCGAGCAGGCCGGCCTGCAGGCGCTGGTCCGGCTGGAGCGGATGGGCACCCAGGTCGGCCCGGTGCTCTCCGCCCCCACCGGACGGCTGCAGTTCCTGGTCGCCGCCGGCACCGCCCGCCGCCTGCCCGACCTGCTCTACCGGATGGGCTGGGACGACGCGGCGCTCGACCTCACCTGCCACGGCGAGGGCAGCTACGTCGCCGCCCCGCCGACCGTCCTCGGCGGCCTCGGCCCGGTCCGCTGGCTGCGCCGCCCCACCCGCGACAACGCCGGCTGCCCGCCCGAGGCCCGGCTGCTGCTCGGCACCCTCGCCTACGCGTGCCACCGCGGCCGCGAGCGCACCGCCGAGCCGGCCTGGATCGCCTCCTAGCGGGGACCGCCCGGACCCGGGCAGCCGGAAGGGCCCGCCCCGAGCGGAGCGGACCCTTCGGAAGAGCGGCCTGCGGGAGGCCGGCGGGGAGCCTCAGTCCCCGATCAGCGCGTCCACGAACGCGCCCGGCTCGAACGGCGCCAGGTCGTCCGCGCCCTCGCCCAGGCCGATCAGCTTGACCGGCACGCCCAGCTCGCGCTGGACCGCGACCACGATGCCGCCCTTGGCGGTGCCGTCCAGCTTGGTCAGCACGATGCCGGTGATGTCGACCACCTCGGCGAACACCCGGGCCTGGATCAGGCCGTTCTGGCCGGTGGTGGCGTCCAGCACCAGCAGCACCTCGTCCACCGGGCCGTGCTTCTCGACGACCCGCTTGACCTTGCCCAGCTCGTCCATCAGGCCGGTCTTGGTGTGCAGTCGGCCGGCGGTGTCGATCAGCACGGTGTCCACGCCCTCGGCGATGCCCTCCTTGACCGCGTCGAAGGCGATCGAGGCCGGGTCCCCGCCCTCCGGGCCGCGCACGGTGCGCGCACCGACCCGCTCGCCCCAGGTCTGCAGCTGGTCGGCGGCGGCGGCACGGAAGGTGTCGGCGGCGCCGAGCACCACCGTGCGGCCGTCGGCGACCAGCACGCGGGCCAGCTTGCCGGTGGTGGTGGTCTTGCCGACGCCGTTGACGCCGACGACCAGGACCACGGCCGGGCCCTCCTCGTGCTTGGTGGAGCGGACGCTGCGGTCGGCGTCCTTGCCGATCAGCTCGACCAGCTCCTCGCGCAGCAGCCCGCGGAGCTCCGAGGGCGTGCGGGTGCCGAGCACCTTCACCCGGGTGCGCAGCCGCTCGACCAGCTCCTGGGTGGGGGCGACGCCGACGTCGGCGGTGAGCAGGGTGTCCTCGATCTCCTCCCAGGTGTCCTCGTCCAGGTGCTCGCGGGAGAGCAGCGAGAGCAGGCCCTTGCCGAGCGAGTTCTGCGAGCGGGAGAGCCGCGAGCGCAGCCGGACCAGCCGGCCGGCGGTGGGCTCGGGGACCTCGACGGCGGGAGCCGCCTCGGCCTCGGAAGGCTCGACCTCGACGACCTCGACGGCCT
Organism: Kitasatospora sp. NPDC096140; assembly: GCF_040303045.1. NCBI lineage: Bacteria > Bacillati > Actinomycetota > Actinomycetes > Kitasatosporales > Streptomycetaceae > Kitasatospora > Kitasatospora sp. NPDC096140. Next base: position 60,548 of record NZ_JBEOUW010000034.1, read on the forward strand.
CGGGAGCTTCGGGAGCCTCGGCGGCCGGAGGCTCCGCCGGGAGTTCCACCTCCTCGACGGTGCGCCTGGGCTCCTCGGTCGGCGGCGCGGACTCCTCGCCGACCTGGGGCTCCTGCGGGGTGGGCTTCGGCGCCGTGATGACCGGCGCCTGCGACTTCGGGGGCAGCTGCTGGCGTCGTCTGCCGGAAACGACGAGGCCCGCGATCGCACCGATGGCGATCACGGCGATGACTACGGCAAGGATCACGTATTCCATAACGCCAACCAGTATCCGCGACCGGAGCCCGGATGGACCGCAGCCGGACTACGCCGATACGGTCCGAACCGTCCGCGGCCGCCGTTCCCGGTGCTCCTCCCGCAGCCGCTGGCTGATCACCTGCGAGATGCCGTCGCCCTTCATCGTCACGCCGTAGAGCGCGTCGGCGGACTCCATGGTCAGCTTCTGGTGGGTGATCACGATCAGCTGGGAGCTCTCCCGCAGCTCCTCCATGATCCCGATCAGCCGGCGCAGGTTGGTCTCGTCCAGCGCCGCCTCCACCTCGTCCATCACGTAGAACGGGCTGGGCCTGGCCTTGAAGATCGCCACCAGCAGCGCCACCGCGGTCAGCGAGCGCTCGCCGCCGGACAGCAGCGACAGCCGCTTGACCTTCTTGCCCGGCGGGCGGGCCTCCACCTCGACCCCGGTGGCGAGCATGTCGTCCGGGTCGGTCAGCACCAGCCGGCCCTCCCCGCCCGGGAAGAGCCGGGCGAAGACGCCCTCGAACTGGGCGGCCGTGTCGTGGTACGCCGAGGTGAACAACTGCTCGACCCGCTGGTCCACGTCCCGGACGATGTCCAGCAGGTCGCGCCGGCTGCGCTTGAGGTCGTCCAGCTGCTCCCCCAGGAACCGGTGCCGCTCCTCCAGCGCGGCGAACTCCTCCAGCGCCAGCGGGTTGACCCTGCCGAGCTGCTGGTACGCCTTCTCCGCGGCCTTCAGTCGCTTCTCCTGCTCGGCCCGGACGTACGGGTACGGCTCCCCCGGCTCCTGGCCCTCCTCGGGCGTCGCGGGCGGGACGGGCCGGTCCGGTCCGTACGCGGCGAGCAGCTCGCCGCCGTCGATGCCGAACTCCTCCAGCGCGCGGGCCTCCAGCTGCTCGATCCGCAGCCGCTTCTCCGCCCGCAGCACCTCGTCCCGGTGCCCGGCGTCGACCAGCTTGTCGAGCTCCTCCTTGAGGCCGCGGCCGTGCTCGCGGTGTTCCCGCAGCTCCTCCTCGCGCTCGGCGCGCGCCCGTTCGACGGCCTCCCGCCCGGCGTCCGCGCGGGCCAGCGACACCTCCAGGCAGGTCAGCAGCTGCCGGGCGCCGGCCGCGACGGCGTTCGCCACCCCGGCGTCGTGCTCGGCGCGGCGCCGGCGCTCCGCGGCCCGGTCGCGGGCCTCGCGCTCGGCCCGGGCGGCCCGGTCCAGCTGGTCCGCCCGCCCGGCCAGCGCGCGGACCCGCTCCTCGTGGGTGCGCACCGCCAGCCTGGCCTCCAGCTCGGCCTGCCGGGCGCTGCTCGCCGCCTCCGCCAGCCGCTGCTGCTCGGCGGTGTCCGGCTCGTCCTCCCCCGCGTCCGCCGACTCCTCGGCCGCGGCCAGGCGCTCCGCCAACTCCTCGGCGGTGTCCAGCAGATCGGCCAGGCCCTGCTCGGCGCGCGCGGCGGCGGCCGACAGCCGGTCGGCCTCCCCGGCGGCGGCGCGGGCCTGCCCGCCGAGGCGGCCGAGCGCGCCCGCGACCCGGGCCCGCTCCTTCTCCGCCTGCCGCCGCAGCTCGCCGAGACGTTCCAGCTCGGCGGCCGACTCCCCGCGCCGATCGGTGAGTTCGGCCAGCAGCTCGGCCGACTCGGCGCAGCGGACGGTGAGTTCCCCGATCGCGCGGGCCGCCTCGTCCACCGCGGCCTGGGTCTCCAGCAGGCTCGGCGCGCCACCGGAGCCGCCGTGCGCGAAGCCGGCGCCCAACCGGTCCCCGTCGGCGGTGACGGCGGTGACGGCGGGCAGTCCACGGCGCCCGGCAGGATCTGCGGGCCCTGCGGGCTGCCCGGCGACCAGGCGCAGCGCCGCGTCCAGGTCCGCGACCACCGCCACCCCGGCCAGCAGCTGGCGCACGGCGGCGAGCAACTCGGGCGGACCGTCGACGAGTTCGGCGGCCCAGCGGGCCCCGTCCGGCAACTCCCCTGCCCCGTGGGCCACTTCGCCGGCACCGGCGATCAGCAGCGCGGCCCGCCCGGCGTCGTCGGCGCGCAGCAGCCGCAGCGCCTCGGCGGCGGCGGTCGGCGATTCCACGGCCACCGCGTCGGCCGCCGCGCCGAGCGCCGCCGCGACCGGCACCTCGTACCCGGCCTCGATCCGCAGCAGCGCCGCGGCCGGGCCGAGCAGCCCGCCCAGCCGCTCCCCCGCCGCCAGCAGCGCGCCGGTGCCGTCCTTGCGGCGCAGCCCCAGCGAGAGCGCCTCGTGCCGTGCGGTGAGCCCGGCCCGCTCGCGCTCGGCGGCGCCGGCCGCCTCCCGGGCGGCGGCGAGTTCCCGTTCGACGGCGGCCAGGCGCTCCCGCGCCTCCTGGTGCCCGGCCTCGGCCTGCTCGTCGTCGCCGGCCGCACCGTCCACCTGCTGCTGGAGCTCGTCCAGCTCACCCTGCGCGGCCTCGGCGCGGAGCAGCGCCTCGTCCCGGGCCTCGGCGAGCCGTCCGATCTCGGCCTGGGCCGCGGCGGCCTCGGAGCGGGCGGCGGCGGCCTGCCCCTGCAGCCGGGCCAGGCCCTCCCGCCGGTCGGCGATGGCCCGGGCGGCGTCCCGCAGCCGGCGCTCCTCGGCGGCCAGCTCGCGCTCCAGCCCGTCCTTGCGCTCGACCGCCTCGGCCAGCGCGTACCGGGCCTCCTCCAGCGCCTCGGCCAGCGCCGCCTCCTCCTCGCGGATCCCGGCGGCCTCCCGCTCCAGCTCCTGCGGGTCGCGTCCGCGCCGCTCCTCGGTCCGTCCCCCGGCGGCGGCGTGCCGGGCCCGTGCCTCGGCCAGCCCGACGGTGCCGCGGGTGCGCTCGGCCAGCGCGGAGAGCCGGTACCAGGTCTGCCGGGCGGTCTCCAGGCTCGGCCCGAGCTGCCGGACCTGGGCGTCCAGGACGTGCTCGCGCTGCACCGCGCGGGCCAGCTCCTGCTCGACGGTGGTCCGGCGCAGCCGCAGCGCCAGCTCGTCCGCGACCTCGGCCTCGACGGCCCGGCGGAGCGTGGACAGGTCGTCGGCGAGCAGGCGCAGCCGGGCGTCGCGCAGCTCGGCCTGGATCCCGGCGGCGCGGCGGGCGATCCGGGCCTGCCGGCCGAGCGGCCCGAGCTGGCGGCGCAGCTCGGCCACCAGGTCCTGGACCCGGTTGAGGTTGACCTGCATCGCGTCCAGCTTCCGCAGCGCCTTCTCCTTGCGCCTGCGGTGCTTGAGGACGCCGGCCGCCTCCTCGATGAAGGCGCGCCTGCCCATCGGGTCGGCGTGCAGGACGGAGTCCAGCTGGCCCTGCCCGACGATGACGTGCATCTCGCGGCCGATGCCGGAGTCGGAGAGCAGTTCCTGGATGTCCAGCAGGCGGCAGGTCTCGCCGTTGAGCGCGTACTCGCTGCCGCCGTTGCGGAACATCGTCCGGGTGATGGTCACCTCGGCGTAGTCGATCGGCAGGGCGCCGTCGCCGTTGTCGATGGTGAGGCTGACCTCGGCGCGGCCGAGCGGGGCGCGCCCGCTGGTCCCGGCGAAGATGACGTCCTCCATCTTTCCGCCGCGCAGCGACTTGGCCCCCTGCTCGCCCATCACCCAGGACAGCGCGTCGACCACGTTCGACTTGCCGGAGCCGTTCGGGCCGACCACGCAGGTGATGCCCGGCTCGAAGCGCAGGGTGGTGCTGGAGGCGAAGGACTTGAACCCGCGCAGCGTCAGACTCTTCAGGTGCACGCGGCCGGTCTCCTCATCGCTCGCCGGGGCCCAGCGAGCGACTGTATCCGGAGTCGGACACGACGAAGGGACGCCACATCAGGGCGTCCCTTGCAAGCTGCGTCCCTTTCGGGGCGGCTCAGTGCACAGCGGCGTCGATCTGCGAGGACCGGGCGGGACTCAGGTGAGAGCCGGCTCCCGCTGATCCAGATCGATGCTGTTGAGCAGCGAGTGCTCGTCAGCGACAGCGGTGAGAGCGTCGTTCTCAGCCTGCATCCGAAGGAGCTCGGCTTCAAGGTCCTGGACGCGCTGCTGGAGCCGTCGCATCTCGGAGAGCATTCGCGGGTCGGGGCCGCCGACGTACCCGAGAAGCGCCTTTGCCATGATGAATGGTCCTCCACGCTGAGTGACCGAACCGGAATGGTTCAGGTCTAGGGGGAAGGGGGACGCACGCGCGGCGCGCCGCCGGAAGTGCTGGCTGGGCACTACGGCACAACCACCGTGAGCTGGGCTCACGGGGGCATGCGCCTGCCGGATTGACGCGGTCGTGTGCGCGGGCTTCCAGCGTCTCACCAAAGACGGAAAGGGTCAACACGATCACCGCACGCTACCGCGCCCCTGTCACCTGCCCGGCGGTGTGGTCACGCCTGGGGGGTCTTCGGGAGGGGTCCACCACGTGCTCGTGGATCATCGTTCGATGCGGAGTCAACCACGAGTCTGCCCGGATGGCAACCTCGTGACACCGCCGGTTCCGGATCTTTTCCCGACGGGCCCGGCGGCGGGCCCGCGGGCGGCGGCTCAGCGGATCTCGAAACCCTCGTAACCAGGGCCGACGGCCGTCCAGATCTCGGTCACGCCGCTGACGTTCCCCGGGGTCCCGGGGCCGCGCAGCCGGGCCAGCAACTGCTCGCAGTCGGCCGCGAGACCCTCCGCGACGACCTGCACCCGGCCGTCGCCGAGGTTGCTCGCGTAGCCGGTCAAGCCGATCTCCAGCGCCCGTGCCCTGGTCCACCAGCGGAACCCGACCTGCTGGACCTTCCCCCGGACCCAGGCGGTGACCCGGACCGGTTCCTCACTGTGGGCGTCGCGACCGTGCATGCCCCGACCCTAGCCGCCCGCGTGCCCGGTCACCGCCCGGGCCGGGCCCCGCACACGGGAGCGGCCCCGCCGGAGGAACCGGCGGGGCCGCGTGGGGTCGAGCGAGCGGGTCGGGCGTGCGGGCCGGGACTACCAGTCCCCGCCGCCTCCAAAGTCCCCGCCGCCGCTGAAGTCACCACCACTGGTGAAGTCTCCGCCGCTGAAGTCGCCCGCGTTGAAGTCGGCCCCGGTGTAGTCGCCGCCCTCGTACTGGTCCTGGTAGCCGTGGTCGCCGTCCATCATCGGCGACGCGTAGGCCGGGGTGCTCATCATCGAGCCGAGCATGGTGCCGACCAGCAGGCCGGGCAGCAGGCCGCCGCCGAAGCTGCTGTAGTAGCCGCCCGCGTACGGGGCGTACGCCGGGCCGGCGTTCCAGTACGGCTGCGGGCCGTACTCGGTGTCCACGGTGCGGACCGCCGGGTCGAGGCCAGCCGCCACCCGGTCCGCGTCGGCCTGGCAGACCGGGACGGAGCGGGCGGAGCCGCCGGCCGGGGCCCAGTCGACGTCCTTGACGGACGGGCCGTGGCGCGGGTCCATGAAGCACGGGGGCCGGCGCTCGGGCAGCGGGCGCTTGTCCCGCCGGGCGCTCAGGGTGGCCAGCGCGAACCGGCCGTCCTCGATCGCCTCGGTGACCTGCTTGACGTCGTCCGGCCGCTTGGCCTCCTCCATCAGGCGCTTGGACTTCTCGTACGCGTCCAGGGCGTGGGTGTAGTCCGTGCGCTGGGCGTCGTCGGCGTCCGCAGCGGCCGGGTCGAAGTCGAGCCGGTCCAGTTCCTCGCCGAAGGCGGTGATGTCCTCGTCGACCACCCGGCGCACCTGCTCCAGCTCGGCCCGGGCCTGCTCCTCCTTGCGCTTCTTGGCGCGGCGGAAGAGGAGGAAGACTCCGGCGCCCGCCAGGGCCACCAGCACGACCGGGATGACCACCCAGGCGATCGAGGTGCTGTGGTTGACGCCCTCGCCCTTGGTCTGCGGGGCCGCCTGGTCCACGAAGTCGTTCAGGGTGGCGTCGATGTCGCCGCCGTCGGCGCGGGCGACTGCGCCGGAGATCCGCTGTGCGACGCCGGCGGCCATCGCGCCCTTGTCCGCCTTGGCGAGGAAGCCGTCGCCGCGCCAGACCCCGTACACGCCGTCGATGCCGACCAGGGTGCGGAGGTCGGTGACGACCGTCTCCTTGCCGTAGGCCGGCGAGTCGGGCACGACCGCGATGAAGATCGGCTTGTCGGCCTTGTCGATCTTCTTGGTCAGGGCGTCCGCCTGGGCCTGGCTGAAGCGGTCGGTCATCGCCGGGTCGACGTAGACCTTGCCCTTCTTGAGGGCGGCGGAGGCGTCGCTCAGCCCGCCCGCGGCCGAGGCGGCCGGCGCCAGCAGGAGCAGCAGCCCGAGCAGCGCCGCCACCAGGGCAAGCGGCCCGGTGCCCCGGGACCGTCGTGCAAGGGTTCTCATGTCCCCGACGCTACCGTGAGCGGCGTCGGAGCACGCCATACCCTTCGCATACTGGTAGGGACGGAACACCCCGCCGTCCGCCGGGTCAGGTCCCCTTCCCGGGGATGATGTTCCCCCCGGCCGACCCTGACGCGGGCGGGGCGGGGGAACCGCCGCAGGCCCCCGGACGTAGGTCCGGGCGGGCCCGGCCCGGCTCCGGGGCGCCGCAGAGGGCGTGCCGACCGTACCGGGCGAACGGGCATAGTGGTCCCGGACCACCGGTCCCATTGCCTTTCCTTTACCCAGCCCGTTCTCGACCCACCTCCCGATCGGAGCACTTGGTGATCATCGGCCTCGTCACCGCCGTGGCGGCATCCGCCTGCTACGGCACCGGCTCGGTCCTGCAGGCCGTCGGATCCCGCCGTTCCGCCCGGGAGGAGGCCGCCAAGGGCGCCACCACCTCGACCACCGAGCACGGCGGACCGAGCCTGTCCTCGACCGCGAAGGCCGCCGTCACCTGGGAGTTCATCCTCGGCACGGTGCTCGACCTGATCGGCTTCGGGCTCGGCGCACTGGCCGCCCGGCTGCTGCCGCTGTTCCTCTCCCAGACCATCATCAGCGCCAACCTGGTGATCACCGCGCTGCTCAGCATCAAGCTGCTGGGCCTGCGGCTCAAGCAGCTGGAGTGGGCCTCGATCGGCGTGCTCTGCTCGGCGCTGGTGCTGCTGGCCGTCTCGGCGGGCCCGGAGGGCGGCCACCACGCGGCGATGTCCTTCCACTGGTGGCTGCTGATCATCACCACCGTGGTGCTGGGCGGCGGCAGCCTGCTGGTGCGCCGGATGGGCGCGAACGGCGCGATCGTCGCCGGTCTGCTCTCCGGCCTCGGCTTCGGCGCCCTGGGCGTCGGCGTGCGCATCCTGAACGGCGTCGACCCGTTCGAGCTCGGCGCCCTGCTGTCCGACCCGGCGCTGTACGCGATCCTGGTCGGCGGCCTCGGCGGCATGTACATCCACACCGTGGCCCTGCAGATCGGCTCGGTGAACGGCGCGACGGCCGCACTGGTGGTCGGCGAGACGGTCCTGCCCGGCGCGGTCGGCGTGATCTGGCTCGGCGACTCCTCCAAGGCCGGCCTGGGCTGGCTCGGCGTGGTCGGCTTCCTGCTCGCGGTGGTGTCCGCGGTCGGGGTCGCCTACTTCGGCCAGGACACCCACGGCGCCCCCGACGGGGCGGACGCCGGGCATCCCGAGCTCGCCGGCCGCAAGTAGGCCGGGTCAGCCCCCGCTGCGGGCCCGCGGCACGCGCTGGCAGCGGGGGCAGAAGTAGCTGGAGCGGTTCATCCAGGCCGCCCGCCGGATCGGGGTGCCGCAGCGGCGGCAGGGCTCGTGCTCGCGGCCGTAGGCGTCGAGGTCCCGGGAGAAGTAGCCGCTCTCGCCGTTCACGTTGACGTAGAGGCTGTCGAAGCTGGTGCCGCCGACGGCGAGCGCCGCGGTCATCACGTCCCGGGCGTTGGCCAGCAGGACGGCGGCCTGCGGGCGGGTCAGCGTCGGCGTCGGGCGGTCGTAGTGCAGCCTGGAGCGCCACAGCGCCTCGTCGGCGTAGATGTTGCCGACACCGCTGATCAGGGTCTGGTCGAGCAGCGCGCGCTTGACGGTGGTGCGCTTGGCGCGCAGCGCGGCCACGAAGGCCCCGTCGTCGAAGCGCGGGTCGAGCGGGTCGCGGGCGATGTGCGCGATGGAGACGGGCGTGCCCTCCGGGTCGCCCTCCTCGGCCTCCTCGACCGCCAGGCCGCCGAAGGTCCGCTGGTCGACGAAGCGCAGTTCGCGCCCGCCGTCGGCGAAGCGCAGCCGGACGCGCAGGTGCGTCTCGTCCGGCACCGACGGGTCCTGGACGAGCAGCTGGCCGCTCATCCCGAGGTGGCCGATCAGCGAGAAGCCCGTGCCGGTGCCCGTCAGTGGCACCCACAGGTACTTGCCGCGCCGCTGCGCGGTGCCGAGGGTGGTGCCGGTCAGCCGGGCCGTGAAGTCGACCGGACCGGCCGGCTGGCGGCGCACCGCGCGCGGGTGCAGCACCTGGACGTCGGCGACGGTCCGACCGGCGACCCAGGCGGCCAGACCGCGGCGGACGACCTCGACCTCGGGGAGTTCGGGCACGGGAAGGAGCCTCCTGCTTCGATACGGATCCGCAGGAGGAAAGGCTACTTCGCGATCACGCCCCGGCGGGAAGCCGGTCGGCGTACTTCTCCTTGATCGCGCGCCAGGCGCTCTCGGCGGCCTTCTGCTCGGCTTCCTTCTTCGAGCGGCCGACGCCGCTGCCGAAGTCCTCGCCGGCCACCCGGGCCGCCGCGGTGAAGGTCTTCTCGTGGTCCGGACCGGACTCCATGACCACGTACTCGGGAACCCCGATGCCCACCGAGGCGGTGAGCTCCTGCAGGCTGGTCTTCCAGTCCAGGCCGGCGCCCAGCTGAGAGGACTCCTCGATCAGCGGGTCGAACAGGCGGTGGACGAAGTCGGTGGCGGCGTCCAGACCCTGGTCCAGGTAGACGGCCCCGATCACGGCCTCGACGGTGTCGGCGAGGATCGACGACTTGTCGCGGCCGCCGGTGCCCTCCTCGCCCTTGCCGAGGCGGATGAACGTGCCGAGGTCCAGACCCCGGCCGACGTCCGCGAGCGCGCGGGAGTTGACCACCGCGGCGCGCAGCTTGGCGAGCGTGCCCTCCGGGACGTCCGGGTGGACGCGGTAGAGGGTGTCGGTCACCACGAGGCCCAGCACCGAGTCGCCGAGGAACTCCAGGCGCTCGTTGGTGGGCAGACCCCCGTTCTCGTACGCGTACGAGCGGTGGGTCAGTGCACGTACCAGAAGGGCGCGCTCAAGCGTGTACCCGAGGCGCCCTTCCAGGACGTCGTATTCGGTCGAAGCCGGCCCGCCGGCCTTGCCGCCGCCCGAAGAACCCTTCGGGGCGGAGGACGCCTTGCGGGTGGAGTTACCGTCCGACATCGATCCGTACACCCCGCCGATCAGACCGAGAGGACCTGGCGACGGTTGTACGTGCCGCAGCTCGGGCACGCGATGTGCGCGAGCTTCGGCTCGTGGCAGCGGTCGCACGCCACGAGGGCCGGGGCAACGGCCTTCCAGTTGGACCGGCGGTGGCGCGTGTTGCTGCGCGACATCTTCCGCTTCGGAACAGCCACGGCTACTTCTCCTGGTTCTCGGCGAGACCCTCACGGGTGTCGCTGGTCTTGATCCCGTCACCCTCGTCGCCGGGGGCGGCGGAGAGTCCCTGCAGAGCCGCCCACCGGGGGTCGACGGCGTCGTGGTGGTGCGTCGGGTCGTCGCTCAGGCGCGCTCCGCATTCGGAGCACAGGCCCAGGCAGTCTTCCTGGCACACCGGCTGCAGCGGCAGTGCGAGCACCACCGCGTCACGCAGCACCGGCTGGAGGTCGAAGAAGTCGCCCTCCAGGCGGTAAGTCTCTTCTTCCGAGTCCTCGTCGAGGTCCTCGGTCCCGGTGGTCCGGGCGCGATGGCGCTCGTCGGACTCCGGGTAGTAGTACAGCTCCTGGAAGTCCACGTCGACGTCGAACTCGACGGGCTCCAGGCACCGGACGCACTCGCCCTCGACGTGGGCGTCGGCGGTGCCGGTGACCAGCACGCCCTCGACCACGGACTCCAGGCGGAGCTCCAGCTCGATCGGGCTCTTCTCCGGAACACCGATCACATCGATGATCCCGAAGCCCTCGGGGGCCTCCAGGGTCCGGGACACCTTGCGCATCGAACCCGGGCGACGACCGAGCTCGTGCGTGTCGAACACGAGGGGGTCGCGGTGGTCGAGGCGGTTCACGGTGTCCTGACTTCCATTGGAAACGATCGAAAGATTCCCCATACAGGTCGACCTTGCGCGGGCAAGCCGACGGCCGGACATGGGGATGCCGGAGTGGTCAGACTACCGGAGTCTCCCGCCAGGCCCAACTTCGGTCCCGTCAGGAGACTCCGCGACGGTCCGCTCAGCGGCCGCCGAGCTCCCGCAACCTGGTCATGTCGATCATGCTGGTGTCGAAGAAGCTGGTCTCGTCCAGGCCCTGCTGCTGCTGCGGCACGGCCGGCGGGGCGGCGGGCGGCTGCGGGTAGTTGTAGCCGTCGTACTGCTGCGCGCCGTAGCCCTGCTGCTGCTGGTGGTGCTGGTGCTGCTGGTAGGCGTAGCCGTCCTGCTGCTGGGCCGGGTAGCCCTGCTGCTGGTAGCCGTCCTGCTGCCCGCCCCACTGGGTGTTGTACGGGTCCCCCTGGGCGGCCGGGTCGTAGCCGCCGCCGTACACCTCCGCGTACTGGCCGCCCTGCTGCTGGGCGGCGGCCGCGTACTGGTCGGCGCCGGGGTCCTGCCAGCCCGCCGCGGCCGGGGTCTGCTCGGGCCAGGTCTGCTGCTGCGGGACGTCCTCGCGGTACCAGGCGATGTCCTCGCCGTCGGCGTCCGTGGCGAAGCCCGCCGCCACCGCCTCGGCCCGCTCCTTGGCCTGCTGCGCCTCGTCGGCGGCGGCCAGGTAGGCACCCAGCTCGTCGATCGGCCGCTTGCCGAGCAGCTTGTCGCGGCCCTTGCCGACGGCCTCCAGGGTGGCGCTGAGCACGTTCTCCAGCGTGGCCAGCTTCACATCGACGTACTCGTCGACCTCGGGGCTCGGGCTGATCCGCTGCGGCCGGAACTCCTCGCCGTCCGTCTCGCCGTCGTGCTCGGTCTCGAAGACGCCGGAGTCCCCGCGCAGCTTGGTGCGGCCGCGGCCGACCGCGCCGAGCGTCTTGGTCAGCACCACCTCGAAGTTGGCGAGCTTGCTGTCCACGTAGTCGTCGGCCTCGGCCCGCTTGGTGTCGACCTCGGACCGCGCCTCGGCGAGGATCCGGTCGGCCTGGGACTGCGCCTGGCGGACCACCTCGGTGTCCGAGATCAGCGAGCCGCGCTCGGCGTGCGCGCCCTGGATGATCAGCTCGGCCTCGGCCTGGGCACCGGCCACCACCTGCTCGTGGTCGGCCATCACCGACTGGGCCTGGGCCAGTTCGGCGGGCAGGGCCGCCTTGAGGTCGTTGAGCAGGCCGATCAGCTCGGCCCGGTTCACCACGCAGGAGGCCGACATCGGCATCGAGCGGGCGTTCTCGACCGCCGCCACGATCTCGTCGACCTTGTTCTGCACGTCCACGGGGCTTCGTCTTTCCGTGTGCCGCCGACGGTCCGGCGGAGGCAGGCCCGGCGCGGTGGACCTCACCGCAGGGCAGGACTACAGACTGTACGGCCACCTCGGGGCACGGTCACAACACCCGAGCCGAACCGGCCTCCCGGCCACCGGACAAGACGTGACGAACCGGCAGAAAGGGACGTCCTGCCCCGGGAGGCCGACCGGCCGCCCACCGCTCCGCCTACTGCTCGGCCTTGCGCTCCGCGATCCGCTCGACCAGCCGACGGTGCACCGTCTCGGGCAGCAGGTGCGAGACGTCGCCGCCGTACGAGGCGACCTCCTTGACCAGCGTCGAGGAGAGGAAGCTGTAGGTCGGCGAGGTCGGCAGGAACAGCGTCTCGACGCCGGTCAGCCCGTGGTTCATCTGGGCCATCTGCAGCTCGTAGTCGAAGTCGCTGACGGCGCGCAGGCCCTTGACGATCGCCGGGATGCCGCGCTCCCGGCAGAAGTCCACCAGCAGGCCGAGGTGCGACTCGACCACGATGTTGCCGTACTTGGCGGTGGTCTCCTCGATGAGCTCGATCCGCTCCTCGATGGTGAACATGCCCTGCTTGTTCCGGTTGATCGCGACCGCGACATGCACCACGTCGTAGAGCTTCGAGGCCCGCTCGATGATGTCCAGGTGACCGTTGGTGATCGGGTCGAACGACCCGGGGCAGACGGCTCGGCGCATGGCGTGTGTGCTCCCTCGTGGGGTGACGGCTCTTGCGGGCCCGCGGCCCGCTACTCCTGCTGGTCGGCCGCGGCGGCGCGACCGTACCAGAGCGTGCCCTCGCCGTAGCGGCGGGAGCGCAGTCCCTCGAAACCCCCGGGCCAGTCGAACTCGCCGCCGCGGGTGCTGCGCTCCACGGTGACGAGTGTGTCCTCCGCCAGCCAGCCCCCGGCCAGGAGTGTGATCAGCATCTCGCGGAGTTCCGCGTCCGTCACGGCGTACGGCGGGTCGAGGAACACCAGGTCGTACGGGCTCTGCGGGGGCGGGCCGGCGATCACCTTCTCCGCCTTCGCGGCCCGCACCTCGGCGCCCGGGAGGCCGAGCGTGCGGACGTTCTCCCGGATCACCCGGGCCGCCTGGTTGTCCGCCTCGACCAGCAGGACGTGCTCGGCGCCGCGCGACAGCGCCTCCAGCCCGACCGCGCCCGATCCGCCGAACAGGTCGAGCATCCGGGCCCCGTGCACGGTGCCGCGCAGCGCCTCCAGGGTGGAGAACATCGCCTCGCGGGCCTTGTCGGAGGTCGGTCGGGTGCCCCGGCCGGGCGGTACGGCCAGCCGGCGGCCGCCGGCCGCCCCGGCGATCACGCGGGTCATGGTGGTGGGAGGTCCTTTCGTCGCTGCCCGACCACGCTATCCCGCCCGCCGCACCGGCCCCACACCGAGCGAGTGCGGCCCGGTGGACGGCTCCACCGGGCCGCACCCGCGCACTCGGGTGGTCAGCTCGCCTCGGAACCCACCGACTGGCCCGGGACCGACCCGCCGAGCAGGGCCGGCGAGGCGTAACGGGACCAGGACAGGCAGCCGTCGGGCGGGCAGAACTCGGGGCGGCGCGGGTCGTGCCCGAGCTCGCGCAGCTTGGTCCGGACGGAGTCGGGCGTACGGCCGAAGCGGGCGGCGATCCGGGCGACGGTCTCGCCGTCGTGGAAGCGCCGGACCAGCTCCTCCTCGTGCTGCGGGACCCAGGGGGCGCCGTGGCCGGGGTACAGCTCGCGCAGCACGTCGCGGTCGGGGATGGGCTCGGAGACGTCGGCGACGATCGCCAGTGCGCGCAGCGCGCGGTTCAGCGCGATCCGCAGCGAGGCGACGTCCTCGACCGGCAGGCGGAGCTTGCCCGAGGCGAGCGGCGCGGCCGCCGCCCCCTCGCGCCAGCCGGTGAGGGTGAGGGTGACCTCGCGGTCGTCGTCGCTGGCGAGTTCGATCCGGAAGACCTTGTCGCCCAGCGGGAGCTCGTTGAGATGACGGAATGCCATGGCAGGACCCCCAAGTGTCGTGCCAGGTACGCACCTTGGAGGTGCGCCCTGAACACCTTCATTCTCTCCCGGGGGTCTGACAATCCGGCTCGTCCGAGGGACCGCTCAGCCCTTCTCCATGTAGGCCGCGCGGTCCTCGTCGAGCAGGCTCTCCAGGGCGGTGCGCAGCTCCGGGTGGGCGGCCAGCTCCGGGTCCTCGGCGACCAGCCGGGTGGCCTCGGTCCGCGCGGTGAGGATGACCTCCTCGTCCTCCAGCACCGACAGCACCTTGAGCGAGGACTTCACCCCGGACTGCGCCTGGCCCAGCACATCGCCCTCGCGGCGCTGTTCGAGGTCGATCCGGGAGAGCTCGAAGCCGTCCAGGGTGCCGGCCACCGCGTCCAGCCGGGCGCGGGCGGGGCTGGCGCCGGGCATCTCGCTGACCAGCAGGCACAGGCCCGGTGCGCTGCCGCGGCCGACCCGGCCGCGCAGCTGGTGGAGCTGGGAGACGCCGAAGCGGTCGGCGTCCATGATGACCATCGCGGTGGAGTTGGGGACGTTGACGCCGACCTCGATGACGGTGGTGGCGACCAGCACGTCCACCTCCCCCGCGGCGAACCGGCGCATCACGTCGTCCTTGGCGTCGGGCGCCAGCCGGCCGTGCAGGATCTCCACCCGCAGACCGGCGAGCGGCCCCTTGACCAGCTTCTCCGCGGTCTCCACCACGGAGAGCGGGGGCCGCCGTTCGTCGCTCGCGGCGCCGGCGTCGGCGACCTCCTCGAAGTCCTCCTCGGCCGCCTTCCGCTTCTTCTTCGCGGCCTTCGGATCGGCTGCGGGCTCCTCGTCCCCGATCCGGGGGCAGACCACGTACGCCTGGTGGCCCTTGTCGACCTCCTCGCGGACGCGCTCCCAGGCCCGGGTGAGGAAGTTGGGTTTCTCCAGCGCGGGGACGACGTGGGTGGAGATCGGCGAACGGCCGGCCGGCAGCTGGTCCAGGACGGAGGTCTCCAGGTCCCCGAAGACGGTCATCGCGACGGTGCGCGGGATCGGGGTGGCCGTCATCACCAGCAGGTGCGGCGGCTGCTGCCCCTTGGCGCGCAGCGCGTCCCGCTGTTCGACGCCGAAGCGGTGCTGCTCGTCGACCACCACCAGGCCGAGGTCCTGGAACTCGACCTTGTCCTCGATCAGCGCGTGGGTGCCGATGGCGAGCCCGGCGTCCCCGCAGACCATGTCCAGCATCGCCTGACGGCGCGCGGCGGTGCCCATCGAGCCGGTCAGCAGCACCACCCGGGTGGCGTGCTCGGAGCCGCCGAGCATGCCGCCCTCGGCGAGGTCCCCCATCATCTCGACGATCGAGCGGTGGTGCTGCTGGGCGAGCACCTCGGTGGGCGCGAGCAGCACGGCCTGGCCGCCCGCGTCCACCACGGCGAGCATCGCCCGCAGCGCGACCAGCGTCTTCCCGGAGCCGACCTCGCCCTGGAGCAGCCGGTGCATCGGGTGCTCGGTGGCCAGATCTGCGGCGATCTCGGCGGAGACCTTCTGCTGGCCCTCGGTGAGGGTGAACGGCAGCCGGGCGTCGAAGGCGTCCAGCAGGCCGCCCGCCCGGGCCTTGCGCGGCTTGGCGGGCAGTGCGGAGTCCGCGGCCCGGCGCTGGGCCAGGGCGACCTGGAGGACGAAGGCCTCGTCCCAGCGCAGCCGGCTCTGGGCGCGCTCGCGGTCGGCCTGGCTGCGCGGGCGGTGGATCAGCTCCAGCGCCTCGGGCAGCGGGATCAGGTCGTGGCGCTCGCGCAGTTCGGCGGGCAGCGGTTCGCCGACGTCGCCGAGGTGCTTGGTGAGCGCGGTCTCGATGCAGATCGACAGCTTCCAGCTGGGCATCTGCGCGCTGGCGCCGTACACCGGGATCAGCCGGCCGGCGAACTGCTTCGCGGCGTCGGAGCCGGCCTCCTCGTCGAGCAGCTGGTAGTCGGGCGAGACCAGCTGGCGGCTGCGGTTGAAGACGCCGACCTTGCCCGCGAACAGGCCCTGGGCGCCGGCCTTGAGCTCCTTCTGCCGCCAGCCCTGGTTGAAGAAGACCAGCGAGAGCCGGCTGCGGCCGTCGGTGACGACGACCTCCAGGCGGTCGCCCTTGCGGCCGCGGAACGGGATCAGGGTGACCTTCTCGATCCGGGCCAGCACGGTGACGTGCTCGTCGATCTCCAGGTCGTCCAGGCTGGTGAGCTGGCCGCGCTCGACGTAGCGGCGCGGATAGTGGTGCAGCAGGTCCCCGACCGTGCGCAGCTTGAGGCTGTCGGCGAGCACCTTCGCGGTGCGGTCGCCGACGAGTTTGGTCAGTGGTTCATCGAGAGCGCCCATCAGGGCCCTGTTTACACCACGGGACCGACGAACCGGGCCTCGCGCCGCCCGCCGCCGCGCCCGGACGGGCCGCTACTCCACGCCGATGAGCAGCGGCGCCGACTCCTGCCCGCCGTGGAACACCACCGCGTCCACCTCGGGCCGCCCGTGCCGCACGTGCGTGACCAGCCGTTCGGCCAGCGCCTCGTCGGTGCCGTCGCCCAGGACCAGGGTGACGAGTTCGCCGCCCGCGCCGAGCATCCGGTCCAGCACGCTCGCGCCGACCTCCTCCAGGCCGGTGCCGATCACCGCGACGTCGCCGTCGATCAGCCCGAGCACGTCCCCGGCCTGGCAGACCCCGGCCATCGTCCAGGACTCCCCCTCGGCGACGGCGAGTTCGGCGTACCGGGTGGCCCCGGCGGCGGAGGTCATGGCGACCACGTCCTCGTCGAAGCGGCGGCCGCCCTCGTGCACCGCGAGCGCCGCCAGGCCCTGCACCGGCGAGCGGGTGGGCAGCACGGCGATCCGGACGCCCTCCTCGCGCAACTGGTCGGCCGCGGCGCCGGCGGCGGCGCGCAGTTCCGGGTCGTTGAGCAGCAGGACGACCTCGCGGGCGGCCGAGCGGCGGACGGCGGCGGCGAGTTCGGCGCTGGCCGGCGGCCGGTCCGGGTCGGCGTGCAGGACGACGGCGCCGGCCTGCTCGCACAGCTCGGCCAGGCCCTCGCCGGAGACCACCGAGAGCACCGCGCGCGCCCGCTCCTCGCGCTCGCCGCGCTCGGTGGCGGTGCCGGCCCTGGCGGCGGCCTCGGCGAAGTGCGTGATCCGGATCCGGTGCGGGCGCCCGGCCTCGACCCCGGCCTCCACGGCGGCGCCCGCGTCGTCCACGTGGACGTGCACGCTCCACAGGCCGTCGCCGCCGCCGACCACCAGGGAGTCGCCGAGCGCGCCGAGCCGCTCGCGCAGCACGGGGAGCGCCTCGTCGGGCGCGTCCAGCAGGTAGATGACCTCGAACGCGGGGTGGCCGGGGCCCACGGAGGGGGCATCGCGCAGCGATCCGAGCGAAGGGTGGTGGCGGGTGACGGCGAAGGGGGCATCGCGCAGCGATCCGAGCGAAGGGTGGTGGCGGGCGGCGGGTGGGCGGACGTGCGCCTCGCAGCCCGCCACGGCCCGGACGTCCCCGCGCAGCGCGACCGGCCCCATCGGCTGCTGCCCGGCGACGGCGTCGGCGAGTGCGCCGAGGACGGCGACCAGGCCCCGCCCGCCGGCGTCCACGACGCCGTTCTCGGCGAGCACGGCGAGCTGCTCCGGGGTGTGCCGCAGGGCGTCCCGGGCGGCCCGGTAGGCGGTGTCGGCGACCTGCGCGAGCCCGTCCCCGGCCCGGACGGCCTCCCGGGCGGCGACCCGGGCGACGGTCAGCAGGGTGCCCTCGACGGGCTCCGCGACGGCCTGGTAGGCGGAGTCGGCGGCCCGCTGCAGGGCGGCCCGCAGCTGTTCGGCGCCGCCGCCCTCGGCCAGCGTCTCGGCGGTGCCGCGCAGCCACTGGGCGAGGATCACGCCGGAGTTGCCCCGGGCGCCGACCAGCGCGCCGCGGGCCATCGCCCGGACCGCGTCGGCCAGTCCGGGGGCCGGGTCGGCGGCGGGGTCGGCGAAGCGGCTCTCCACCTCGGCGGCGGCGGACTCGACGGTCAGGTAGAGGTTGGTGCCGGTGTCGCCGTCCGGGACGGGATAGACGTTGAGCGCGTCGATCTCCTCGCGGGCCTGGCCGAGCGCGCGCAGGGCGAGCTGGCACCAGCTGCGCACGGCCGGCGCGTCGAGCGTGTGCAGCACCAGGTCTCCTCCGGATGGGACGCCGCGACGGCCCGTGGGGCGGCAGCACCTTCGAGGCGGCGGCGAGGGGTGATACCGGCAGGCTATCGGGGGCGGGGCGGAGTGGGCCGTCCGGACCGGCGGCCCGAGCGATCACTCGGCCGGTCATGGTAGTTTCGTGGGACGGAAGCAAGCGTTGTATGCTCTTCCGGTTGCCTGGAACCGTCCAGGCTCACCCCCTTATCCGGTCTGGTTCACGTGAGTGCTCCGGTGGGTGGGCGGGGTTTTCGAAAGTATCTGATCTGAAGTCTTGGAGTGACTCCTGTGGCTGCCAACTGCGACGTCTGCGGCAAGGGGCCGGGCTTCGGCAACAGCATCTCCCACTCTCACCGCCGTACCCCCCGTCGTTGGAACCCCAACATCCAGACGGTGCGCGCTGTGATTGGGCGGACGCCGAAGCGGCTCAACGTCTGCACCTCGTGCATCAAGGCCGGTAAGGTCTCGCGCTGACGCGCAGACCGGCATGCCGGTCCTCCAGTGAGCCGGTTCATCCTCGGATGGGCCGGCTTCGCTGTTTCCACGGCCGGCAACGCCGTATTCCGGACTCACCGGTGGTGGGGGGGGGGCGGGCCCGGGGCCCCCCCCCCCACC
Organism: Kitasatospora sp. NPDC096140; assembly: GCF_040303045.1. Lineage (NCBI taxonomy): Bacteria > Bacillati > Actinomycetota > Actinomycetes > Kitasatosporales > Streptomycetaceae > Kitasatospora > Kitasatospora sp. NPDC096140. Next base: position 78,961 of record NZ_JBEOUW010000034.1, read on the forward strand.
GTTGGTGGTGTCCTCGGCGTGCGCGCCCCCCCCCGGGACGGCGGCCCGGCGGAGCGGAGGGCGCAGCGGTTCGGCCCCCCCCACGCCCGCCCCGGGGCGGGGGGGCCCCCCGCGGCCCCCCCGCCCCCCCCCCCGGTCGCCCCCCCTCGGGGGGGGCGGCCCCCCCCCGCCCCGCCCCCCCCCCACGACTGTTTTCCGGGACTCCTCGGCTTCCGGACTCCTCGGCTTCCGGACTCCTCGGCTTTCCGGAGTCCTCGGCTTTCCGGACCCCTCAGCGCCAGCGCCAGGCGTGGTCGACCGGCCCGATCCCGGCGCCCAGCGCGAAGCCGCCGGCGATCGCACCGGTGATGTACTCCTTTGCCGAGCCCACCGCCTCCGGCAGCGGCTCGCCCTTGGCCAGGCCGGCCGCGATCGAGCTGGCCAGCGTGCAGCCGGTGCCGTGGGTGTGCCGGTTGTCGTAGCGCGGCGCCCGGTACCAGTGGACCTCCTCCGGCCCGCCGTACAGCAGGTCGGCGGCCTCGCCCTCCAGGTGGCCGCCCTTGACCAGCACCCAGCGCGGACCGAGGTCGAGCAGCGCCTCGGCGGCGTCCAGCATCTGCCCCTCGTCCTCGACGGTCCGGCCGGTGAGCTGCGTCACCTCGTGCAGGTTGGGGGTGGCCAGGGTGGCGACCGGCAGCAGCTTCTCGCGGACGGTGCCGACGGCCTCGGCAGCCAGCAGCGCGTCGCCGTGCTTGGAGACGCCGACCGGGTCGACCACGACCGGGGCGTCCACCCCGGCCAGCAGCTCCGAGACGGTCTCGACCAGCTCGATCGAGGCGAGCATGCCGGTCTTCACGGCCTGCACCCCGATGTCGTCCACCACGCTGCGGAACTGTGCGCGGACGGCCTCGGCGGGCAGTTCCCAGTAGCCCTGGACGCCGAGCGAGTTCTGCGCGGTGACGGCGGTGATCACGCTCATGCCGTGCACGCCGAGGGCGAGCATCGCCTTGAGGTCGGCCTGGATGCCGGCGCCGCCGCCGGAGTCGGAGCCGGCGATGGTGAGCACGCGCGGGGGTGCGGCGGAGGCGCCGGGGGTGCGAGGGGGGAGGACCATGGCCCCAACCTACCTGCGCGGATTCAGAGCACGGCTTCGGATTCCACCCAGCGGCCCTCCGGCACCGTCTTCAGCCGGGTCACCGCGTCGCCGATCGGCAGCAGTTCGATCCCGGTCCGGCGCAGCGCGGTGAAGTGCCCGAACGCGCCCTGGTGGACGGCCTCCACCGCGTGCCAGCCGAAGCGGGTGGCGAGCACCCGGTCGTAGGCGGTCGGGGTGCCGCCGCGCTGGGTGTGGCCGAGGATGACCGGACGGGCCTCCTTGCCGAGCAGGTTCTCCAGCTCGTGGGCGAGCCGGTTGCCGATCCCGCCGAAGGTCCGGTGGCCGTACTGGTCGACCGCGCCGTGGTCGAAGCGCATGGTGCCGGGCATCGGGGTGGCGCCCTCGGCGACGGCGATGATGGCGAACTTCTTGCCGCGGGCGAAGCGGTCCTCGACCATCCGCGCCACCGCCTCGATGTCGAACGGCTTCTCCGGGATGAGGATGCCGTGCGCTCCGCCGGCCATGCCCGCGGTGAGGGTGATCCACCCGGTGTGCCGGCCCATCAACTCGACCACCATGACCCGCTGGTGGGACTCGGCGGTGGTCTTCAGCCGGTCGATCGCCTCGGTCGCGACGTGCACCGCGGTGTCGAAGCCGAAGGTGACGTCGGTGGCGTCGATGTCGTTGTCGATGGTCTTCGGCACCCCGACGACCGGCAGTCCGGCGTCGCTGAACAGCTTCGCGGCGGTCAGCGTCCCCTCGCCGCCGATCGCGATCAGCGCGTCGATGCCGATGTCCCGGGCCAGCACCTTCGCGTTCTCCACCGCCCAGGCGATCCGGTCGCGCCGCACGCGGGCCGAGCCCAGGATGGTGCCGCCGAGGGTGAGCAGCCCGGTGACGTCGTCGTGCGAGACCGTCCGGGTCCGGCTCTCGATCAGGCCGAGGAACCCGTCCAGGATGCCGACGATCTCGTCGCCGTGGACGTCCGTGCCCCGGTGCACCACCGAGCGGATCACCGCGTTGAGGCCGGGGCAGTCGCCGCCGCTGGTCAGTACACCGATGCGCATGTCAGGTGTGCTCCCGCTCGCAGTGGTTCGGGCCACCCGCCCCGGACGGTGTGGTGGCGGGCGGGCTCGGATGCCGCAAGCCTACGCAAAACGCACCCCCGAATCCCGTCCGCCGCACGCCCTGGGCGTCATCTGCCGCGCCGGCGTCCAGTGCCCATCAGCCGTACGCCGTACGCCGGTCGGCGACGCCGCCCCGGGCCGGCGGGCGCGCCGGTGCCGGACGGTCGGCGGCGCCGGATCCCGAACGCCCGGGGGCGGGCGGGCCGGCCGCGCTCACTCCGCGAAGTGGTCCCAGCCGCCGACCCGGTCCCAGGGCGCGCCGTCCACGGTGACCCGGCCGCTCCGGCTGCCCGTCGGCCGGCCGGTCACCTCGCCCACCACCCGCCAGCGGGCCGGGAGTTGGACCCCGCGCGGGAAGGTCGCCACGATCGCGTGGTCCTCGCCGCCGGAGAGCACCCAGACCAGCGGGTCCACCCCGACGGCCTGGCCGATGTCCGCCATCTGCGCCGGGACGTCGAAGTCCGCGGCCTTCAGGTCGATGTCCACCTCGCTGGCCCGGGCCACGTGGCCGAGGTCGGCGACCAGTCCGTCGCTCACGTCGATCATCGAGGTCGCGCCCAACTCGGCCCCCGCCGGTCCCGCGTGGTACGGCGGTTCGGGCCGCCGGTGCGCCTCGACGAAGGCGCGCGGGGAGCGGAAGCCGCGCTGCAGCACGGTCAGCCCGGCGGCCGACCAGCCCAGCCAGCCGGTCACCGCGACCACGTCGCCGACCTGCGCCCCGGAGCGCGTCACCGCCGCACGCCCCTGCAGGTCGCCGAGCGCCGTGATGGCCAGCGTGACGGTGTCCCCGCGCACCACGTCACCGCCGACCACCGTCGCCCCGGCGACCTGGCACTCGTCGCGCAGCCCGTCCATCAGCTCGGTCGCCCACGTGGTCGGCAGGTCGGCGGGGGCGACCAGGCCGAGCAGTATCGCGGTCGGCACCGCCCCCATCGCGGCCACGTCGGCGAGGTTCTGGGCGGCCGCCTTGCGGCCCACGTCGTAGGCGGTCGACCAGTCCCGGCGGAAGTGCCGGTTCTCGATCAGGACGTCCGTGGTCGCCACCACCCGGCCGTCCGGAGCCCGCACCACCGCGGCGTCGTCACCCGGGCCGAGGTCGACCGCATCGGTGAGCGGTACCCGGGCGGTCAGCTCCCTGATGAGGCCGAACTCGCCGAGCTCGCCCACGGTCCCCTGCATCTGCCGTCCTCTCGCCTTTCATTCCGGATGGCGCTGTCATCCGTTCCGGTCCCCGTCGCGCTCCCCCGCGCGCAGCGTACGCCCTTCGGGGGTGCCGAAGTCTCCCCTCCCCGGCCCGCTGCGCGGTAGCGTGGTGATCAGACTGCCGTTGAGCCCGTTCCATCCGGACGCCTGACCGGGCGACCACGGCGGCGATCCCCGTAACCGGCCGCCGGGAGGTCCTCGTGGTACAGGCATACATCCTGATCCAGACCGAAGTTGGAAAGGCCACCGCGGTGGCCGAGTTGATCTCCGAGATCCCCGGCGTGCTCACCGCCGAGGACGTCACGGGCCCCTACGACGTCATCGTCAAGGCCGAGGCCGAGACCGTCGACGAGCTCGGCCGCATGGTCGTGGCCCAGGTCCAGAAGGTCGAGGGCATCACCCGCACCCTGACCTGTCCGGTGGTCCACCTCTAGCCCCGGCTCCGGGTAAGGCCCGGCTACCATCGGCGGGTGGCCAGAGAACTCCGCGTCCCGAAGGCGCTGACCGCCCTGCCGGCACCGATCCGCTGGCTGGCCCTGCCCGTCGCGCTGACCTGCACGGTCGTCGTGCTGGTCGGCAGCTGGGGCCCGGCCGACGGGAAGATCGAGGTGCCGGAGCCGAGCGGCAGGGCCGCCGACTACTGCCGGGCCCTGGCCGCCGCGCTGCCGCAGGAGCTGCTCGGGCACGCCCGCAAGGACCCGTCGCCCGCCTCGCCCTACGTGGCCGTCTGGGACAGCTCGCCCCGGACGGTCATGCGCTGCGGCGTCGACCGGCCGGAGCAGCTGAACGGGGAGCACGCCAAGGACTGGTCCCCGACCGTCGACGACCTCACCTGGTGGTCGCAGAAGCTCGACGACGGCGGCTACCGCTTCGTGGCGACGATGCGCGCCGCCTACGTCGAGGTGACCGTCCCGTCCGGGGCCGCACGGAACCCCTTCGACCCGGCCGCCGCGCTGACCCCGCTGGTCAAGGCCAACATCCCCGGCTGAGCCGGGCCGTACCGACGTACGGAGGGCGGGCCGGGAGCTCCCGGCCCGCCCTCCGCCGTACGGGACCGCTAGCGCAGGCCGGTCGAGCGGCGCATCGCCGTCTGCAGCAGCCGGTCGATCAGCTCCGGGTACGAGACCCCGCTGGCCTCCCACATCTTCGGGTAGGCCGAGATCGGGGTGAAGCCGGGCATGGTGTTGATCTCGTTGATCATCCAGGTGCCGTCCTCCAGCAGGAAGAAGTCCACCCGGGCCAGGCCCTCGCAGCCGAGCGCCTCGAAGGCCTCGATGGCCTGGCGCTGGATCTCGGCGAGCTCGTCGGCGGTGAGCTTCGCCGGGATCTGCACGTCGGAGGAGTCGATGTACTTGGCCTCGAAGTCGTAGAAGTCGAAGCCTTCGCCGACCAGGACCTCGCCGGCCACGCTGGCCCGCGGGCCGTCCTCGAACTCCAGCACGCCGCACTCGATCTCGCGGCCGGTCACGCCGGCCTCGATGATCAGCTTGGGGTCGTGGCGACGGGCCTCCTCGATCGCGGCGTCCAGGTCGGCCAGGTCCTTGACCTTGGTGATGCCGATGCTGGAGCCGGCCCGGCAGGGCTTCACGAACACCGGCAGGCCCAGCTCGGCCACCCGCTCGCGCACCGCCGCGCGGCCCGCCTCGGTCTCCCACTCGCGCGGACGCACGATGGTGTAGTGGCCGACCCCCAGACCGTGCGAGGCCAGGATCCGCTTGGCGAACTCCTTGTCCATGCCGGCCGCGCTGGCCAGCACGCCGTTGCCGACGTAGGGGACGCCGGAGAGCTCCAGGAGGCCCTGCAGGGTGCCGTCCTCGCCCCAGGGGCCGTGCAGCAGCGGGAACACCACGTCGACCTCGCCGAGGGCCTTGGGCGCGCTGCCCGGCTCGCTGAGCAGCACCTCCCGGTTGCCCGGCGCGACCGGCAGCGCGACCTGCGCGTCGACGGACTCGGCGACGTGTGCCACGTCCGGCAGCTTGCCGTCGGTGATGGCCATCCGGGCCGGCTCGTCGCTGGTCAGCGCCCAGCGGCCCTCGTGCGTGATGCCGATCGGCAGCACGTCGTACTTGTCGCGGTCGATCGCCCTGAGCACACTGCCCGCGGTGGAGACCGAGATGGCGTGCTCGGAGCTGCGCCCGCCGAAGACCAGTGCGACGCGCGGCTTCGGGGCGGACGGGTTCGGGGAGGACTGTTCGATGCTCATATCGGGTTTGAGACTACCGTGCGACGTGTTTCCGGGACGTCAACCGCCCCGGTGCCCCCCGCCGCCCGGGCCGTCAGCGCCGCCGCTCCGCCTTCGCCGAGCGCGACATCAGCGTCTGCAGCGCCTCCTGGGTCGGCCGCCCGTTGTGCACGACGTCCACCACGGCCTCGACGATCGGCATGTCGACGCCGTTGCGCCGGGCCAGGTCCAGCACCGACTCGCAGGACTTGACGCCCTCGGCGGTCTGCCGGGTGGCCGCGATGGTCTCCGCGAGCGACATGCCCCGGCCCAGGTTCATGCCGAAGGTGTTGTTGCGGGACAGCGGCGAGGAGCAGGTGGCGACGAGGTCGCCCATCCCGGCGAGCCCCGCGAAGGTGTGCGGGTCGGCACCCAGCACCTCGCCGAGCCGGGTGGTCTCGGCCAGCCCGCGGGTGATCAGCGTCGCCTTGGTGTTGTCGCCGAGCCCCATGCCGGCCGCCATGCCGACCGCCAGGCCGATCACGTTCTTGACCGCGCCGCCGAGTTCGCAGCCCACCACGTCGGTGTTGGTGTACGGCCGGAAGTACGGCGTGTGGCAGGCCGCCTGGAGGCGCTTGGCCACCGCCTCGTCGGCGCAGGCGACGACACTGGCCGCGGGCTGCCGGTTGGCGATCTCCTTGGCCAGGTTGGGCCCGCTGACCACCGCGACGCGCTCCGGGCCGACCTTGGTGACCTCGTCGATCACCTCGCTCATCCGCTTGGCGGTGCCGAGTTCGATGCCCTTCATCAGGCTGACCAGCACGGTCTGCGGCTCGATCAGCGGCGTCCAGGCGGCCAGGTTGTCGCGCAGCGTCTGCGAGGGCACCACCAGGACCGCGAAGTCGGCGCCGGCCAGCGCCTCGGCGGCGTCGGTGGTGGCCCGCACCGAGTCGGGCAGCCGGACGCCCGGCAGGTAGTCCGGGTTCTCGTGCGTGGAGTTGACGGCGTCCACCAGCTCCTGGCGGCGGGCCCACAGCACGACCTCGCAGCCGGCGTCGGCGAGCACCATCGCGAACGCGGTGCCCCAGGAGCCGGTCCCCATCACGGCGCAACGGGTCACTTGCCGGCCTCCTCGGTGCCCTTGCCACGCTCGCCCTTGGCACGCCGGCGCTCGGCCAGCGCCGTGGCGGCGCGCTCGCGGGCGGCCTTGCGCATGTCGTAGCGCTCGGCCGGCGGCTGCTCGCCGCGGACCTCGGCCAGCACGGCGGTGATCGCCGTCATGATGTCCTCGGTCGCGTCCGCGAGCACCTGGGAGGTGAGCTCCTGCCCCTGGTACTTGCTCAGGTCCACCGCCGGACCGGCCGCGACGGTCACCCGGTGGCGCGGGAAGAGGTTGAACTTGCCCTTCCCGTACCCGGGCCGGCCGTACGGCGGGATGATCTCGTGCGCGCCCCAGTGGGCGACCGGGATGACCGGCGCGCCGGTCATCAGCGCGACCCGGGCGACACCGCTCTTGCCGGTCATCGGCCACAGGTCCGGGTCCCGGGTGAGCGTTCCCTCCGGGTAGAACTGCACGCACTGGCCGCCGTCGACGGCGTCGATCGCGGCCCGGAAGGCCTGCGCCGCGTCGGTCGACTCGCGGAACACCGGAATCTGACCGGTCTTGCGCAGCATGAATCCGATGAAGGGAATGGAGAACAACGAGGACTTGCCGAGAATTCGCGGCGGGCGACCGCTGTTGTACTGCCAGTGCGCGTAGATCACCGGGTCGATGATCGAATTGTGGTTCACCGCGGCGATGAAGCCGCCTTCCTTGGGAATGTGCTCCCAGCCGCGCCAGTCGGGCTTCACCAGGGCGGTCGTCACCGGCTTCACCAGCACGGCCGCGAAGCGGTACCAGATGCCGTAGTCGGCGTTGCCGAACTTGGCGTACGAGCGGCGGGCCACCCCAGCTCCTTCTCATCCGATGCGGCACGTGGAGTGCCGCGGTCATGGCCTCCCGGGGCCGCGCACCGGTGCCAGCGGTGCCCGGGCCACGGGCGCCGAACAGTGTCGCCCGCCCGCTCACCGGCTGTCGAGCGGCCGCGCCAACCCGCCGGGCCGGCGTGATCAAACGCACGTCCGCACAGTTCGGACGGCCTGGCGAGGGCTCCGGGACCGGCGACACAATGACGCCGATGACCCAGGACACCGTACGCCCCAGCGGGCCCGTCGCGCCCGCCGCACCCACCGCCGGCTGGTCGCTGGTGCTGCCGCTCAAGCCGCTCGCACAGGCGAAGAGCAGACTCGCCCCCTACGCCGGAGCGCACCGGGCCGACCTGGCGATGTCCTTCGCGCTCGACACCGTCGGCGCCGCGCTGGCCACCCCGGGCGTCGACCGCGTCCTGGTGGTGACCCGCGACGCGGTGGCCGGTGCCCGGCTGGCCGCGCTGGGCGCGCTGGTGGTCGCCGACGAGCCCGGTGGCGGCCTCAACCGGGCACTGGCGCACGGCGCGTCGACCGCCCTGGCCCTAGCCCCGGCGGCCCCGCTGGCCGTCCTCTCGGCGGACCTGCCGGCCCTGCGTCCGGCCGAACTGGCCCGGGTGCTGGGCGCGGTGCCGCCGGACGGCCGGGCCTTCCTGCCGGACTCCCCCGGCCTCGGCACCACGCTGCTCGCCTGCACCCCGGGGCGTCCGCTCTCCCCCTCCTTCGGGGACGGCTCGCGCGCCCGGCACGCGGCCGGCGGGGCCCTCGAACTGCGCCTCGCGGACGTGGAGTCGGTGCGCCGGGACGTCGACACCGGTGCGGACCTCGGCGAGGCCGCGGCGCTCGGCCTCGGCCCGCACACCAGCACGCTGTTCGCCCGTCTGAGCCCGCCCTGACGTCGCCCCGAGCCCGCCCTGATGCCGTCCCGCTGCCGCCCCTCTTGCCGTCCCGGCCCGCGGACCGGCCCCGCTCCGGCCCCGCTCCGGCGCCGTCCCCCGTCCTGCTCCCGGGGGCGCAGCGACCCGCTCGCTATGCTGCTGACATGCAGGCCACCGCGTTCACCTTCGACCCCGCCACCCGGGCCGGCTCCGTGCTGCTCGACGACGGGACCCCGGTGCCGTTCGACGCGGCCGCCTTCGACGCCGGCGGCCTGCGGCTGCTGCGCCCCGGCCAGCGGGTGCGGATCCGCACCGAGGGCACCGGCGAGGCCCGCCGGGTGGTCTTCGTGACGCTGCAGACCTTCCCCGACCCCGCCGGGCTCTGACGCCCGCGGGGCGCCCGCCCGCCGGGTTGCTTCGACCACCGACCGTCCGGTCCCGCGGCCACGACCGCCCGGTCCCGCCGCACGCCGTCGAATCCTGACCGAGCGCCCGGAAACCCGAAGAGCCGCGGCGCCCGGTCTCCGTGCGTTCACGGGAGGGGTGTCGCGGCTCTTCGCCGAAGGCCGTCCGAGGACGGTCACGCGGGACCTACTTGGCAGTGGTCTTGCGCGCGGTGGTCTTGCGGGTGGCGGTCTTCTTCGCCGGAGCCGTCTTCTTGGCCGTGGCGGTCGCCTTCTTGGCGGTGGCCGTGGTCTTCTTGGCGGCAGCCGTGGTGGTCGCCTTCTTGGCAGCGGCCGTCTTCTTGGTCGCGGCCGCCGTGGTCTTCTTGGCGGCGGTGGTCTTCGCGACGGTGGTCTTCGCCGCGGCCTTCTTGGCGGTGGCCGCCTTCTTCGCGGTGGTGGCCGTGGTCTTCTTGGCGGCGGCCGTGGTGGCCGTCTTCTTGGCGGCGGCCTTCTTGGTGGCCGGAGCGGCGGCGGCAGCGGTGGCGGCACGCTTGGTGGCGGCGCGCTTGGCGGCCGGGGTGGCGGCGACGCCGCTCTTGCCCGGGGTGAGGGAGCCCTTGGGGGCCTTCTTCACCGAGGGGCCCTCCTTCGGCAGCTTCTTGCTGCCGCTGACCAGGTCCTTGAAGCCCTGGCCCGGGCGGAAGCGCGGCACCGAGGTCTTCTTGACCTTGACCCGCTCGCCGGTCTGCGGGTTGCGGGCGAAGCGCGCGGAGCGCTCCACCTTCTCGAAGGTGCCGAAACCGGTGACCGAAACCCGGTCGCCGGCCACGACGGCACGGACCATGGTGTCGAGCACTGCGTCGACGGCCTCTGCGGCAGCCTTGCGACCGCCCAGCTGCTCGGCCACCGCTTCGACAAGCTGAGCCTTGTTCACGTCTTCCCCTTCGGAAACGAGCGCCGGATGATTCCATCCGTTCTTTTCGCACGTTAGGTATGTATCTGCGGACTTTCAATTACCAAACGCGCGAATCACCCTAGTGTCGCAATGGATTTGCGCGTCGGCGACCTCAGCCGAGCGGCGGGCGCCCCTCGTCGAGGTCATGTACAAAGCGACTCAACCGCCTTGCCGCCTCCGGAAGATCGCGCTTGGCGGTCTCGGTGACGATGAGGAGTTGACGGGTGAGAGCGGTCTTTGCATCGGCAGACACGTTCAGCGCATGCACGCGGGCGTGAGCTTGCTTCAACCGCTCGGCCACGAGCGCGTAGAGCGCTGCGACTTCCTGGTCGTCCGGCCCCTCAGCTGGCGCGGAGGTGACGTCCGGCCGATCGTCAATTCGGCGTTCGGATGGCCGGCCCATGGAGTCCTCAGCCGCGGGTTCGCCGCCCGCGTACGGAGGTTCATGGTGCCGGTGCATGTACTGATTGTGCCATCTACCCGCAGTTGTACTTGCGCGGGGCCCTCTTCCGCAAAGCCAAATGGGCAATCCGGGGCGGGCCCCGGCGCTAACTCGTGCTCCGGAACGACGGATGGCCCTGCCCCCCCGAGGGGGGCGCGGGCCACGCGGCGGATCGTCAGAATGCTTGTTCTGAGGGGAACTCAGGCGACCGGCAGAGTACGGGGCTTGAAGGCCGGACGGGTCGCCTCGAAGGCCGCGATGTCGGCCTCGTTCTGCAGCGTGATGCTGATGTCGTCCAGGCCGTTGAGCAGCCGCCACCGGACGTTGTCGTCCAGTTCGAAGGCCGCGGTGACGCCTTCGGCCCGCACTTCGCGCGCCTCCAGGTCGACGGTGATCTCGGCCGAAGGGTCACTCTCGGTGAGCGCCCAGAGCCGTTCCACGGTCTCCTGCGGCAGCACGACCGTCAGCAGGCCGTTCTTCAGGGAGTTGCCCCGGAAGATGTCGGCGAAGCGCGACGAGATGACCGCGTGGAAGCCGTAGTTCTGCAGCGCCCAGACGGCGTGCTCGCGGGAGGAGCCGGTGCCGAACTCGGGGCCGGCCACCAGCACCGTGGCGCCCTGCCGCTCGGGCCGGTTGAGGATGAACGACTCGTCCTTGCGCCAGGCCTCGAACAGCCCGTCCTCGAAACCGGACCGGGTGACCTTCTTGAGCCAGTGGGCCGGGATGATCTGGTCGGTGTCCACGTTGCTGCGGCGCAGCGGGACGGCCCGGCCGGTGTGGGTGGTGAACTTCTCCATGGCTCAGGCCTCCACGGCAACGTCGGTGTCCGCCGTGTCGGCGGCGTTCAGGTCGGCGGGCGAGGCGAGGCGGCCCAGGACGGCGGTCGCGGCGGCGACCTGCGGGGAGACCAGGTGGGTGCGGCCGCCCTTGCCCTGCCGTCCCTCGAAGTTGCGGTTCGAGGTGGAGGCGCAGCGCTCGCCCGGGGCCAGCTGGTCGGGGTTCATGCCCAGGCACATCGAGCAGCCCGCGTGGCGCCACTCGGCACCGGCCGCGGTGAACACCTTGTCCAGGCCCTCCTCGACGGCCTGCAGGGCGACCCGGACGGAGCCGGGGACCACCAGCATCCGTACGCCGTCGGCGATCCGGCGGCCCTCCACCAGGGCGGCGGCGGCCCGCAGGTCCTCGATCCGGCCGTTGGTGCAGGAGCCGACGAAGACGGCGTCGACCTTGACCTCGCGCAGCGGGGTGCCGGCCTCCAGCCCCATGTACGCCAGGGCGTTCTCGGCGGCCTGGCGCTCCTGCGGGTCGGCGAAGGAGGCCGGGTCCGGCACGTCGGAGGCCAGCGGGGCGCCCTGGCCGGGGTTGGTGCCCCAGGTGACGAAGGGGCTCAGCTCGCTCGCGTCGATGAAGATCTCGTGGTCGAAGACCGCGTCCTCGTCGGTCACCAGGGTCCGCCAGTACGCGACGGCGGCGTCCCAGTCCTCGCCCTGCGGGGCGTGCGGGCGGCCCTTGAGGTACTCGAAGGTGGTCTCGTCCGGGGCGATCATGCCGGCCCGGGCGCCGGCCTCGATCGACATGTTGCAGATGGTCATCCGGGCCTCCATGGACAGGCTCCGGATCGCCGAACCGCGGTACTCCAGGACGTAGCCCTGGCCGCCGCCGGTGCCGATCTTCGCGATGACGGCCAGGATCAGGTCCTTGGCGGTGACGCCCTCGGGCAGGTCGCCCTCGACGGTGATCGCCATGGTCCGGAACGGGGCCAGCGGCAGGGTCTGGGTGGCCAGCACGTGCTCGACCTGGCTGGTGCCGATGCCGAACGCCAGTGCACCGAAGGCGCCGTGGGTGGAGGTGTGGGAGTCGCCGCAGACCACGGTCATGCCGGGCTGGGTCAGGCCGAGCTGCGGGCCGACGACGTGCACGACGCCCTGCTCGACGTCGCCGAGCGAGTGGATCCGGACGCCGAACTCGGCGGCGTTCCGGCGCAGGGTCTCCAACTGCACCTTGGACACCGGGTCGGCGATCGGCTTGTCGATGTCCAGGGTGGGGGTGTTGTGGTCCTCGGTGGCGATCGTCAGATCGGTGCGGCGGACCGGACGGCCGGCCAGTCGCAGTCCGTCGAAGGCCTGCGGGCTGGTGACCTCGTGGAGCAGGTGCAGGTCGATGAACAGGAGGTCGGGCTCGCCCTCCGCGCGCCGCACGACGTGGTCGTCCCAGACCTTCTCTGCGAGTGTCCGTCCCATCGGATTCCCTCCAGCCGGCCGCGTTGCCGGCCTTCTCGTGTCGTCGAGGTCAAAGCTGCGCCGCCCTGCGCGGGGGCGCTTCGCGCGACCTGCACGCCGGATCGCTGTCCACGATGCGGACACTCGGAGGAGGCCACATCCTGGATGTCTCCCGGGCTGCTGCATCCAGAGTGGCGCTTTTCCGGAAAGATTGAACTTGCGTCTCGCGGAATGAGACTGCAGTCTTAGGGCATGGACAACACTAGCGGCGTCGGCGTTCTCGACAAGGCCGCTCTGGTGCTGAGCGCACTGGAGTCGGGCCCCGCCACGTTGGCGGGGCTGGTCGCCGCCACCGGTCTGGCGCGCCCCACGGCCCACAGACTCGCCGTCGCACTCGAACACCACCGTCTGGTCACCAGAGACATGCAGGGACGTTTCATCCTCGGTCCCCGCCTGTCCGAACTCTCCGCCGCGGCGGGCGAGGACCGGCTGCTCGCCACCGCGGGCCCGGTCCTGACCCACCTGCGCGACGTCACCGGCGAGAGCGCACAGCTCTACCGCCGCCAGGGCGAGATGCGGATCTGCGTAGCCGCCGCCGAGCGGCTCTCCGGCCTGCGGGACACCGTCCCGGTCGGCAGCACCCTGCCGATGAAGGCCGGCTCGGCCGCCCAGGTCCTGCTCGCGTGGGAGGAGCCCGAGCGGCTCCACCGCGGCCTGCAGGGCGCCCGCTTCACCGCCACCGCGCTGAGCGGCGTGCGGCGGCGCGGCTGGGCCCAGTCGATCGGCGAGCGCGAGCCGGGCGTCGCGTCCGTCTCCGCGCCCGTCCGCGGCCCCTCCAACCGGGTGGTGGCCGCGGTGTCGGTGTCCGGCCCGATCGAGCGCCTGACCCGCCACCCGGGCCGGCTGCACGCCCAGGCCATCATCGAGGCCGCGAACCGGCTCACCGAGGCGCTGCGCCGGAGCTGACCCGGCCCTTCCCCCACCCGCCCCCTTTCCCGCACCCCTCCCCCACCCGGCCGCCCCCCACCGAAAGACGAAAGGGCCCCGCTCGGAGTCGAGCGGGGCCCTTCGAAGCATTTCCCGGTGCACAAACAAAAAGACCCCGGAGAACCGGGGTCTTCCATTTTCTGGCTGGGGTACCAGGACTCGAACCTAGACTAAATGAACCAGAATCACTCGTGCTGCCAATTACACCATACCCCAACACAAAGCAAGGGCCGATGGGCGAGCCCACCGGCTTCCTGCTCTGAAGTACCCCCGACCGGATTCGAACCGGCGCTACTGCCGTGAGAGGGCAGCGTGCTAGGCCGCTACACAACGGGGGCTTCCTGGCGATCCCTTGCGGGATCAGTACCCCCGACCGGATTCGAACCGGCGCTACTGCCGTGAGAGGGCAGCGTGCTAGGCCGCTACACAACGGGGGCTTTCCAGGTGATCCCTTGCGGGATCAGTACCCCCGACCGGATTCGAACCGGCGCTACTGCCGTGAGAGGGCAGCGTGCTAGGCCGCTACACAACGGGGGCTTGATCTTCATTTGTACTGCGGTACTGCTGTTACTGCGGTACTGCGCTGGGGTACCAGGACTCGAACCTAGACTAAATGAACCAGAATCACTCGTGCTGCCAATTACACCATACCCCACCAGAGTTGAACCCTCGTCGGGATCTTCTCAGGCGTTGCGCCTCTCGTTCGGTCCCGGCCGGGGGGCTTTCGCTCCCTCGTCCGTTCCCTCCCGGGCGGCGCAGAAAGAACATTACCCGACGTCGGCCCTGGCTCCAAAATCGATAACCCCAGGCAGCGGCCGGGAGGCCGGCGGATGACCTCCGGGTACGCCGCGGGCCCGGCACGAAGCCGGGCCCGCGGCCTGCTCAGCGGCCCGCTCAGGCGGCCGGCAGGGCGTCCAGGGACGAGCGCAGGCGGCGCAGCGTCTCGGGGCGGCCCAGCAGCTCCATGGACTCGAACAGCGGCGGCGACACCCGACGGCCCGTGACGGCCACCCGCAGCGGCGTGAAGGCGAACTTGGGCTTGATGCCCAGCCCGTCCACCAGTGCCTCGCGCAGGGCCGCCTGGATCGGCTCCGGGGTGAAGTCCGCGAGCTCCTCCAGCACCTTGATGCTGGCCTCCAGCACCGGGCGGGCGTCGGCGGTCAGCACCTTGGCGGCGTCGTCCGGGTCGACGGCGAACTTCTCCGGCGCCACGAACAGGAAGCCGGCCATGTTCACGATCTCGCTCAGCACGACCATCCGCTCCTGGGTGAGCGGCGCGACCTTGGCGAGCACGTCCAGCTGCTCGGCGGTCGGCTCGGCCGGCAGCAGGTCGGCGGCCTGCAGGAACGGCACCAGGCGGGCCGCGAAGTCCGCCGGGGCCAGCTTGCGGACGTGCTCGGCGTTGATCGCCTCGCACTTCTTCAGGTCGAAGCGGGCCGGGTTGGCGTTCACCTTGGCGATGTCGAAGGCGGCGACCATCTCGTCGATGCCGAAGATGTCCCGGTCCTCGGCCAGCGACCAGCCCAGCAGGGACAGGTAGTTGAGGAGGCCCTCCGGGATGAAGCCGCGCTCGCGGTACAGGTTGAGCGAGGCCTGCGGGTCGCGCTTGGAGAGCTTCTTGTTGCCCTCGCCCATCACGTACGGCAGGTGGCCGAAGCGCGGGGTGGTGCCGTTGCCGACGCCGATCTCGGCGAGCGCGGCGTAGAGCGCGACCTGCCGCGGGGTGGAGGACAGCAGGTCCTCGCCGCGCAGCACGTGGGTGATGCCCATCAGGGCGTCGTCCACCGGGTTGACCAGGGTGTACAGCGGGGCGCCGTTGGCCCGGACGATGCCGTAGTCCGGCACGTTCTCCGGCTCGAAGGTCAGCGTGCCGCGCACCAGGTCGTCGAAGGAGATGGTCTTGTCGGGCATCCGGAAGCGCAGGATCGGCTCGCGCTTCTCCAGCTTGTAGACGGCGACCTGGTCCTCGGTCAGCTCCCGGCAGTGGCCGTCGTAGCCGGAGGGCTTTCCGGCCGCGCGGGCGGCCTCGCGGCGGGCGTCCAGCTCCTCGGTGCTGCAGTAGCAGTGGTAGGCGTGGCCGGCCTCGTGCAGGCGGCGGGCGACGTCGGCGTAGATGTCCATCCGCTGCGACTGGCGGTACGGCTCGTGCGGGCCGCCGACCTCCGGGCCCTCGTCCCAGTCGAAGCCCAGCCAGCGCATCGCGTCGAGCAGCTGGTTGTACGACTCCTCGGAGTCGCGGGCGGAGTCGGTGTCCTCGATCCGGAAGACCATCGTGCCGCCGTTGTGGCGGGCGTAGGCCCAGTTGAAGAGGGCGGTCCGGACCAGGCCCACGTGGGGGTTGCCGGTCGGGGACGGACAGAAGCGAACCCGGACGGCCGGGTCAGTGTTAGCCACGCTTGATCACCTTGTTGGTGAGAGTGCCGATGCCTTCGATGGAGACGGCGACCTCGTCGCCGACGTTGAGGGGGCCCACCCCTGCGGGCGTGCCGGTGAGGATGACGTCGCCGGGCAGCAGCGTCATGGCCTCGGAGATGTGGACGATCAGCTCGGCGACCGAGCGGACCATCAGGGAGGTGCGACCGGTCTGGCGGAGCTCGCCGTTGACCGTGCAGGTGACGGCGAGGTCGCTCGGGTCCAGGTCGGTCTCGATCCACGGCCCGAGCGGGCAGGAGGTGTCGAAGCCCTTGGCCCGGGCCCACTGGCCCTCGCGCTGCTGGACGTCCCGGGCGGTCACGTCGTTGGCGCAGGTGTAGCCGAGGATCACCTCGGGCACCCGGTCCAGCGGCACCTCGCGGCACATCCGGCCGATCACCACGGCGAGTTCGGCCTCGTGGTGGACGTCCGAGGAGAACGGCGGGTACGCGATGTTCTCGGTCGGGCCGATCACCGAGGTGGACGGCTTGAAGAAGGTCAGGGGGACGTCCGGGACGTCGTGGCCCAGCTCCTGGGCGTGCGCCGCGTAGTTGCGGCCGACCGCCACGATCTTGTTCGGGAGCATCGGGCTGAGCAGCCGGACGTCCTGGAAGCGGTAGCTCTCGCCGGTGGGCTGGGGTTGGCCGAACGGGTGGCCGGCCAGCGCGTGGACGACCAGCGAGTCGGGCTGGGAGGGGTCGCCCTCCACCACGCCGAAGGAGACGCTGCCGGCGGCAGGGCTCCCTTCCCGGACGGAAAACCTGGCAATGCGCACGGCTGGGCTACCCCTCGCTTCGTCGGCCGCCCGGGGCGCGTCGCGCCCGGGCGCTGGTGGGCGCCCCGCCCGCGTGGGCGCGGCCCCGTCAATCGGCCTCCAGGCTATCGCGTGGGGGCCCTGCGGACCGCTTTGCCCCTGTTCAGCCCGGTCGGGGCGGAAGCACCAGGACACCCCGCCCGGGCACCCCGCGCCGCCCTGAGCCGGAGCCGGAGCCGGACGGCAGAGGGCGCCGCCGCCACGAGAGTTCGTGGCGACGGCGCCCTCCGGGGAACGCACCGGGTCCGGCGCACCCGGTCCGACGTGCCGGGGTCCGGCGTGCCGGGTCCGACGCGCCGGGTCAGTCCGCCAGCACGACGACCGGCGCGACCATCAGCTGGGTGCGGCGCGGGTTGGCGGTGCTGGCCGGCAGCTCGGTGCCGTAGGTCAGGACGTCCTGGGGCTTGCGGGCACCCGGGATCTTGCTGAAGTCCTCGACCGAGGCCAGCGTCGTCCGGCGCGGGTTCGCCGTCGGGCGGCAGGACAGCGTGGACTTGTTGGCCTTCTTCGCCTGGGACATCGAGAGCACCTCGTGGTCGTGGCCGGGCGGATCCGCAGCGGATCGGCGCCGGCCTGAATGATTCCGATTGATTCGGAGGGGTTCTGGGCAGGCTGATCGGGGCCGTGCTCCGGAGCAGCCAGGTTACGAGATCTCTTTCCACAGAGACCGTGACCAAAGCTACACATTAGTCTGTGATTTTGATCACAAAATGCCGCGCAAAAGGCAGATAAGCGACATATCGCCGCATCGGAATTTTCCGACATTCGACAGGTATCGGGCATTCCGGAAGGTCTATGACTCTTTTCGATCTACGGTCCGGTTGGCATGTATCCGGCGAGTGTCCGAAAAATGCGGTATTCCGGTCCGGTTACCGCACAGTCAGTGAGATCGCACAAGCGGTCGGTAGCGCCGGGCGTCCGGTTCCTGCGGCCCTTGTTGGGATTCCCCGGCTGTGCTGGAATGCGACGGACCGTGGGTAGGGAGTGGTCCACCCCGGTGACCCGCTCTCCCGGACCGGCCGGGGAGCGGATGGAAACTCGACACCGTCCAGGCCGTGGCGACGCGGCGGGACGCCCGGTCCAGAGGTTGCGACGCCAGTGCAGGGACGTTTCAAAAGGGGTAGCGGCGCCGCGGGTAACCCGGAGTCGCGCGAGCCCATGGCAGCCCCCCAGCAGGCGGCGGCGCCCGGTGGCCCGGCAGAGCCGATCACACCCGAGGCCCTCGGCCGTCCCGAGGGGGACGGCCAGGAGCGGACGTCCACCCGGGACAGACTCCGAACCTCGCTGACCCGACGCCGGGCGACCGGTCTGAACCGGCTCGCGATGCGCAACTGGCGCATCCGGACGAAGCTGATCGCGCTGCTCGCCCTCCCCGTCCTGGTCTCGCTGGTCCTCGGTGGCCTGCGCATCCAGACCTCGATGGAGAACTCGCAGCAACTCGCCCAGATGGCCAACCTGTCCGATCTGGCCAAGAAGGCGACCAACCTCGCGGACGCGCTGCAGACCGAGCGCGACATCAGCGCCGGCCCGATCACGCACGACCCGAACGGCCAGCTGGACGACGACATCGTCGCCGCCCGCAAGGCCACCGACGACCTGAGCCGCACCTTCACCGCGTCCTCCGACAAGTTCGAGAACCTCGAACTGTCCGGCGGAAAGGCGCTGCTGCTGCAGATCCGCCGCGACCTGAACTCGGTCGCGGACACCCGCGGCGCGCCGTACCAGGTCAACCAGAACATCCAATCGACGATCACCGCCTACGACGTGATCATCCGCGACCTGCTGTCCATCACCCAGGACATCGCGCTCGCGTCGAACAACAAGGACCTGGTCGTCTCGACCCGCGCGCTGCAGCAGTTCTCGCTCGCCAAGAACGCGACCTCGCAGCAGCGGGCCCTGATCAGCGCCGCGCTCGCCAACCCCAAGGGTCCGGACCTCAGCCTCAGCGACGAGTCCTTCGGCATCCGCCTGCGCCTGTCGTACGAGAACGCGATCGCCAGCTTCAACAACATCTACACCGCGCACGACCTGGACAACCTGCGCAGCCAGCTGAGCTACAACGGCGTCGTCGCCGACGCCGACCGGTACGCCGGCACGGTCCTCACCCAGGGCGGCATCCACCAGACCGAGCCGGTCACCTACAAGGACTGGTACGAGAAGGCCAGCGCCAAGATCAACGCCGAGAAGCGGATCGAGGCCAAGCTGATCGAGAACCTCGACGGCAAGGCCCAGGACCTGCAGTCGCAGGCCGACACGGACGCCCTGATCATCGGTGTCGCGGTCGCCCTGGTGCTGCTCGTCGCCCTCGGTGGCGCCGGTCTGATCGCCCGCTCGATGGTGCGCTCGCTGACCCGTCTGCAGGCCGCGGCCGAGGACGTCGCCGAGCGCCGACTGCCCGAGCTGGTCAAGACGCTCTCCGAGAGCGACCCGCACGACGTCGACACCACGGTCGAACCCGTCGCCGTCGACTCCGCCGACGAGATCGGCCACGTGGCGCACGCCTTCGACATGGTGCACAGCGAGGCCGTCCGCCTCGCCGCCGAGCAGGCCCTCCTGCGAGGCAACATCAACGCGATGTTCACCAACCTCTCGCGCCGCAGCCAGGGCCTCATCCAGCGCCAGCTGTCGCTCATCTCCGAGCTGGAGAGCCGCGAGGCGGACCCGGACCAGCTGGCCAACCTCTTCAAGCTGGACCACCTCGCGACCCGCATGCGCCGCAACGGCGAAAACCTCCTCGTCCTCGCCGGTGAGGACCCGGGCCGCCGCTGGACCAGGCCCGTTCCGCTCGTCGACGTGCTCCGCGCCGCCGCCTCCGAGGTGGAGCAGTACGAGCGCATCGAACTCGCCGCGGTGCCGTCGGCCGAGGTCGCCGGCCGCGTCGTCAACGACCTCGTCCACCTGCTCGCCGAGCTGCTGGAGAACGCCACCTCGTTCTCCAGCCCGCAGACCCGCGTCCGGGTCACCGGCCACGCGCTGCCGGACGGCCGCGTGCTGGTCGAGATCCACGACACCGGCATCGGCCTGAGCCCCGACGACCTCTCCGAGATCAACGAGCGCCTCGCCAACCCGCCGACGGTGGACGTCTCGGTCTCCCGCCGCATGGGCCTCTTCGTGGTCGGTCGCCTCTCGCTGCGCCACGGCATCCGCATCCAGCTCCGCCCCAGCGACTCCGGCGGCACCACCGCGCTGGTCATGCTCCCGGTGGACGTCACCAACTCCGGCGAGCGCCGCGGCGCCGGCCGCCCCGGCCCCGCCCAGGGCAAGCAGCAGCGCGGGGTCGCCCCGACGCCGCGTCAGCAGCGCCAGATGCCGCCCGGCCGTCAGGGCGGTCCGGCCGCGCTCGGCCAGGGCCCGGCCGGCGGTGCCCCGCAGGGCGGCCGCCCGCAGCTCGGCCAGGGCGGTCCGGCCGCTCCGGCGGGTCCGGGTGCGCAGGCCGGTCCGGGTGCGCCCGGCGGCCGCGCCGGCGGTCTGCCGACCCGCCAGGTCGGCAAGGCGCTGCGCGAGAACCCGGTCGTGCCGAACCAGGGCCAGGGCCAGGGCCGACGCGGCCAGCAGCCCGCGCAGCCCAAGCAGGCACAGCAGCAGCCGCAGCAGCAGGCACAGCAGCCGCCGCAGCAGCAGTCGCCCCAGGGCGGGCTGCCGCAGCGCACCCCGGGCCGTCAGGGTCCGCCGCAGGCCGGCCAGGACGGCCTGCCCCGCCGCGGCCGCCAGCAGCAGCCCGGCCAGCAGCCCGGCCAGCCGCAGCCCGGTCAGGAGCGGCCGCGCCCCGGTGGCGAGTTCGACGGCGCTCCCGGTCCCCGGACCGGCGAGCAGCCCCAGCACGGCCGCCCCGGCGGTCCCGGTGCTCCGCAGCAGGGCGCCCGTCCGGGCAACCGTCCGCAGGACGGCCTGCCGCAGCGCGCCCCCGGCCGTCAGGGTCCCGGTGCGCCGGGCGGCCCCGGTGCGCCGGGTGCTCAGGGTGCCCCCGGCCGGCCCGGTGCCCAGGGCCCGCGCCGTCCGCAGCGCCCCGGCCCGGACGCGCCGCAGCGCGACCGCCAGCCGCAGCAGCAGGCCCCGCAGCAGCCCCAGCCGCTGCCGTCGGCCGAGCCGGCGCCGGTGGAGAGCACCCAGCAGTTCGCCCGCCCGCGCTTCGAGGCCAGCCAGATCGACCCGCGCGACCCGCTGGGCCTCGGCCTGGTCGAGCCGGTGCTGCCGAACGTGCCGAACCCGGCGCGTCCGGAGCCGGTGCGCCAGGAGCAGGCCCCGCAGCAGCAGCCGCCGCAGCTGCCGTACCAGGAGCCGATGGCCCTGCCGACCGGCCCGTCCGCGGCCGCCGGCCAGCAGCAGGAGCAGGGGCAGGGGCAGCCGCGGTCCTACCAGCCGCGCCGTCCCGGCACCTCCTCGCCGGAGTTCCTGGAGCAGGCCCCGCAGCAGCAGGCTCCCCAGCAGCAGGCCCCGCAGCAGGCCCCGCAGCAGCGGGCTCCGCAGCAGCCGCCCCGCCAGCAGCAGCCCCAGCAGCAGCGCCAGGCCCAGCCGCAGCAGGCCCAGCAGCAGCCGCCGCAGCAGCCGGGTGCCGACGACGCGCCGTGGCGCCCGTCCGCGAACGACGAGCGCTGGCGCCGGGCCGAGCAGGTCCGCGAGCCCTCGACCAACGGCGTCACCATGTCGGGCCTGCCCCGACGGACCCCGCAGGCCAACCTGGTCTCCGGCACCGCCGAGGCCTCGCCGCTGACCGGTCCCCAGGTCTCCCGGGCCCCCGAGGAGGTCCGCGGCCGACTGACCAACCTGCGCCGCGGCATCCAGCAGGGCCGCCGGGCCGGGGCCGAACAGGCCGCCAACCCGCCGGGGCTCCAGCATGGTGCCCAGCAGCCCGGATTCGATAGTTTCGGTGGCCGGAGCGACGGCAACGGCGCAGATCACCAGGAGCGTTGAGTTGAACCAGATGAGCCAGGCCGCACAGAACCTGAACTGGCTGATCACCAATTTCGTGGACAACACCCCCGGGGTGTCCCACACCGTGGTGGTCTCCGCGGA
>NZ_JBEOUW010000035.1:0-10698 GCF_040303045.1 Kitasatospora sp. NPDC096140
ACAGCGCGGCGTACTGACGGCCGATGCCGTCCAGGTCGTAGATGATCCGGTCATCGGCCGCGGCCGCAAGAGCGGCCCGCAACGCGGTCTGGTCGAACTGGTCGGGGTGGGGCCCGGTGGGTGCGTGCGAGGTGGCCGGCGCGATGAGGGCACGGTGGCCGGTTCTGCCATGGTCGGCCATCCGGCGTGGTCCGGCGGTCTGGCGCAGGTCGATGGTCTGAGGCGTCACGTGTGAACTTCCGGTCCGACTAGACGATTGATGCCAAGGGCTTGCTGGCACGCAGGAGATGAGGCAAGGGAGTCCGGAGGTCGGCTGTGACCCGCCCGACCCGGACTCCCTCTCCCGCCGCACTCTACGTACTCCCGGGGCCCGTTCTCGCACGTACGGTTCCCCCGGCGCGGCCCGCCCGGCGCGAGGGCCGACGAGCGCGAGCCCCTGCTCCGTGTGTTCGCGCCGCACCCCATCCCTGCACGCCCCGTCCCCGGCCACCGCCCGGCCCACGGAACCACCCGAACGGCGTCGGTGTGCGCCGCCACGGCCTTGACGACCGGGCCGCACCGGACACCGCCGAGGCACCGGCCCACTGGTCCCGGACCCGTCTCCGGCCGACGATGGCCGTATGGGTGTCGACGACCCGGATGCCGGGCTGCTGGTGACGAACGTGCGCGTCTTCGACGGGATCGGAGCGGAAGCGGTGCCGGGGCACGTCCGGGTCGAACGGGACAGGATCGCGGAGGTGGTGCCAGGCCGCCCCTTCCCGCGCGGCGTCCCCGGGAGCACGAGGGTGCTCAACGGCGGCGGCGGCACGCTCATCCCGGGGCTCACCGACGCCCACGTCCACCTGTTCGCGATCGGCGGCACCATGGCAGAGCTGCAGCTCGCACCGACCGGCACGGTCTACTACCAGGCCCTGGCCTCGGCCCGCGACATGCTGATGCGCGGCTTCACCACCGTCCGGGACATGGCGGGTGACACCGAGCCGCTGCGTCGGGTCCTCGACCGCGGGCTGTTCCCCGGCCCGCGGATCTACCCGAGCCAGGCCGCCGTCTCGCAGACCTCCGGGCACGGCGACTTCGGGGCCGTCCACGACACCCCGACCGCGTTCGGCGGTCCGCAGGCCCGCACCGAACAGCTCGGGTTCACCCGGGTGGCCGACGGCCCGGCACGGGTGCTCGCGGCGGTGCGCGAGCAGCTGCGCAAGGGCGCCGCACAGATCAAGCTGATGGCCGGCGGCGGCGTCGCCTCCGACTTCGACCCGCTGGACGTGCTGCAGTTCACCACCGCGGAACTGGAGGCCGCGGTGGCGGCGGCCGCCGACTGGGGCACGTACGTGACCGCGCACGTCTACACCTCCGACGCCGTGCGCCGCGCGGTGGACGCCGGGGTGCGCTGCATCGAGCACGGTCACCTCGTCGACGAGTCCACCATCCGCTACCTCGCGGAGAAGGGCGTGTGGCTGAGCACCCAGCCGTTCGAGGTCGACGACCACCACTACGCGTCCCCGGACAGCGCCCGCAAGAACCGCGAGGTGTGCGAGGGCGTCGCCCGCACCTTCGGCTGGGCGCTGCGGCACGGCGTACGACTCGCCTTCGGCACCGACCTGGTGTTCGACCCGGCGAAGGCCGACCGGCAGATCGACATGCTCGTCCGGCTCGGCCACCACCTGAGCCCGGTCGAGGCCCTGAAGCTGGCCACCTCCGGCAACGCGGAGCTCTTCCGCATGTCCGGCCGCCGCGACCCCTACCGCGCGGCGCCGCTCGGCGTCGTCACGCCGGGAGCCTGGGCCGACTTCCTGGTCGTCGACGGCGACCCGACCACCGACCTGTCCGTCCTCGCCGACCCCGGGCGCAACCTGCGCCTCATCGTCAAGGGCGGCGTCGTCCACAAGGACCAGCTCGACTGACCGGCCGGCCGGCTCGGCCGGTCCGGACCTCACCGGTCCGCAGTGCCGTGCCGGTCGATCCGACGTCCCGGAACTCCGTTGCCCGCCGTCAAGGCCCCGTGAGAGCATCGGGATTCGGCGGTCCGGCTCCTTCCGTTTGCGTCGCACGACGCGATCGGACGAAGGAGTGCGGGCCGTTGCCGTGTCCACGGTTTCGAGGAGTCCCGCCGATGTCCGCGAATGGCAGGTGCCGTTGATGTCCGCACCAGAGCCGGCCGAAGCCTGCATCGAGGATGCGGGCAACATCCTGGTCGCGCCTTCGGCGCTGCAGGACGACGACGTGGTCAGGGACTTCTTCGGGTCCACCGTCACCCCGGAGGAGTTCGCCTCCGATCCTGCCGACCTCGCGCAGCGGACCGTCTACCTGTGCGGCGACGTGTCCGCGATCGACGCCCGCCGACTGCGAGCGGCCGCCCGGGTGTTCGTCGTCCGGGAGCTGTCCCACGGGTACCAGGAGGGCGGCGGCGCACCGTGGACCGTCGTCGGCCTCGGCCGGGTCCCCGTCCGCGTGCACGGTGTCGGCGTGTACTACCACCGCTTCTTCGAACCCGGCGCCGACCACTTCGGACGGATCCGCGCGGAGCACGCGTTCCAGTCCCTGACGGAGTCCACCAAGCCCGGAACGGCCCACCGCACCGGCATCTACCTCACGCCCGTCACGCGCGACGGTGACGACCTGCACTTCCGCCTGCTCCGGTGCTCCACGAACCTCTCGGGGCCGACCGAGGGCTTCCGCCCGACCGACACCGACATCGTCGAGGCGCTGAACCGCGAGGCCGCCGCCGTCTTCCGGAACGCGGCACCGCTGAACCACGTCCTCGCGCAGATCTACCACAACACCCTGGCGACGGCCGAGCGCAAGCAGTCCAAGGCCAGGATCTCGGCCCACGCCGACAAGACCAAGGACATGCCCGTCAACGGCATCATGGCCTTCTGCACCTTCTACGACGGGCTCGACAGGCTGCAGCCCCTCGCCGGGGACGCCTTCGACCACGGTGTGAAGGGCGCCGGCGGGCTGACCAGCCTCCGCTTCCGCCTCAAGGAGCCCGCCGAAGGACGTGGCGGTGCCACGCTCCCGGCGCAGTTCACCGTGACCCTCCACCCCGGGTCGGTGTTCTTCGTGCCACTGTCCACCAACCGCCTCTACACGCACGAGATCCGGCCCTCGGCCCTGGACGCCGAGCTGCTCCCGACCCGCCTGGGATACGTGGTGCGCTGTTCGAACGCCGAGGCCGTCCACACGAACGGCCGGACCTTCCTCAAAGTCGGCGACGAACGGGTGGAACTGGGGCCGCCCACGCCGGACGGCATGGACGAGCTGCGCAGGCTCTACGCCGAGGAGAACAGGACCTCGTCCTTCGTCGACTACGGCAAGGAACTCCTCTTCAGCATGAACACGGGAGACTACGTTGCCCCCCGGATCTAGGGCCTCGGACGACGTCGGCTCGGACGACCTCCGCTCGAACGACGTCCGCTCCTACGACGTCCGCTCGTTCGTCGTGCCGACCGAGGACGACACCTTCGCGGAGCTGTCCGCGTCGGTGCGCTGGGAGGACGTGGGGAAGGGCCGGAGAGGCGCGGTGCTCGCCAAGGCCGACGAGGCGGGCGGTGTGCCGCTCGTCCGCACCACCACGCGGTACGGCAGCCCGGCGCAGCTGTTCCGGCCCGTGCACGATCGGCTGGCGCAGCGGATCCGGGAACGCGCGGGGCTTCCGGTCGGCTTCGACAACGCCCTCGTCGAGAGCTACACGAACGCCTACCGGACCATGGGCGGCCATTCCGACCAGGCCCTGGATCTGGCCGACGATTCGTTCATCGCCGTCTTCTCCTGCTACCGACACCCCGAAGCGGGACCGCCGCGGAAACTGATCTTCGAATCGAAGGATCCCGGTGGCGAGACGTTCGAGATCCCCCTCGTCCACCACGGTGTCGTCGTGTTCTCCGTCGACACGAACCGGCGGCTCCGGCACAGGATCGTCCTGGACGCCCCCGGCCCGACGCCGGACAACCAGTGGCTGGGCGTGACGTTCCGGACGTCCAAGACCCTCGTGCGGTTCCGCGACGGACAGGCGTACCTCCCCCAGGGTGCGCGCCTCACGGCGGCCGACGACGAGCAGAGGGACGAGTTCTACCGACTGAGGCGCCGTGAGAACAGGGAAACGGACTTCGTCTACCCCCCGCTGACGTACACCGTCAGCGCGAGCGATCTGATGCCGCCCGTCTGACGCGGCGGACCGTCGGGCAGCACACGGGACCGGACGTGCACCCCGCCCACCGTCCTGCGGTGGCGGCGCCGGGGTGCGGATCCCGGGGAAGGGCCAGGGTCGGGCCAGGGGCGGTCCAGGGTCGTTGTCAGGGTGATCACCGATGGCAACGGCGGCGGTGCGCGGCAGGGTTGACGCACGCCCGTCCACACCGTTCAGGAGCACTCCCGATGCGCATCCGCCTCGCCGTCACCAACCTCGCCCTGGCCACTGCCCTCACGGCCGGCGCGGCTCTGCCCGCGGCCGCCGCTGCCGTGCCCGCCGCCGGCGCGCCCGCGTCACCGACCGTCGACGACGTCCTCCGCCGGCTGCCCGACGACGTCGTCGCGGGCGCGCTGGTCCGGCAGGACGGTACGGGCGCCTCCGCCGGGCCGGTCACCGCCGACGCGTACGTCCGGATCGGCAGTGTGACCAAGCTGTTCACCAACACGGTGGTCCTCCAGCTCGTCGCCGAGCACCGGATCGGCCTGGACACGCCGGCGCGGCAGTACGTCCCCGAGGTGCTGCCCGAGGCGTACGGGGACGTGACCGTGCGCCGGCTCCTCGACCACACCAGCGGCCTGCCCAAGCCCGCACCCACCCCCGGCCCGGCCGACGGACCCGGGTGGCAGCTCAGGTCCGTGACGCCCGAGGACTTCCTGCGCGACTCGTTCGCCGCGGCGGGCGACGTGCCGCCCGCGCCCCGGACCGAGGAGCAGCAGTACAACGGGCTCAACTCCCTGGTCCTCGGCCTGATCGTCGAGAAGGTCACCGGCCGCTCCTTCTCCGCCGAACTGGACCGCAGGATCATCCGGCCACTGCACCTGGCCCACACCGCCCTGCCCGCCGCCGACGACCCGACCATCCCCTCGCCCCACGCGCAGGTGCGGGTCGACGGACAGGACGTGACCGAGCAGAGCCCGTACCCGTGGGCCGAAGGCGGCATGATCTCCACCGCCGCCGACCTCGACCGCTTCGTCACCGCGCTGTTCCGGGGCCGTCTCCTCCCGCCCGCCCAGCAGGAGCTGGTCTTCGAGGTGCCGGACGTGCCGAGCGCCGCGGACAACACGAACTGCGTCGGCGGAACGGCCTGTTACAGCCTCGGCGGACTCCTGCGCCACCAGCTCCCGAACGGCGAGTACGCCTGGGGCAAGACCGGTTCGCGACCCGGCTGGGACAACGGGGTCTTCGCCACCCGCGACCTCCGGCACCGCGTGGTGTACTCGCTGAACCCGACGGGAGCCGGCAACGACCTCCCGTACATCAGGGCGATCGTCGACGCCGCACTCACCGGCTGACCGCCGAACCGTACAACGGTCGGACACCGACGGTTCGTTCCCGCTGCTGGTGTGACGTTCCGCGCGGCTTCCCGGCCTGTCGCCGGGCCCCGCTGCTACTCCATACTCCAGGACCGGCCTGATGACCCGACAGCGGAGGAGTGCGATGAGTTCGGCAGCGGACGCAGGAACGTGGAAGCTCGGAGACCTGGAGGTGAACCGGATCGGCTACGGCACGATGCGGTTGACCGGCAACGGCATGCTGGGCAACTCCGACGGCCCGCCGATCGACCGCCGTGCCGCGGTCGGCCTGCTGCACCGCGCGTTCGAGCAGGGCGTGAACCACGTCGACACGGCCGCCTTCTACTTCTCGCCGCTGCGCTCCGCGAACGAGCTCGTCGGCCGGGCCCTGAGCGCCTGGCACGGCGACGTGGTCGTGGCGACCAAGGTCGGCCCGTGGCGGGACCCGTCCGGCGCGTGGCACACGGCCCGGCCCGACGAGCTGCGCGGCCACGTGGAGGAGAACCTGCGCCAGCTCGGCCGGGACTGCCTGGACGTGGTGAACCTGCGCCACAACGGCCCCGGGACGGCCTCGATCGCGGAGCACTTCGGCGCCCTCGCCGAGCTGCGCGAGGCGGGGCTCGTCCGGCACCTCGGGCTCTCCAACGTGCGGCCGGCCCACGTGGCCGAGGCGCGGGCGATCGCACCCGTGGTCTGTGTGCAGAACTCCTACGGGCTGGACGCGCGCCGCGCCGACGAGAACGGGCTGGTGGACCTCTGCGGGGAGCAGGGCATCGCCTTCGTCCCGTTCTTCGCCGTCTCCGGCCTGCGGCGGGAGGCCGGCGCGGGCCTGGAGCAGGACGCGCGGGTCCGCTCGATCGCCCGCGCCCACGGCGCGACACCGGCCCAGGTGCGGCTGGCCTGGACCCTCCACCGCGGCCCGCACGTGCTGGCCATCCCCGGCACCGCGAACCCCGCGCACCTCGCCGAGAACATCGCCGCCGGCGCGTTGCGCCTGACCCCGGAGGAGCTGGCCCTGCTCGACGACCGCCGTGAGGACGCCGCGTGAATCCCGGGCGGCGCGCGACGCCCCCGCCCGGCATCGGTGAGCCGGGCGGGGGCGGCCCTCGTCAGCCCCGGGTGACGCCGGGCGCTCCGGCCGGGGCGTCCAGGCCGTAGCGGGCGACGTGCTCCGGGTTGGCCGGGTCGATCGTCCGGACGCCCTCGGCGGCCAGCCGCTCGTTGATCTCCGCGAGGTGTTCCCGGACGAGCTGCTTCTCGGCGTCGGTGGTGCGGCCCTTGTGCGGCCGGCCGGCGTGGTCCAGCGTCGCGTAGTTGACCCGCTCCTTGGCGGCGCGCGACGCGACGGCCTGACCCGGGATCGACCGGGCGACCGGCTTGGCGCCCTGCAGCACCTCGGCCATCGGCGCCGCCGAGGCCAGCCGGTCGAACGCCTCGGCCTCCAGCACGACCGTCCGCGGCTCGTCCGAGCCCGGGTGGTGCAGCTCGATCGTCACCAGGTCGAGCGCCAGCTCCTCCACGTCGGCCACCTCACCGGCGAGCGCCTCGATCTCCACCGGCCCGTCCGCCAGGTCGGGGTGCCGGTGGACGACGATGCGCACCAGGTCGTCGTCGTCCTCCACGTGCTTGCCGGTCAGGTCCGAGAACCGGATGATCTTCTGGCCCATGTCTGCCTCGCCTCTCCTGCCTTGTCGTCCGCGAAGAGCCTACGCCCGGATGATCTTCGTCCGGCCCGGCGTCCGCCTCATGCGCGGCGGCGGCCGCCGGGAACCCTCCACCACAGGAGCCAGACACCGGTCGAGACGATCAGCGAGTTCACCCCGATCGGGCCGGGCCAGGGGCTGAAGCCGTCCCGGCCGAGCCACCAGAAGATGTGCCAGTTGTGCGTCAGGACGTAGAGCACGACGACGTCGAAGACGAAGAAGAGCGCCCAGGCCGACGCCGGGTGGAGGCGCCACCGGGGCGCGGCGTGCATGGAGGAGATCACGGCCGTGGTGGCGACCACGGCCGGGTAGTAGGAGGGCGGCAGGTCCCGCAGGTAGTTCCACGGCAGCACCAGGCCGACGGCCCACAACAGCGCCATGCTGCCGAGGAAGCGCACCAGGCGGGCCACGGCCGGGCTGCTCTCGGACGCCCCGGGGTTCCCGCCGGTGGTCGGCATCACGGTCGGCGCCGCGGTCGGTGCTCCGACCGGCGCCGCGGTCGGCGGGTAGGGCGTGGTCGGCGGGTAGGGCGCGGCCTGCTGCCCGGGCACCCAGCCGCCGCCCGGCGTCGACACCTGCGGCGGGAGCGGGCCGAGCACCGACCGCAGCGGTCTGGCCGGCGACTCCGGCAGCCGGTAGACCGGGGGCGGCCCGAACCCGGCGGGCCCCGACCCGTCGGCCTGCGTCGGCGGCGGGACGAACGCCGGGGCCTCGCCGCCCCGCGCCACCGACTCCAGCGCCGCGAGCGCCTGTTCCGCCGTCAGCCGCTGCGCCGGGTCCTTGGTGAGCAGCCCGGCGAGCACCGGCGCGAGCGCGTCGGCCCGTTCGGTCGGACGCGGCGGCCGGGTGACGACGGCGATGCACAGCGCGCTGAAGGTCTCCGCGTGGAACGGCGCCTGTCCCTCCACCGCCGCGTACAGCGTCGCACCGAGCGACCACAGGTCATTGGCGGCCGTCGGCGGCTTGCCCTCCAACTGCTCGGGGGCCATGTACGCGGGGGTGCCGATGACGGCGCCGGTGCGGGTGAGCGCCGTGGTCGCGTCGGCCATGTGGGCGATGCCGAAGTCGGTGATGACGACCCGCTCGTCCATCAACAGGACGTTGTCCGGCTTGAGATCGCGGTGGACGATCCCCGCCGCGTGCGCCTGCTGCAAGGCCTTGAGCATCGCGATGCCGATCTCGGCCACCCGCCGGACCGGGAGGGCGCCCTCCCGGGCGAGCACCGCGGCGAGCGAGGCGCCGGTCACGTACTCCATGACGATCACCGGCGCGCCCTCGTGCTCGACCACGTCGTGCACGGTGACGATGCCCGGGTGGTTGAGCCGCGCCGCGGCGAGGGCCTCGCGCAGCGTGCGCTGGAGGAGGTGCTCGCGCTCGTCGTCGCCGACGCCCGCCGGCAGGAGCACCTCCTTCACCGCGACGTCCCGCCCGAGGGTCTCGTCCCACCCCCGCCACACGCGGCCCATGCCGCCCTGCCCGATGAGGTCGTGAAGGCGGTAACGGCCCCCGACCACTGCCCCGTTCGTTGCTGTCACGGGCCCTTACCTTAGTGCCGCGGCCCGGCCCCGGGACATGCCACGGGCGGGCCGGTCGAGAACCGGCCGCGCGTCGGGACGGGAGTCCTCCCACGCGTGGCGCCCGCACCGCCGCCGACGATCGGCTGACCGGTGGACTTTCCCGCCACACGCCGTCAGCGCGCCCACGCCTACCGGGAAGTAGGCCGTCCGGGTTCCTACGATCCGCCCCATGAACAGCCGGTCCGCGCCGGTTCGCGCCGGGCCTGCCGACCCCTGAGACGACGGGACGCACAGATGAGACGAACGCTCCGCGGCCGCCTTCCGGCCTGGGCCGCCGCCGGCGCCACGCTGGCCGCCCTGGCGGGCACGATCGCCGCGCCCCCGGCGGCGGCGCACGACGACGACCTCGGGCCCGCCATCGAGGCGATCATGCACAAGCCCGGCTACGAGCACGCGCAGTGGGGCGTGCTGGAGACCGACCCCGAGAGCGGCCAGGTGTTCCACTCGCGGTTCGCGAACCAGTTCTTCGTCCCCGGCTCGACGGCCAAGCTCGTCACCATCTCGGGCGCCTGGCACACGCTCGGCCCCGACCACCGCTTCACCACCCCCGTCATGGCCACCGGCACCCGCACCGGCTCGACCCTCGACGGCAACCTCGCGCTGGTCGCCCAGGGCGACCTCACGATGGGCGGCCGGACCAGGCCCGACGGGACGGTCGACTACACCCCCATCGACCACACCAGCGCCAACGACCTGCCCGGCGCCACCCTCACGCCCGAGAACCCGCTCGCCGGGCTGGACATGATCGCCCACCAGGTCAGGGACGCCGGCCTCACCCGGGTCAACGGGGACGTCGTCGTCGACCCCCATCTGTTCACCCCACCGGACCTGGACCCGCAGCCGACCCCGCTGATCATCAACGACAACGTCATCGACCTGCTCACCACCCCCACCGCCCCCGGCCGGACCGCCCAGCTCATGTGGCGTCCCCAGGTCGCCCCCTACCAGGTCACCTCCACGGTGCAGACGGTGGCGGCCGGCGGCCCGACGAACATCCAGGTCTCCGCCTCCCCCGACGGCACGCAGATCAGCCTGTCCGGCACCATCGCGGCCGACGCGCAGCCCGTCCTGCGGATCTCGAACGTCAAGGACCCGAACGCTTTCGGCCGCACCGCCCTGATCGAGGCGCTCGCCCGGGCCGGGGTCTCCGTGAGCGCCGACCCGACCGGTCCGAACCCGGAGGGCAAGCTGCCGGCCTCCTACGACGGCGACCCGCAGGTCGCGGCGTACGTCTCCCCGCCGTACAGCCAGTACGCCAAGCTGATCCTCAAGGTCAGCCACAACCTGGGCGCCAACCTGGCCCTGTGCAACATGGCCGTGACGCGCGGGAGCAAGGACTGCTTCGACGGCTTCGGCGTCGAGCACGACTTCCTCGTCGACGTGGCGCACGTCGACCCGACGCAGTTCCAGCTCGCCGACGGGCGC
Organism: Kitasatospora sp. NPDC096140; assembly: GCF_040303045.1. Taxonomy (NCBI): domain Bacteria; kingdom Bacillati; phylum Actinomycetota; class Actinomycetes; order Kitasatosporales; family Streptomycetaceae; genus Kitasatospora; species Kitasatospora sp. NPDC096140. The sequence continues at coordinate 10,190 of NZ_JBEOUW010000035.1, forward strand.
GGCGGCGTCTTCCAGGACCGCGCCACGCCCATCGGCCTGGACCAGCTGCTCGGCTACTGGCTGCACACCCCCGACGCGGACGCCTTCCGCCACGCCCTGCCGATCCTCGGCGTGGACGGCTCGCTGGCGATCTCGTGCACCACCGACTGCCCGGCCAAGGGCAAGGTGTTCGCCAAGCCCGGCACCATCGTCGGCGCGGACGACCTGAACCAGCGGATCGCCTACAACGCCGAGAACCTGGCGGGCTACCTGGAGACGGACGACGGCTGCCTGCACCTCTTCTTCGTCGGCGTGAACGGCGCTTCGGCCACCGACATCAACGACGTCATCCGCATCTTCGACGACGTCAACCAGATCGCGGCCCTGCTCCAGGAGCAGGCGTCGGGCGGGCACCGCGCCCAGGAGCACGGCAGCGCCTCCTGAGCCGGCCCGATCCCGACACCAGGGGAGGCCCCGGGGGGGGGGCGGGCCCCGGCGGGCCCCGCCAGCGTGGGGCGGCACACGGGGCC
>NZ_JBEOUW010000035.1:10708-89620 GCF_040303045.1 Kitasatospora sp. NPDC096140
ACCGCGTACGGCTGCCAGCTGCGCAGCACGGCCGACAGCCCCTCGTGGTCGAGGAGGCCTCCCCGGCATCAGTCGGCCTCCTCCGGTACCGCGGTGGCCCGGGCGTACGCGGCGGCGCGGATCGGTGAGGGGCCGCAGGCCCACACCATGATCCGTCCACCGGTCCGCGCCAGCGGGCGGTCCCAGGACGCGCGGACCAACCGGGGCCGCCGGACGGCGAGTTCGGCCCTGGCCCAGGACGGCAGCAGGTCGATCGAGGCGTTCGTCAGCACCCGGACGGCGGCCCGCTCGCGGCGGCTCCGGCCGAAGCCCCGCAGCAACCGGAGCACGTCCAGGGCCGGCGGTGTGACCCGCAGCTCCGGCCGGATCCCGGCCAGATAGGCCGCCACCTCGGCGCGGGACCGCGGTACGTCCCGGGCGCCCAGCCGTTCGGCGACGCACACCGCCTCCGCGTAGTAGCGGTCGCACTCGGCGGGGGACAGCGGGGTGGCGGCGTAGGCCTGGTAGCCGGTCAGGAAGCAGTACACCTCGGCCGTGTGCACCCAGGTGAGCAGCCGCGGATCATCGGCGCGGTAGGGGCGGCCGTCCGGCGCCGTGCCACTGACCCGGGGGTGGATCCGCCGCACGGCCGCGATCGCCTGCTCGGCCGCCGCCGTCGAGCCGAGCGTGGTGGTGGTGACGAACCGGGCCGTGCGGTTGAGCCGCCCGGTCGGGTCGGCGCGGAAGTCCGAGTGCGCGTCGACGGCGGCCATCGCGAGCGGGTGCAGGGACTGCAGCAACAGCGCCGCGAAGCCGCCCACCAGCATCCCGGTCGGGTGCCCGTGCACCCGCCACACCACACTGTCCGGGCCGAACAGACCCGGGTCGCCGGCCGGACGGTCGTAGCGCTCCAGGTGCAGGTCCCGGCCGTGCACGGTCGCGTTGATCTCGGCCAGCAGCCTGGCGCGCAGCGCGGCGAGCGGCGTACGCCGCCCGGTCGACCCGATCCCCGACCCCACCATGCCCACCCCTTCCGCCCCGGCCACCACGGTACCGACGGGGCGGCCGACCTGGACGACCGGGGCGCGTGCGCACCGCTGCTCCGGGCCGGGCTCGTGTTCCGGGCCGGGCTCGTGCTCCGGGCCGGGCATGCCGCTCACGGCACCATGACCATCAGCACGGGCCCGGTGGCGAAGGCCATGGCGCTGCCGTCCGGCAGGGTGAAGGTCGTGCCCGCCGCCGGGTCCGGCCGGGTCCAGCGGGTGCTCCACTCCCGGCCGTCGCGCAGCACCTCCGCCTGGCCCGAGCCGGTGCTCACGGTGAACACCTCGTTGTCGGGGTGCCCGGCGTTGAAGTCGGTGAACAGGCCGGGACGGATGCTGACGTGCTGGGCGACCACCGTCGCCGTGCCGGACCAGGCCGGGCGGCCGTCCACGGCGACGTCATAGGTGCTGCCGTTGTACCGCACGCCGATGGACGCGGCCGGCAGGCGCCAGGTCATGGCGGCGGACGCATCGCCCCCGCCCGGTGCGGCACCGAACGTGAAGCCGGGCGAGCGGGCGGGGACGGACGGGTGCGCGGCGAGGATCCGGTGCGGGTCGATGAAGGTCGGGTCCACGGCGCGGTCGGTGAACACGTCGGGGTCGGTGAACGGGGTGACGTTGCGCAGGTCGGCCCGGTCGAGCAGCGGGATCAGCCCGCTGATGGCGCCGCTGTAGGCGAAGTCGACGTGCCCGTACTGCTGGAGCAGCGGGATGTCGGTCTGCCGGGCCGAGCGCACCGGGCCGATCAGGGCGGGCAGGTGGTTGGCGTCGTACACGGCGAGGAACCGGGACAGACCGCCCTCGACCTCCAGCCAATAGACGATGTCGGCCTCGGCGAGCCCGCGGTGGATCGCCTGCACCCGCGCACCGACGTTGTCGATCTTCACCGCGAGGGCGTCGCCGGCCGTTCCGATGTTGTCCAGCGGATTCGCCGACCGCTCCGGCCGCGCCCCCTGCCCGGACACGTGCGCGCCGCCTCCGCACCCCGCCACCGTGGCGACCCCGGTCACGACCACCGCGAGCACCGTCCCGCCCCGCAGGCCGACCGTACTGTGGGTGTCCACGACGCTGTCCCGCCGTTCCTTCTCGTGCCGTCGAACCGCCCCTCCCCAACCCTCTGCTTGCCCGCCCCGCGCACGGCAAAACCGCCCGGGAGGCCTTCCCCCGCAGCTGTCGTGCGGGCACCAACAATGTGCCCGGCCGGTCGGCCCGCGGGCGGCCGCGCCACCGCCTTCGAAAAGCCCGCGACCGCCACCCCGCACGCGCGGCAGACACAGCGCGTGTTCGGCCTCCGTCGACGGCATGGCCACCCTCCACGAGTCCGCCGCCCGCCCGGTCCGCGATCCCGACGCGCCCGCCCCGGCGGCGCCGAAGCGTCGCCGGGGCGGGGCACCGAGGGGCGGCCGATCGCCGGCCGGTTCGTCAGGGGCAGTGCTTCCAGGCGAGGTGGTAGACGGTGTTGATGTTCCCGTCCGTCGAGTCCATCGTCATGAAGCTGGTGGTCCGGGTCGGGTCCGAGCTGCCGGCCGAGACCCGCAGTTCGGTGTTGATGTTGAAGTTGCGCTCCTCACCGCAGGGGGCCCAGACCAGGGCGGCGACGTCGACGGTGTCGGTCCCCTGCCAGCTGTCGTCGTGCGGGCCGTCGAACCGGTGGGACTGGTAGGCGGTCTGGGCCTGGCCCTGGAAGTAGTAGTTGGCCCGCTCGGTGCCGCTCGCGCCCTTCTCCAGGTGGGCGAAGCCGCGGTAGTCGGCGGAGGCGATGGCGTAGGTGAAGCCCTGGGGCACGTGGACGCGCAGGTCGAGCTGGCAGTTCTTCCGGAAGTCGGTCGGCTTCGACCCCACGCCGACCTGGGCGAGGTACGCGCTGTAGGTGACGGTGAAGGCGGTGTTGTCCGGGGAGACGGCCACGGCGGCCGTTCCGGCCGGGCATCCGGAGCCGTTGACCGTCGCGACGTCGATGACGATCCGGTCGGGCGGGGTCGGGAGCGAGTCGAGGCCGAAGGCGGACGGGCCGGACAGTGACGCGGCGACGGCGGTCGCGGCGGCCAGCACACGGAGCAGCATGGGCTTCCCCTTCGATCGGGCACGGAGTCGGAGCCGGAGGCAGAGGCGGAGTCGGCGCGGTACGGTCCGGGCGCCGGACGCCTCGCGACTTGGCATGCATATGTCAGCACATTCGGAGGGCGCTGCCCAGAGGCTCGACGGCGGAGAACACATCGGCCCGACCCCATCCGCCCCGCGGGCGAACTCCGGCCCCAGGTGGCCGAGTTGATCGCCATAGGAGCGAGGGAGCAGCCGCTCACGACCGGGAACACGGAGCGCCCAATGCTTGACAAACTCAACCTTTCATCCCTAGGGTCGCAATTGTTCATGTAGTGAAAGTTCCATGTGCCAATGCACCCCGAACCCCAGGACCGCGAGATCCCCATGCACGAGAACGTTCCTTCAGTGGTCGCCCGCCTGCGGGCCGAGTTCACCACCGGCCGGACCAGGCCGCTCGCCTGGCGCCTGGACAAGCTGGCCGCCCTGCGCAGCCTGCTCACCGAGCAGACCGAGGTGCTGCAGCAGGCCCTGCACGCCGACCTCGGCAAGGGCGCCACCGAGGCGTACCGCACCGAGATCGGCTTCACCATCAACGAACTCGACCACATCGTGGCGCACCTGGCGCAGTGGCTGGAGCCGAGGCCGGCCGCGGTGCCGGAGTTCTTCCGCCCCGCCGAGGCCCGGGTGGTGCGCGATCCGCTGGGCGTGGTGCTGATCATCGCGCCCTGGAACTACCCGCTCCAGCTCGCCCTGGCGCCGCTGGTCGGCGCGCTGGCCGCCGGGAACACCGCCCTCGTCAAGCCCAGCGAGCTCGCCCCGGCGACCTCCGCGGCCATCGCCGAGCTGCTGCCGCGCTACCTCGGCGAGGAGGCGGTCGCGGTCGTCGAAGGGGCCGTGCCGGAGACCACCGCCCTGCTGGAGGAGCGCTTCGACCACATCTTCTACACCGGCAACGGCGCGGTCGGCCGGATCGTCATGGCCGCCGCCGCCAAGCACCTGACCCCGGTCACCCTGGAGCTCGGCGGCAAGAGCCCGGTCGTGGTCGAGCCCGGCGCCGACCTCGCCGTCACCGCCCGGCGGATCGCCCGCAGCAAGTTCCTCAACGCCGGACAGACCTGCGTCGCCCCCGACTACGTCCTCGCCATCGGCGACACCGCGGCCGGCCTGGAGGAGGAACTGGCGGCTGCCGTACGGGAGTTGTTCGGCGACGACCCGGCCGGGAGCACGGACTACGGGCGGATCGTCAACGATCGCCACTTCGACCGGCTCACCGCACTGCTCGACGACGGACGGACCGTCATCGGCGGCGACCACGACCGCGCCGCGCGCTACCTCGCCCCGACCGTCCTCGCCGACGTCCCGGCGACCGCCCCGGTGATGCAGGCCGAGATCTTCGGCCCGGTCCTGCCCGTCCTGACCGTCCCCGACCTCGACGCGGCGATCGCGTTCATCAACGAGCGCGACAAGCCGCTCGCCCTGTACGCCTTCACGGAGTCCGCGGACACCAAGCGGCGGCTGACCGAGGAGACCTCCTCCGGCGCACTCAGCTTCGGACTGCCGGTCTCGCACCTGGCGATGCCCGAGCTGCCGTTCGGCGGCGTCGGCGAGAGCGGCATGGGCCGCTACCACGGCGAGTACTCGATCGACACGTTCAGCCACACCAAGGCCGTCGTCGACAAGCCGCTCGCCTGAAACCGGGGACGCCGCCGGCGCCGCGTCCGAGCAAGGGGGGGGCGGAAATCACGGGGCCTCCGGGGCCGGTGGCATTCCCGCGGGCGACATACCCGAATCGGCATTCCGGCTATTACCGCAGGCCGATCGCCGTACGGAGCGGTACGGTCACCGCCTTCACCGGGATCGGAAAATTTCATTCCGGGGTCTGTCCGAAAATCGCCCATGGGCCTAGGCTGCGGCGCGTGTCGCTCTTCCGAAGAAACCGCGCCTCCGGCCCTGGCCTGCGCCCCGAGCTCGGCGACGCCGAGCTCGGCCGCGTACGGCGGCAGCTCAAGTCCCCTGGCCTGCCGGGCCAGAACGCCATCCAGGTCGACCAGGTCGAACGGTTGCTACGGGAGACCGGCCCCGACTGGGACCGGCGCGGGCACCGATTCGCCGTGCTCGCCGAAACCGCCGCGCCTTCCTCCCTGGCGCGAAACTGGCGGTTGCGTCGTGCCCAGAATGCGGACGCGCTGATATTCGAGGCGTGGGTCGAACTCGTCCGAGGCCGGTTCGCGGGCCGGATGGACGATGCCCGCGCGGCCGCGGACAACTGTTACACCGCGGCCGACCTCGCGCCCGAGGACCCGACGCCGTGGGTGGTGCTGCTCGGCATCCTGCGCGTGATGCGTGCCGACTCGCGCGAGCTGATCGCCGTCTGGCACGAGGTCGCCGAGCGCGACCCGTGGAACCGCGAGGCCCACCTGCAGATGCTGCGGTACCTCTCGCCGGAGGAGTGCGGGTCGCGCAGCGCCCAGCTCAACTTCGTCGACACGGTCCGGAGTTCGGCACCGCCTACCGCGCCGACCGCCGGGGTGGAACTGACCGCGCTGGTGGACGAGCACGCCCGCACGACCGCCGGGGGCGGCGTCGAGGCGCTGCTGGTCCGCCGCCAGTGGACGCACAACCGGGCGGTCAACGCGCTCGACACCGCCCTGCACGGGTGGTCCCGCCTCGGCGGCCTGCAGCACGCGGCGGCCGCCGCCGACCTCAACCTGCTGGCCTTCGCCCTGATCCAGTCGGGCCGCGTGGGCGAGAGCGGCGGCACGTTCCGGCTGATCGACAACGCGGTCACCGCCTGGCCCTGGTCGCTCATCGGCGATCCGCTCCAGGAGTTCACGTACTGGCAGTCGCGCGCGACGGCCTGACCCCGGGCGTGCCGGCGGGCCGTGACGATCCCGTCGTCACGGCCCGCTGGCATGCCCGGCGGACCGCCGGGCGGGAGGTCAGGCCGACCCGCGGGACGCCCGCCGCCCGGCGACGCCCAGCCACCCCACGGCCGCCAGGATGACCACCGCGAGGACGAGGCTGACCGGACCGGTGCCCAGATCCAGCCCGCCCCGTGCGCGGCTTACGCCGGCCCAGTCGGCGAAGCAGGCGCCGAGCGGCCGGGTCAGGACGTAGGCCCACCAGAAGGTCAGGACCGGCGACAGGCCCGAGAACCGGTGAGCGAGCGCGGGCACCGCGATCAGGGCCGCGAACAGCAGCCCCGAGGGGAGGTAGCCCCAGCCCAGGGTGGCCGCGGTCAGATCACCGACGGCCGTGCCGAGGGCGAAGGTGGCCATCACCGCGCACCAGTAGAAGACCTCGCGGCGCCCGCCCGCGACCGCCTCCACCGCGAGCGTGCCCTCCGTCCGCCGCCACACCGCGAACACCACGGCGAGCAGCCCGGCGAACGCGAGCGCGGAGGCGGCGTACGGCACCCCGAGGGCGACGTGCGCGACGTCGGCCGCCATGGTGCCGAACACGCTCACCATGATCACCGCCGTCCAGTACACCGCCGGGACGTAGCGACGGGAACGGGCCTGGACGACCAGCGCGGCGACGAGCAGCAGCCCGGCCGAACCGACCGCCGGGACCGGCCCCAGCACCGTGGCGAGGTAGTCGGAGGTGGTCTCGCCCATCCCGGTGGTGAGGATCTTGACGACCCAGAACACGGCCGTGACCTGCGGGACCTTGCTCAGGACGGACCCCGCGGGGGCCGCCGGGCGTCGGTGGCCCGAACCGGAGGTTGTCGCGGCGGGGGTTTCCGCGGCAGGGCTTGTCGTGGCGGGGGTTGTCGTGGCGCCCATGACGGACGGCGCTCCCTTCTCTGCGTCACTGTGTCTCTACGTCACTGCGTCATTGCGGCATTGCGTCACTGCGGCATTGCGTCACTGCGGCATTGCGTCTCTGCGGCAGGCACGGCGCGGGCCGCGCCCGGTCGGTGCGTCAGCCGCCCAGCACGGTGTTGCCGGTGACCGCGGCGGTGGCACCGTCCACGGTCACGGCGTGCCGCACGCCGTCCGGGCCGACGACCACGGCCCGCCAGGCGCGGCCACCGCCCTGTTCGGCCACCGTGGACAGGGACTCGACCCTGCCGCCCGCGACGGCCGCCGCGGCCTTCGCCAGCGCGTCGGCGGCGTCGGTCGACGGCAGCGGCGCCGGCGCAGCGGACCCGGCCGGGCCGTCCCCGTTCTCGTTCCCGTTCCCGTGTCCGTGTCCGTGTCCGGGAGCCGTGCGGCCCTGGTGGCCCTGGTGACCCCGACCGGCGTCCCGGCCGTCGCCCTGCGCCCAGCCGTGGCCGTCGCCGTGGCCCTCGCCCCGGCCGTCGTGGTGCTCCTGCTCACCCGCCGCCCACCGGCCGTCGCCGTGGCCCTCGTGCTCGTGGTGGAGCGCCGCCGCGGCCGCGCCGCCGCCGATCACCACCACGGCCGCGCCGGCCGCGACCCAGCGCACCGACCGGCCGCGCACCCAGCGCCGGGCCCGCCCGAGGCCGACCCGCGCCCTGTTCGGGCGGCTCGCCGCGTGGTCCTGCTGGGGCTGCACGCCTTCTCCGGGCTCGCTCACGTTCCGCACCACTCCTCGTCACGGCCCGGGCCTTCCCCGGGCGACCGCGCCAGGATGGCCGGGCCTTGCTGAAGATCGGCTGAAGACCGGGGGGCACCGTCGGCCGGCCCCGCCGACGACCTGCGACCCTGGTGGGCATGCGCGTACTGGTGGTGGAGGACGAACGTCGGCTGGCCCTGGCCCTGCAGCACGGGCTGACGGCCGAGGGGTTCACCGTGGACACGGCCCACGACGGCCCGTCCGGCCTCGCCAGGGCCATGGACCACGCCTACGACGTGATCGTCCTCGACATCATGCTGCCCGGCCTCAACGGCTACCGGGTGTGCTCGCGGCTGCGGGCCTCCGGCAGCGACGTCGGCATCCTCATGCTCACCGCGAAGGACGGCGAGTGGGACGAGGCCGAGGCGCTGGACACCGGCGCCGACGACTACCTGTCCAAGCCGTTCTCGTTCGTCGTGCTGGTGGCCCGGCTCAGGGCGCTGGCCCGGCGGATCGGCAGCCGTGCGCCCCGGCGCACCGTCCTGGGCGACCTGGTGGTCGACTCCGCGGCCCGCACCTGCACGCGGGCGGACACCGCCGTCGCCCTCACCCCCCGCGAGTTCGCCATCCTCGACCACCTCGCCCGCCGGGCCGGCGAGGCCGTCTCCAAGCGGGAGATCCTCGACGCGGTCTGGGACGGCGGCCCCGACAGCGATCCGAACACCGTCGAGGTCCACGTCAGCGCGCTCCGACGCAAGATCGACTCCCCGTTCGGACGGGCCGCGGTGCAGACCGTCCGCGGCACCGGCTACCGCCTGGCGGCCGACGGTGGCTGACCCGACCGCCGCCCGCCGGATCCGCGCGGCACTGCACCGGCGCCTTGCCCGCCACCCGGGGGTCGCGGCCCTCGTCGACCGGCTCACGCCGCGCTCGGTCCGGGCCCGCACCACCCTCGCCGCCTGCGTCAGCGTCGCCGTCGTCCTCGTCACCGCCTCGGCCGCCGTCGCGGTGCTGCTGCACGCCAACCTGGAACGCACCGTCGAAGCCGGCGCCCGCGAGCAGGCCCAGGCCGTCGCCCGCCTCGCCGAGGACGGGCGCCTGCCCGGCCTGCTCCCCCTCGACCACGGCACCGACTTCATCCAGGTCGTCGACGCGCACGGCACGGTGGTCGCCACCAGCCAGAACCTGACCGGCCACCCCTCGATCGCGCCCACCGGTCACCGGGACGGCCACACCACCTTCGACGTCCGCACCCTGGGCGACCAGCACCACCAGCGCGTCACCACGATCACCACCGCCACCCCGGCCGGGCCCGTCACCGTCCACGTCGGTGCGTCGCTGCGCACCGTCGACGCCGCCGAGGACCTCACCACCGCCGCGTTCGCCGCGCTGAGCACCGTCCTGCTGATCACCGTCGGCGTCCTCACCTGGCGTGCGACCGGCCGGGCCCTGCGGCCCGTCGAGGCCATCCGTGCCGAGGTCGCCGCCATCGGCGACCGCGACCTGGACCGCCGCGTCCCCGAGCCCCACAGCGACGACGAGATCGCCCGGCTCGCCGGCACCATGAACGCCATGCTCGGACGCCTCGAAGCCGCGGGCACCCGCCAGCGCCGCTTCATCGCCGACGCCTCCCACGAGCTGCGCAGCCCCCTCACGGTCCTGCGCACCCAGCTCGAAGTGGCCCTCGCCCACCCCGACCACGCCGTGCGCGCCGACCTGGTGACCGGCGCGCTGGAGGACACCGAGCGCCTCCAGGCCCTCGCCGCCGACCTCCTGCTGCTCGCCCGCCTCGACGCCGCCGGGCGCGACCGGCCCGGTGAGGCCGTCGACCTCGCCGAGCTGGTGCACACCACGGTCGCGGCCCGCGGCGCCGGGGCCAACCCCGTCGCCGTGCACACGGACTCCGCCGTCACGGTGGTCGGCAACCGCCTGTGGCTGGGCCGGCTCCTCACCAACCTGCTCGACAACGCCCACCGGCACGCCCGGCAGCACGTCACCGTCCGCCTCGACAGCGACCGGTCCACCGGCCACGCGGTCCTCGACGTGGCCAACGACGGGCCGCCGATCGAACCCGCCGACCGCGAACGGATCTTCGAGCGCTTCACCCGGCTGGACGACGCCCGCAGCCGCGACGACGGCGGCGCCGGGCTGGGCCTGCCGATCGCCCGCGACATCGCCGCGATCCACGGCGGCAGCCTCACCGTCCTCGCCGCGCCCGGGCCGACCACCTTCCGCACCCGGCTGCCGGCCGACCCGGACCACGCCGCCGACCCCGACCACGCTGCCGGCTCGGACCGCCCTGACCGGCCGGACCGCCCTGCCGCCCCGGCCTCCTGAAGGCCGGGGCGGGGGACGGGAGTTCAGCCGGCGGCCCGGCGGGCGGCCAGATCGTCCAGGATGGTGGCGGTGGCGGTCGCCCCGAAGCGTTCGGCGCCGGCGGCCACGAACTCCAGCATCCGGTCGAGGGTGCGCACCCCGCCCGCCGCCTTGACCCTCATGTGCGCGGGGACGTTCGCACGCATCAGCCGGACGTCCGCCAGGGTCGCGCCCCCGGGCGCGAAGCCGGTCGAGGTCTTCACGAAGTCCGCGCCCGCCAGGGTGCTGAGGCGACAGGCGCGCAGCTTCTCCTGGTCGTCGAGGTAGGCGTTCTCGAAGATCACCTTGGTGAGGGCGGTGCCCCTCGCCACATCGGCCACCGCCGCGATGTCCGCCCGCACCGCGTCGTCCTCCCCGCTGCGCAGCAGGCCGATGTTGAGCACCATGTCGAGTTCGGTCGCCCCCGCCGCCAGGGCGTCCACGGCTTCGCCCGCCTTGACCGCGGTGGTGGAGCCGCCGTGCGGGAAGCCGATGACGGTGCCGACCGCGACCGCGGTGCCGGCGAGGGCCTTGACCGCGAGGACGGTGTCGGCGGGGCGCACGCAGACGGAGGCCACGTCGTAGGCCGCGGCGAGCTCGCAGCCGCGCAGGACCTCGGTGGTGGTCAGTTCGGGCCGCAGGAGCGAGTGGTCGATCATCTTGGCGAGCTCCCGGACGGCGATGCCGGTGGGGTCGTCGATGCCGGTGTGGTCCATGAGCCTGTCCTAGGGGTGAGGCGTTCCGCGTCCCGCCGACCGGGGGAGACGCGCGGACAGTCCGACGATAACTTCGGGCCGTCTAGCCGTCTATACAGCTGTCCCGCCCGCCGACCGGGGCCGGGTGTGACGGGGATCACGATGCACGCCTCTTGCCCTTGGCGCATTTCACCGGGAAATGTCCCGCTCTGTACTGGTCTACGCTGGTTGACTAGACAGCCGGACGGCGTAGTCTCAATTTCGGAGGCCCCCTTTTGGAAACGGATTTCGCGCCCAGGTACCACCGGATCGAACAGGCCCTGAGAAACCGGATCGCCAAGCACCGGCCGCATGACCCCCTCCCCTCGGAGGCGGATTTGTGCGAGGAATTCGGAGTGAGCCGGATGACCGCCCGGGCAGCCGTTCAACGACTCGTCACGGAAGGTCTGGTGTACCGGGTGTCCGGGCGCGGGACATTCGTCGCGGAACCGCCGACCCACCGTCGCGCGGAGAACCTTGTCCGATTCAGCGAGGAAATGCGCAGACAGGGCCGGAAGCCCTCGTCACAACTGATTTCGGCGAGCCTCCGGGCCGCCCTGCCGGAGGAGGTCCACCGGCTGCGGCTGCGGAGGTCCGCCCGGGTCGTGGAGGTCGCCCGGGTGCGGCTGGCCGACGGGATCCCCACCGCACTGGAACGGGCGGTGTTCCCCGAGGGCCTGGCCGCGCTGCTGGAGGTCGACTTCCGCACGGCGTCGATGCACGAGACGCTCGTCGGGCTCGGCCGGACACCGACCCGCGGACACTCGTCCATCAGGGCCGCCACGGCCGGCGAGCGGGAGGCGGAGCTGCTGGCGGTGGCTCCGGGAACCGCGCTGCTCGTCGAGGAGCGCCTCATCACGGACCAGGACGAGCTCCCCCTGGAGCTCACCGAGACCCGGTACGTGGGCGACAGGTACGCGCTGGACGTCGCCTTCGAGGTCGATTCCTGAGCGCGGAGGCGTCTCCCGGGGGCGAACGGCGCCGACCGAACCACGCAGGATGAATTTCCGGCGGGGGAACTGCACGATCGGCGGGCGATCCCGCCCGCCGATTCCGGTGGTGGAATGACACACAGGCGTGGAGGGAAAAACCTTGTACGCGTACCTGATGACCTCGCCCGGGAAACTGGAACGCACCCCGGTGCCAGATCCGGAATGCCGCGAGGACGAAATCCTGCTGCAGACCGAAGCGGTTTCCATCTGCTCGACCGACGTTTCCTACTTCCGCGGCCACCTCTTTCCGGAGGACTGGCCGATCATTCCCGGGCACGAATACGTGGGAAGGGTCGTCGAAGTCGGGAAGCGGCTCCGGGACGACGTCCGGCCGGGCGACCGGGTGACCTACTGGGGGCAGACCGACTTCGGCGGCATGGCCGAGTACCGGGCGCTCCGACCGCTCTTCCCCGGCCGGCTCGGCGTCGAGACGGCCTGGTACACCGGCCGCAACTTCTACGACGCCGACCAGGCCGCGGCCGTCGTCCTGCCGCCGCACGTGCCCTCGGACCTGGCCTCCGTCATCGAACCGCTGACCTCGGTCCTGCGGTCGTTACTGCTCAACCCCCCGAAACCGGGTGACACCTGCGTCGTCCTCGGCTGCGGCCCCAGCGCCCAACTGGCCGTCCAGGTGCTGCACCGCCACCTCGGCGCCGGCCCGATCACCGTACTGGACCGCAACAGCGACCGGATGGCCGTCGCGCTGCGCCACGGCGCCTCCCGCGCCTTCAACACCGACACCCAGGCGGCGGAGCTCGAAGCGTACGTGCGTGAACACCACGACCAGTACGCGGACTACGTGTTCGACGCGCTGCCGCACATCGCGGCACCGCGTCGCTCCGCCGGGCAGGCCGACGGCCCGGGCAAGGACATCCGGGAGATCGCGATGGGCCTGCTGCGCCCCGGCGGCTCGTACGTCATCTACGGCGCGACGGCCGTCCCGCAGCGGCTCAACACCTGGATGATCCTGGCCAAGGGGCTGAAGCTGCTCTCCACGCCCTTCGACGTCCGCTCGTTCCCGATGGCCCGCTCCGCGCACGTCACCGCCGTCGCCCTGCGGCTGGTCGAGTCCGGCCTGGTCGACCCCGCCCCGCTGATCACCACCCGGGCCTGCCTCGACGACGAGGACGCCGTCCGCGAGGCGTTCACCGGCTACGGGCGGGGCGCCTCGATGAAGACCTCGCTGCTCGCCCCGTCCGTCCTGCTCGACCACGTACGCCGCTCGGCCGCGGCGGCCACCGCCGCCCCCGCGACCGCCACTGCCCCTGCCCATGCCCCCGCCGACGGAGCCTTCGCCGAGCAGGCCGGGATACCGGGGTGACCGGCACGTCGGTGCCGGTCGGTGCGGATCACCGCACACCCGTCTTCGTCCGGGACCGGCTGACCGCCACCGCCTACGCCGGCCTGGCCGTCTACGCCTACCTCCTGTACGCACTCGGCCCGCTGCTGCCGCTCCTGCGTCAGGACCTGCAGCTGTCCTACGCCCTGATGAGCCTGCACTCCACGGCCTTCGCGGCCGGCGCGATGCTCACCAACCTGCTGTTCCGCCGCCTCCGCGCCCGGCTGGGCCACCGGCTGCTCTTCTGGTCCGCGCTCGCCGCCCTGGCCCTGGGCTCGCTCCTGCTGGCGACCGCGCTGTCGGCCGCCGTCACACTCGGCGCGGCGGTGCTCGGGGGCGTCGGCGGGGCGCTGCTGCAGACGACGGCGCTGGCGGTGCTGGCCGAACACCACGGCGCGCAGGAGTCCCTCCGGGCGCGCGCCCTGGTCGAGGCCAACGCGGCCGCGAGCGTCAGCGCCCTCGCCGCGCCCCTGGTCGTCAGCGGCCTGGAGGGCGCCGGGGTGTCGTGGAACTGGTCCCTGGTGCTGCCCGCCCTCGCGCTCACGGCGATGTACCCGGTACTCCGCCACGAGCCGCTGCGCCCACGCCCCGCCGCCTCCGCCACCTCCGCCACCTCCGCCACCTCCGCCACGACCGCCGCCTCCGCCGCGCCCGCCCGGGGCGTGGTGGAGGCCCGGCGGCCGGCCGGCGCGTTCCCGCTGCGGGCCGCCCTGTGCGGCCTCGTCGTGGGTTTCGAGTTCTGCCTCGCCTACTACGCCGCCCCCCTGCTCACCAGCGCCTTCCACCTGACGGACAGTCAGGCGTCGGTGGCACTGGCGCTGTTCTACGGGGGCGAGCTGATCGGCCGCCTGGCGGGGAGCCGGCTCACGGCCGGCACCCGCCCCACCCGCTCGGTCGCGCTGGTGGCCGGCGCCCTGACCGTCGCCGCCGTCGGCTTCCTCGCCCTGTGGCTCGCCCCCACCACCTGGCTCGCCCTGGTGGGCCTGACCCTCGGCGGCCTCGGCGTCGCCAACCTCTTCCCCCTGACCCTCTCGCTCGCGGTGAGCACGGCGCCCGGCCGCACCGACCAGGCCACGGCCCGCGTCCAACTCGCGGTCAGCACCTGCATCATGCTCGCGCCCCTGCTGCTCGGCACCCTGTCCGACCACCTCGGCGTCCGTTCGGCCTTCGGCCTCGCCGGCTGCCTGCTGCCCCTCGCCGCGCTGCTGCTCGCCGCCGGGCGAAGCCGCCCGGCCGCCGCCGACGCGTCCCCCTCGGGAGTCACCCCGCATGTCCGTCACTGAGAGCTCCGCCAAGGCCCGCGACACGCTGGCCCGCAACCACCGCACCGGCTTCTCCCGGGCGGCCCAGCGCAGTTACGACTTCACCTGCCCCTCCCCCGACAGCTACCCCTTCCAGTGGGCCTGGGACAGCAGCTTCCACGCCGTCGCCCTCACCCACGTCGACACCCGGCGAGCCCGGGACGAACTGCGCTCCCTGCTCAGCGCGGTCACACCCACCGGCTTCCTGCCGCACATGGTCCTCTGGCAGGACGACCTCCGACCGCGCGCCACCGCGGACTTCAGGATCGACCTCTGGGAGGGGTGGCGGTCCGTCACCATCGCGCCGCCCGTGGTGGCCCGAGCCGTCGAGCGGGTGTACCGGGCGACCGGCGACGACCTCTGGCTGCGCCGCGTCCTGCCGCCGGCGCTCGCCTTCTTCCGCTGGCTCAGGGACCACCGGACCAGCCCCGGCACCGGGCTGCTGGAGATCTACCAGCCCGACGAGTCCGGACTCGACAGCAGCCCCAAGTACGATGCCGCGCTCGGCATCCAGGCCGTCCCCGAGGGTGCCGTGCACACCGCCTGGCACCGCGCCATGCGGTCGCTGATCACGGCCTACGCCTCCCCCGCCCGCACGCCCGAGGCCCCGCTCCGCGACCGGAGGCTGTTCGTCTGGAACGACGTGCTGGTCAACACCGTGTACGCCGACGGACTGGCCTGCCTGGCACGCCTCGCCCGGACCGCCGGACCGAACGGGCGCACGGCGGACCGGCTGGCCGAGGAGTCCCGCGCGATCGGCGCCGCGCTGATGCGGCACTGCTGGGACGAGGCCGACGGCGCCTTCCACGACCTCGACCTCGTCGCCGGGCGGCGCAGCGACGTCCTCACGGCGAGTGCGCTCCTGCCCGTCCTCCTCGACTCCGTGCCGGACACCGCCGCGCACCGGGTCATCGAACAACACCTCCTGAACGAGCGGGAGTTCTGGCTCCCCCACCCCGTCCCCAGCGTCGCCGCCACCGAGCCGTCCTACGACCCCTCGTTCCGCACCGGGGCCATCTTCCGCGGCTCCAGCTGGGTCAACCTCAACTGGTACCTGTACTGGGGCCTGCGCCGGCGCGGCTACCGCGCGGAGGCCGACACGCTCGCGACGCGCACCTGCGCCCTCGTCGCGGCCTCGGGCACCCGGGAGTGCTACGGCCCGGAGGACGCCGCCGGGCACGGCGCACGCTCCTTCGGCTGGAGCTCACTCGTCCTGGACCTGGCCGCCGCGACGACCGCCGAGCCGACGACGGCCAGCGGTCCGACGACGACCGCCGAGCCGACGACGGCCAGCGGTCCGACCGCCACGCCGGAGGAGGACTGACCATGGCCAACTGGGGTTTCCTGGGCGCCGGTTCGATCGCCGCCTCCAGCCTCGCACCCGCCGTCCACGCGGCCGACGGCCCGCGCCTGCACGCCGTCGCCGCGAGCGACCCCCGGCGCGCCCGCGCCCTCGACCCGGCCCGGGTGTACACCCGCTACCAGGACCTGCTGGACGACCCCGACGTCGACGTCGTCTACGTCGCGCTCCACAACAGCGCCCACCGCCCCTGGGTGGAGCGCGCCCTGCGGGCGGGCAAGCACGTGCTGTGCGAGAAGCCGCTCGGGCTCACCGCCGCCGAGGTGGGCGCCATGACCGCCACCGCCCGCGCCACCGGACGCCTGCTCGTCGAGGCGGCCTGGAACCGCTGGCATCCGCGCACCCGGGACCTCGAATCCATGATCACCCGCGGCGCGGTCGGCACCGTCCACACCGTCACCGCCCGGTTCGACGGCCTCGCCCCCGCCGCCGGCAACTACCGCCTCGACCCGGCCCTCGGTGGCGGCGCCCTCTACGACGTCGGCTACTACGCCGTCGCCGCCGCGCTCGCCGCCTTCGGGTGGCGGAGCCCGAGGGTCGTCCGGGCCGAACAGGACCACTGGCACCCCGGCTCCGCCGACTCCGCCACCCGCTTCCTGCTCGACTTCCCCGGCCGGGGCACGGCCGAGGTCGGCTGCTCTCTCGTCGGCGGCATGTCCGAGACCTTCACCACCACCGGTACGGACGGCTCCATCACCCTCACCCCGCCGGCCTTCTGCGCCGGCTCGGCCCCCAGCACGCTCACGACCAGCGGAACGCCCGCTGCCGCGGGCCACCACCGCCACTACCCGCCGCAGGACCCCTACCGCCTCATGGTCGAGTCGATGGACGCCGCGGCCCACGGCGACAGCGGTGCCCACCTCGTCCCGCTCGCGCAGTCGCTCCTCATCGCCACCACCCTGGACTCCGTCCGCAGCCGCCTCGCCCGGCGAACGGCCTGACCCTCGACCGCTGAGCCTCGACCGCCCGCCCGGGCCCCGCAGCCGGTGCGCCCCGCGCCCGCCCGGGCAGGCGGTGCGGGGCACCGGGCGCCGGGCACTGGGCGCCGGGCGCCGGGCACTGGGCACTGGGCACTGGGCGCCGGGCGCCGGGCGTTCAGAGCGTGCGGCGCACGCCCGCCTGGCGTTCCAGGTTGCGGAGCTGGACGGCCAGATCGCCGTGGACGGCGGCGCGGGCGGGGCCGCTGCGGCCGATCGGCAGCACCTCCTCGGCCCGCATGTCCTCCAGCATCAGGGCGAACGCCGCGTACGTCGCGACGAGCGCCACCAGGAGACCGAGCGCTCCGGACGTGCGCGTCAGCCACTCGGCGCCCGTGAGGCCGGCGAGCCCGGTGGCCGCCCAGCGGGGCAGCGAGGCCGCCAGTACGAACCAGAGCGCCCGCTTGGGCCGGGTCACGGCGGTCATCAGCGCCCCGAAGCAGAGGAACGCCAGGTTGAACACGCCCAGCACGCGCAGGCCGTCGGCCGCGCCGGTGAACATGACGAGCGCGTAGGCCAGCCAGCTGCCCGCGAACACCCCCATGAGCGTCGCCGCGATCACGTCGCGGGCGCCGAACGCCAGGACACTGACCAGGAGTTGCAGGGCGAAGGCGGGCAGCACGCACAGCGCGACGGCGCCGCGCGCCGGCGGCCCGAGGATCCCCAGCTGGAGGCAGCCGGTCATCACGGAGGCGATCGCGACCGTGAAGAAGCCCAGCGGCATGGGTGAGGCGATGGGACGCAGGTTGATCCGGGTCATCGACCGGAGGTCCGGTTCGAAGCGGCGTTCCCGGGGAGCGCCCGCCCGGTCGTCCGGTGCGTCGTCGGGGGAGGCTGTGGTCATCGTACGGATCCTCGTTCGGTGGTCGTCGCGGGGGCCGAGGAACCCGCCGCCCCGGCGGCTCGGCACGCCCCGACGCTACGACCGGCGGGCCGGCCCCGCTGTGCGCCCCGCGCCCGGAGGCCGGCACGACAGCGCACGACGACCAGACACCCCACGACAGCACACGGGCGGAGGCACCCCGCCACGAGGCCGCCGCGGCTCAGCCTGTGAGCCGGAGTCACAGGATCACCGCCTGTCTGGCTGGCCGCCCGAGCGGTCCGCAGGATGGCCGCATCGGACGTCCTGTCAGCCGTCGCGCGGCCGCTACCGCCCGCCGTCCGAGGGCCAGCCGCGCGCGCCCGTACGAGAAGGTGGTACTTCACCGTGAGCAGCATCTCCGACCCGCCCCTGCCCGACCGGGCCCAGGACGTCCCGCCGGTGGACACGCCGGCGCGGGGCTTCGACCGGTGGCGCTACGCCGGGGTGTTCCTCCTGCTGTTCCTGTTCGGCACGGAGACCTTCCTGGTCTCGCCGCTCCTGCCGACCATCGCGGACTCGGTCCACACCAGCGAGGCGGCCGCCGCCTCCAGCGTCACGGCGTACGTGCTGGTGTACGCCGTCGCCGCGCCCTTCCTCGGACTGCTGAGCGACCGCTTCGGCCGCCGCCGCACCCTCGTCGCGGGCAGCCTGCTGTTCGTCCTGTCCAACGCCGCGGCGGCGCTGTCCACCGGGCTGACCCTGCTGGTGGTCTCCCGCGCGGTGGCCGGGCTGGCGGCGGCCGCGGCCGGGCCGGCGATCTGGGCGCACATCGCCGAGACCGCGCCGGAGGCGGTGCGCGGGCGGGCGCTGGGCCTCGGGATGGCGCTGTTCTCCTGCGGCCAGGTGATCGGCGTGCCGCTCGGCGGCTTCCTGGCCGGGCTGGCCGGCTGGCGCTCGGCGTTCTGGGCGCTGGCCGTCGGCACCGCAGCGGCCGTGCCGCTGCTGCTGCGCCAGGTCCGGGGCCGTGCACCACAGGCGCAGGCCGAGGCCCGGGCGCCGCGGGTGGGTGCCGTCCGGGCGATCCTGGCCGGCTGGGCCGACCCGACCCTGCGCCGCGCCCTGCTGGTCAACACCGTGTTCAACACGGCCAACCTGGGCGCCTACACCTTCCTCGGCGCGGTGCTGGTGCAGCGCTTCGACCTGTCGGTGCAGGCACTCGGCCTGGTGGGCGTGCTGGTCGGCGCCGGCAGCATCGCCGGCTCGCTGCTGGGCGGCCGGCTCGGCGACCGGGCCAGGAGCGCCGGGCGCTCCGACCTGCCGCTGCTGCCGCTGTGGGGCGTCCTGCTCGCGGTGGGGATCACGGTCGCGGCCAAGGGTCCGGGCCTGGTGCTCGCCCTGGCCGGGGTGACGGTGTGGTTCCTGGCGTCGGGCGGCTTCGTGACGGACCAGCAGACGCTGGCGGGCACCGTCGCCCCCGAGCTGCGCGCGACCTCCAGCGCGTGGCTGACCTCGACCATGTACGCGGGCACCGGGGTCGGCGCCTGGGCGGTGGGCGCGTTCGGCGACGTCGCGGACGGCACGCTGCTGGTCGGCGGCGGACTGGCCCTGCTGGCCGCGCTCGGCGCGGCGGCGGTGAGCCTGGGGCTGCGCCGGGCGAGCGCGGCGAGCCCGGCCGCCACCACGACCCCGGCCACGGCCACCACGACCCCGGCCACGGCCACGGCCACCACGGCCACGGAGAAGGTCTGAGGCCCCGACGGGCTCAGCCCACCCGGCGCTCCTGCTCCGCACCGCCGACCGCGCGCAACGGATGCTCGACCAGTTCGGTCATCCGCGCCCGGTCGGCGTCGCCGCGCGGGGTGAACAGCAGCACCGTCGCCGAGGGGTCGTCCACCGGGTGGAAGGAGGACAGGGTCAGCCGGACCGGTCCGAGGCCGGCCGGCTCGACGGTGACGGTGCGGACGGTCAGCTCCGCCACCGAGTGGCACCCCCACCAGTGGCGGAGCTCCGGCGCGTCCTCGTCCAGGTGCCGGTAGACCTCCCGGGTGCGGGGGTCGGCGAGGGCGGGGCCGGCCTGGGCGCGGAAGTGCTGGAAGACGTTCATGGCGAGTGGTTCCCAGTCGCGCAGCACCGCGCGCACCTGCCGGTGGGCGGCCATCACCCACATCAGGTTGCGCCGGTCCGCGGGCACGCACTCGGGCGAGCCCCAGAGCGCCGCCCACGCGGCGTTCCAGCCGCGCAGGTCGAAGTGCCGGTCGAGCAGCACGGCCGGGCTGGCGGTCCAGGAGTCGAGGACGGGCTGGATGGCCTCGGCGATCCGGCCGCTGCCCTCCGGGCCGGCGGCCTGCGCGGGCTCGTGGTACCCGGCCAGGCGCAGGGCGTGCCGCAGGCCGGCGTCGTCCAGTCTGAGCACACGGGCGATGGCCTCCAGCACCTGCCGGGAGGCCGCGACCCTGCCCTGTTCGACCCAGGTGTACCAGGCCAGGCCGACCCCGGAGAGGGAGGCGACCTCCTCGCGGCGCAGGCCCGGGGTGCGGCGGCGGGTGGTCGCGGTGAGCCCGACGTCGGCGGGCTTGAGGAGTTCGCGGTGGGCGCGCAGGAACGCGCCGAGTTCCCGTCCGGCGGGGGGAGTTGACACGGGGGCTCCTCGGCCATGCAGGTCGGTCCGGTGGTGACAGGCCTCAGCGTAGGCGCAGCCCGCCGCTCCTCCCAGGGGTGAGCGGCGGGCTACACATGCTGTTAACGATCCGGGCTAACGGGGGGTCAGCGTCCAGAGCCGGACGGCCATGTGGCTGACGTGTCCGCGCTCCCGCTGCCGGCGCCACGCGCTCTCGCCGACGGCGCGGAAGAACGCGGCGCGCTGCTCCTCCGGCACCAGCCGGCTGTAGTAGTCGCCGAAGGTGGCGGCGTGGAAGTGCTCGTACTGCGCGGCGCTGTCGACGGTGACGACGGCGTCGCGCTCCCGGTGCGCGGCGACCGTGAGGTGTGGGGCGATCACCGCCGTGAGGCCGTCGACGGTCCTGGTGCGGGTCGCGATCGGCAGCACCCCGCCGCGGGCGAAGGCGCCGGGCACCTCGTCCTCGGGGGTGCCGAGGGCGACCAGGGCGTCGCGGACGAGCTCGTCCTCGCCGCCGAGGCCGTGCTCGTCCCGGGCGGGGTGGTAGGTGGTGAGCAGGAACGTGCCGCCGGGGGCGAGGTGGGCGGCGGCCCAGGCGAAGATCCGTTCCTCGTCGGGGTGGAGCCAGTGCAGCACCGAGGTCTGGGTGATCACGTCGGCGCGGAAGGGCAGCGGTTCGGGCGCGGTGAGGTCGGCCCGGTACAGGGCGGCCCGCTCGCCGTACGGCCGGAGCCGGGCCGCGGCCTCGTCGATGCGGTGCTCGGAGCGTTCCAGGCCGACGGCGCGCCGCAGCGTGGGGAAGCGTTCCAGGGCGGCCTGGAGCAGCTGGCCGATCCCACTGCCGAGGTCGATCAGGGTCTCGGGGGCGCCGGTGACCTGGTCGAGCACCCAGTCGCGGTCCTGGACCTGGCGCAGCCGGCTGGCGTCGGCGTACCCGGCGAGGGTGCGGGCCTGGATCTCGACGGCGGACGTGCTCACTTCTCGTTCTCCTCGGTGCCGGTGGGCCGGTCGACCAGGTCCAGCAGGCGCGCGCGGGCCCCGCTCTGGTCGTACCGCTTGAAGATGTTGATCCGGTTGCGCGTGAGGTCGCCGCGGTGCACGTACTCGTAGAGGTCCTGGCGCTGGCCGAAGCCATCGCCGGTGAGCTCCCAGGCGATCCGGAACAGCCGGGCCTTGCGTTCGGCGTCGATGCCGCGGCCGCGCATGTAGCGGTCCAGGTGCGGGCGCAGCCGGGGGTGGGCGAGGTCGGCGGCGGTGGGCTGGATGAGCAGGCCCGAGGCGCCGATCCGGCGGACGATCTCGACGGCGCTGCCGGCCACCTCGGCCGACCAGACCCGGGAGGCGGCGGTGTCGCCGGGGGCGAACAGGCCGCCGTCGGTGAGGCCGCCGCGGGCCTCGGCGGCGTCCAGGAAGTACTCGGTGAGTTCGGCGTAGCCGGCGAGGCGGCCGAGGTCCTCCTGGATGTTGCGGAAGCCGTCCACGCCGATCGACTCGGCGACGAGGGTGGCGGTGGCGAGCAGGGTGCGCAGGCGCTCGCGGTAGCGGACGTGGCCGATGTAGGCGCTCCAGGCGTTGATCCGGCCGAGGCCGAGCCGGGCGAGGGCGGCGTCGCGCAGTAGGAAGACGCGGTCCCAGGGCACCAGGACGTCGTCGAAGAAGAGCATCGCGTCCTGCTCGTCGTACCGCGCGCCGAGCGGGTGGGCGTGGCCCCAGGGGGCGCTGCCGAGCGGTTCGCGGGCGAGGGTGACCAGCCCGGGGGTGTTGAGCGGCAGGGCGAACCAGCTGACGAACTGCTCGCCGCGGCCCTCGGTGAAGGAGGCGGAGAGGTAGACGAGGACCTCGTGGGCGAGCGGGGCGAGGGTGGTGAGCTGCTTGGCGCCGCGCACCACGATGCCCCGGTCGTTCTCCTCGATGACGCGCAGGGCGAGGTCCGGGTCGTCGAGCGGGTCGGCGGAGCGGTCGATCTGGGGGTCGCCGAGGGCGTGCGAGAGGACGAGGTCGTTGGTGGCGCAGTACCGGTACCAGGCTTCGGCGTTGGCGCCGAAGCGCGGGTCGGCTTCGGCGAGCCGGTGCCGGAAGTCGTGGACGCCGACGGCGATGGAGGCCATGAAGGCGGGTGAGCGGCCTTGCTGCCCGAGGGCTTCAGCGTGCCAGAACTCGGCGCTGCGGCGCTGGAGCCGGAGGTCGTCGAGGGTGCGCGGGGGCTGGTAGGCGCGGGCGAGGCGCAGCCCGCTGTCCGGGTCCTGCCAGGTGAGCAGTTCGCGGTGGTCGGGGTCGTGCTGGAGGTCGAGCAGGCGGGCCAGCTCGTCGACGGCCGGTCGGAAGGCCGGGTGCCGGGCGGGGTCGGAGATCCGCCGGCCGTCGAGGTAGAGCTCGCGTCCGTCGTCGAGTTCGGCGCGGTAGCGGTCGCCGGTGAGCAGGCCCCGGGCGGTGGCGGGCGCGCCGCGGCCGGTGGTGGTTTCCAGCAGTGTCATGCGCGGACTCCGGTGGTGGTGAGGGGGGTCGGGGCCAGGAGGCGGTACTGGCCGTCGTGGTAGAGGAGGGGTTCGCCGTCGGCGCGGTCCGCGGCGGCGACCCGGCCGATCAGGATGGTGTGGTCGCCGCCGGGGAGGGCCGAGTGCAGCCGGCAGTCGAACCAGGCCAGGGCGGACTCGACGAGCGGCGCGCCGGTGGCGGCCGTCCGCATCGGTACGGTGGTGAAGGCGCCGCTCGCGCGTCCGGCCCCGGGGGTGGCGAACAGCCGGGCCACGTCGGCCTGGTGGGCCGTCAGGACGGACAGGCCGAAGCGTCCGGAGGCCTCGGCGGCGGCCACCAGCGGGCTGTGCCGGCCGACCGCGACGGTGACCAGCAGCGGGTCGAGGGAGAGGGTGCTGAACGAGGAGACCGTCTTGGCGAAGACCTCCTCGTCGGCGGTGGTGGTGACGACGGCGACCCCGGTGGTCCAGCCGCGGGAGGCGGCCCGGAAGTCCTGTTCGGTGGCGTTCCCGGCGGATCGGGTCAGGGCTCCGCTCATCGCAGCCCCACCCGGTAGGCGCGCAGCCACTCGTCGACCTGGACCAGGTGGTCGAGGCCGCCGACGGGGTTGGGCGCGGTGCGCGGACTGGGCAGCGGCCGGCCCTCGGCGAGCAGTCGGCGGACCAGCTCGCGGTCCACCAGCTCGAAGACCGGCGCGTTGGGGTCGGCCAGCAGTTCCTGCGCGCGGGCCGTGAGCACCTCGGTGTAGCGGACGGCGGGGGTGGAGGGGTAGCCGCTCTTGGGCCGGTCGGCGACCTGCGGCGGGAGGAGGTCCCGGACGGCGTCCCGGAGCAGGCCCTTGGCCCGGCCGTCCGGTGCCTTGAGCGCCCACGGGACGTTCCACAGGTACTCCACCAGCCGGTGGTCGCAGAACGGCACCCGCACCTCCAGGCCGACCGACATCGACACCCGGTCCACCCGGTCCAGCAGCGGCGGCAGCCAGCGGGTGAGCGCCAGGTGGAAGACCTCGCGGATCCGCGCGTCGCGGGCCGACTCGCCGTCCAGGCGCGGCACTTCGCCGAGCGAGCGGTGGTACGCGGCCGCGGTGTACTCCTCGGGGCGCACCTCGGCCCGGACGTCCGCGCGCAGCAGGTCCGCCGGGGTGGCCCTGCCGTGCAGCCACGGGAAGGTCGGGGCGGCGACCGCATCGGTGTCGTGGAAGTAGGGGTAGCCGCCGAAGATCTCGTCCGCGGCCTCGCCGGAGAGCGCGACGGTGGAGCGCCGCCGCACCTCCCGGAACAGCAGGTGCAGGGAGGCGTCCATCTCGCCCCACCCGGGGCGGTCGCGGGCGCGCAGGACGGCGTCGCGGGCGTCCAGCAGGTCGTCGTCGGGCACCAGGACGGTGGTGTGCAGGGTGCCGATGTGCTCGGCGGCGGCCTCCACGTAGGGGGCGTCGCGGGTGGTCCGCCAGGCGTCGGGGGTGCGGTCGGCGCTGCCGGGGAAGTCGACGGAGAAGCTGGTGATCTTGCCCTGGCCGGCCCGTTCGCGGGCGGCGGCGGCCAGCGCGGTGACGGCGCTGGAGTCGACGCCGCCGGAGAGCAGGGTGCACAGCGGCACGTCGCTGATCAGCTGGCGCTCGACGGCGTCGGCGAGCAGCTCCCGGACGGTCCGCCGGGTGGTCACGGCGTCGTCCCGGTGCTCGGCGGACTCCGGCCGCCAGTACCGGACTTCGCGGGTGGCGGTACGGGTGACGACCACCAGGTGGCCGGGCCGGACCTCGTGCAGGCCGCGGAAGAGGCCGTGGCCGGCGCTCGGCGCGGCGGGCAGCGCGAACAGCTCGGCGATGCCCTCGGCGTCCAGTTCGGCGCGGAACAGCGGGTTGGCGAGCACCGCCTTCGGCTCGGAGCCGAACAGCACGCCGCTGCGGTGGGCGTGCCAGTACAGCGGCTTGATGCCGAGGTGGTCGCGGACCAGCAGCAGCTCCGCGCGCCGGGTGTCCCACAGGGCGTAGGCGTAGATGCCGTTGAACCTGGTCGGCGCGGACCTGCCCCACTGGAGGTGGGCGCGCAGGACCACCTCGGTGTCGGAGCGGGTGCGGAAGACGTGCCCGAGGGCCTCCAGTTCGGTGCGCAGCTCGCGGTGGTTGTAGAGCTCGCCGTTGTAGGAGAGCACGGCCGTCGGGTCCGCTCCGGGGCGGTCGGCGAGCGGCTGCGCGCCGCCGTCCGGGTCGATCACCGACAGCCGGCGGTGGCCGAGGGCGGCGTGCCGGGAGAGCCAGAGGCCGTCCGCGTCCGGGCCCCGGCAGGCCAGGGTGGCGGTCATCTCCCGGACGGTCCGGGCCTGGTGGAGCAGGTCGGTGTCCCAGTCGATCCAGCCGGTGATGCCGCACATCTCAGGACTCCCCGGGTTCGTCGGTGGCGGTGGGCCCGGTCGTTCCGGCGGGCGGCCCGGGCTCGGTCGAGGTCGCGGTCGCGGTCGCGGGCTCGACGGCGGTCGCGGTCGTGGTCGCGGGCTCGTCGGCGGTCGTGGACTCCCAGCGGCAGCCGTGGCCGGTCGGGCCGTGGGTCAGCCGGTGCGCCGGCCGGTAGCCCTTGGCGCGGATGTTCGCGGACAGCGCCTCGGTGCAGTAGGTGCAGGGCGAGGCGAGGGTCAGCCGGACGCCCGAGCGCCGGGCCTTCTCCCGGTAGTCCCAGATCGCGCAGTGCGTGATGGTGAGCGCCGCGTGCTCGGGGCCGGGCGGCGCGTCGTCGTCGAACTCGTAGTGCGAGCCGTACAGTTCGGCCTGCCGGGCGATCCGGTGGATCGGGTCGGCGGCGCCCCGGCCGTGGTCGGGCTCGACCTCCCGGTGCACCTCGGCGTTGGACCGGGCCCAGTCGCCGAGCACCTGCTCGCCGTAGCGCAGGACGAGGAAACGTTCCATCAGCGCCTGGTCGCGGAAGAACACCCGCTGCCACTCGACGGCCGGCGCGTCCGGCCCGGGCAGGTCGGCGAAGAGCTCGGACTGCAGGACGAACCAGTCCGTGAGGTGCAGTTCGTCCCCGCGTGACACCAGGTACCGCGTCAGGCCGGCCTCCGCCTCGTGCAGCCGCTGCCGCCAGAGCGCGGACCGCTCGGCGTCCGGCATCCCCCGGTACGGGGACCTCGGCTGCTCCGCGCCGGGGTGCCGTTGGCTCGCGGCTGCCAGGACCGCCGTACGCGGGCCGGCCTCGCCGCCCGCCCGGGCAGCGGAGCCGGTCGGAGCGCCGGTCCCGTCGGACACACCCCCCATCGGGCCATCTCCCTTCGGCTGAACGATCCTTCGGACCGTCGTGTCGTCGTCGTTCCCGCCACGCTACGAAGCGGCCCGCGCGGCCCGGTAGCCCCGAACGGCGCCGGTCGGGGCGCCGATCGTCGCCGTGCGGATGCTCCGAAGGTCGCCCTGCGCGAGCCCTTCCCGCCCCTCCCGGGAACCGCGCGCCACCCGCCCGGCCCCGGCGCGACCGAGCACGGGCCCCGGGCACGACGAAGGGCGGGCCCCGCGTACCGGCGGGACCCGCCCTCGGGCGGTGACTGCGTGTCTGCGTGTCTGCGTGTCCGGGCGTCCGGGCGTCCGGGCGTCCGGACGTCCCCGTGGGGGCGGCGGGACTACCCGGCGAGCCCGTGGCGGTGGGCGTAGAGCGCGGCCCGCAGCCGGTCGGGCTGCCCGATCTTGCGCATGGCCTGGGTGAGGTGCTTCTTCACGGTGGCCTCGGCCAGGGCGAGTTCGCGCCCGATCTCGGCGTTGCTCAGCCCGAGGCCCAACTTGACCAGCACCTCCCGCTCCCGCTCGGTCAACCCGGCGCGCTGCGGCGGCAGTTCGCCGAGGTGCCGGACGGGGGCCGCCGCGTGGATCCGGGCGGGCGGCGGCGCCGGCAGGAACACCGACCCGCCGGCCGCGGCGAGTTGGACGGCGCCGATGATCCGCTCCCCGGCCAGGTCGAGCGGGAAGCACCCGCCCGCTCCGGCCAGCAACATCCGGGAGGCCTCGGCGGTCGACTCGGCCCGGCGCAGCAGCAGGACCCGCGCGTCGGGCGCCCCGTCCGGTCCGCGCAGTGCCACCACGGTCGCCAGGTCCTCCTCCAGGCTGGCGCCGCGGCCGAGCAGCACGACGTCGGGGGCGATCCGGCGCACGGCCGCCACCGCGCGCAGTGGGTCGCCGGTGGAGCCGACCACCGTCAGGCCGGGCGCGGTGGCCAGCACGCTGCGCAGTCCGGCGCTGGCGACGGAGTGCCGCTCGACCAGGAAGACCCGGGCGAGCGCGGTGCGGTCGCGGTCCTCGTCCACGCACATCGGGTGGCCGCAGCCGCAGCCGGCCGCAGCCCCGCCCGCGGCGGGCGGCGCCGCTTCGGCCAGCAGCTGGTGACCGGCGATCAGGTCCAGCGGGTTGTCGGTCTCGGCCTGCGGCCGGTCCGGGGCGGTGGCGGGGGCGGGGGCGGTGACGGGGTTGGTGACGGGGCTGGTGACGGGGGCGTCCCCCGCACCGGTGCCGCCGCAGGCGCCGCGGCGGGCGGGGAGCCGCCGGCCGCGCGGGCCGGTCGGGGCGGTCGGGGCGGTCGGCCCGGCGAAGGTGCTCACTGCTGCCATCGGGCACCTCCGGGGGCGGAGGCTGGACGTCTGTGGTGTGGCATGGCGATGCGGTCCCCCTAGCTGGCGGCCGGTCGGCCGCCATGGACGCGGTGTGCTGCGGCGGGGATCCGTCGGGGACGCGGACGGGCGTCGGGCGCGGATCCGGGAGAGGAGGGGGCGCCGACCGCGGCGGATGTGGACCGGGGCGGTCAGCGCGCGGCGCGCGGTCGACAGAGCTCGTCGAAGGACCTGCGGTGCCACGAGCCGCCGATCCCCACCAGGGTGAAGTCGGTCCGCCGGATAGCCATGCCGGGAACCCTAGGTCCGGTTCCTTGTGCAGGTCAAGGACGGGACCGGGCCCCGGCAGCCCCGGCAGTGGCGCTCCCGCCACCGCGGATCCTGTGACCACGGGTAACAGCATCAGGAACTGACTGGCTGTCCGGGCCGTCCGTCCGCAACGCTCCTCCAAGCGGCCGCGGCCGTCGCGACGGCGCCCCGACGGCGCCGGCGACCCCCGTCCCCTACGGCCGAACGCCCTTGCCCCGACGGCGTGATGACGGCCCGACACCCCGACCGGAAGGAACAGCACCGCCATGCCCGCGCCACCCCACCGGCCCGCCGCCGGCCCGTCCGGCGCCCCGTCCCGGAGGGCCGACGGGTGACCGGGTTCCTGCTGCGCCGGCTCCTGCCGGCCGTCCCCACGCTGCTCGGCGTCACCGCCGTCGTCTTCGCGACCGTCGCGCTCGTCCCCGGCGATCCGGTCGCCGCCTTCCTCGGTCCGGGCGCGCCGCCCGAGGCCCGCCGGGAACTCGCCGAACGGCTGGGCCTGGACCAGCCGTTGCCCGTCCGCTACGCCGACTGGCTCGGCCACGCGCTCACCGGCGACCTCGGCACCTCCGTCTCGGGGCAACGCCCGGTCGTCGACCTCCTGCTCCCCGCGCTCGGCCAGACGCTCGTCCTGACCGCGGCCGCGTTCCTGCTGGTCCTGGTCGGCGGGGTGGCGCTCGGCGCCCTCGGTGCGCTGCGCCCGCGCGGCCCCGGCGGCCGGATCTCCGGCGCGCTGTCCACCCTCGCGGTGTCCGCCCCGCAGTACTCGGTGGCGCTGCTGCTGATCGCCGTCTTCGCGGTCGGGCTGCGCTGGCTGCCGGCCGGCGGCACCCACGACGTGTTCGGCTCCGGCGGCCCGGCCGACCTCGCCCGGCACCTGGTCCTGCCGGCGGTCGCCGCCGCGCTCGTACCGCTCGGGCTGACCGCGCGGGTGTTCCGGGCGGCGCTCGGCACCGTCCTGGCCGGTGAGCTCGCCGACTCGCTGCGTGCCCGCGGCCTGCGCCCCGCCGCCGTGCTGCGGCACTGCGTGCACAACGCCTCGCCCGCGCTGCTGACCATCGGGGGCCTGCAACTCGCCTACCTGCTGGAGGGGGTGGTCTTCGTGGAGACCCTGTTCGCCTGGCCCGGCATCGGCCGGCTGCTGTACGACGCGCTCACCGCCCGCGACCTGCCGCTGGTGCAGGGCGGGGTGCTGGTGGTGGCGGTCGCGTTCGTCGGCGTCAACGTCCTGGTGGACGCGGCGCACGCGGCGATCGACCCCCGGGTGAGGATCTGACGTGTCGACTCCGTGGCTCAGACGCAACCTCGGCCTGGCCGTGCCCGGCACCCTCGCCGTGCTGCTCGTCCTGCTCGCCCTCGCCGCCCCGCTGGTCGCGCCGTACGACCCGGCCGCCGGACGGCTCGCGGACCGGCTGCTCGACCCGGGCAGCCCCGGCCACCCGCTCGGCACCGACGGGCAGGGCCGCGACCTGCTGAGCCGGCTGATCTGGGCCGGGCGCGCCTCGCTCACCGGCGGGCTCGTGCCGGTCACCGTCGCGACCGTCGCCGGCACGCTGCTCGGCATCACGGCCGGGCTCGGGGGCCGCCTCACCGAGCAGGCGCTGCTGCGCGCGCTGGACGTGCTCTACGCCTTCCCCGGTGTGCTGCTGGCGATCGCCGTCGCCTCGCTGCTCACCCCCGGCCTGGGCGCGACCGTGCTCGCGCTGTCCGTGGTGCTCACCCCCGCGGTCGCCCGGGTCGCCTTCACCGAGGCCCGGCGGATCCGCAGCTCCGAGTACCTGGAGGCCGCCCGGGTCAGCGGCGCCGGCCGGGGCGCGCTGGTGCTGCGCCAGGTCGCCCCCGTGGTGGCGCCGGTGGTGCTGGTGTACGCCTCCTCGCTGGTGGGGCTGGCCGTCGTGTACGCCGCCGGGCTGTCCTTCCTCGGGCTCGGCGTCGCACCGCCGACCGCCGAGTGGGGCGCGATGCTGGACGAGCTGCGGCCCGCGCTGCTCACCCACCCGTGGGTGGCGGTGCTGCCGGCCCTCGTCATCCTCGCCGTCTCGGTGGTGTTCAACACCCTCGGCGAGGCGCTGCGCACCCGCGTCGGCGACGGCGCCGCTCACCTGCCGCGGGCCGTCCCGGCGGCGACGCGACGGGCCGCGGAGCAGGTGGTCCGGTGAGCGCGCTGCTGGAGGTCGACGGCCTGTCCGTCGGGTACCCGGGAGGTGTCCGGGCCGTCGACGGGGTCTCCCTCGCCCTGCCGGCCGGCGGCGCCCTGGTGCTGCTCGGCGAGTCCGGCAGCGGCAAGACCACCGTCGCCCGTACGGTGCTCGGGCTGCCCGGGCGCGGCGCCGCCGTCACCGGGGCCGTCCGCCTCGCCGGGACGGACCTGCGGGCCCTCGACGAGCGCGCCCTGTGCGACGTCCGCGGCCGGCGGATCGGCTACGTGCCGCAGGACCCGGGCGCCTCGCTCGACCCGCTGCGCCGGATCGGCCCGCAGATCGCCGAGGTGCTGCGCCGGCACGGGAGCGCCACCGGTCGACGGGCCGCCCGCGCCGCCGTCCCCGGGCTGCTCGCCACCGCCGGCGTCCCGGATCCGGAGCGGGTCGCCCGGGCGTACCCGCACGAGCTGTCCGGCGGCCTGCGCCAGCGCGCCGCGATCGCCCTCGCGATCTGCTGCGGCCCGGAGCTGCTGATCGCCGACGAGCCGACCACCGCGCTGGACGCCCTGGTCCGCGGCCGGATCCTGGACCTCTTCGGGGCCCTGCGCGCCGACTGCGGCATCGCCCTGCTGCTGGTCACCCACGACCTGGCGGTGGCCCGCCGGATCGGCGGCACGGTGGCGGTCATGCGGGCCGGCCGGGTCGTCGAGCTCGGCCCGGCCGAGCGGGTGCTCCACCGGCCCGACCACGCCTTCACCGCCGCCCTGGTGGCCGCCGAACCGGGAGCCCGCCGGTGAACCACGACGCCTCGGCTCCCCTGCTCGCCCTGGACGGCGTCGGCAAGCGCTACGGCGACCGGACGGCCCTGCAGGGCGTCAGCCTCGCCGTCGCCCCCGGCGAGACCGTCGGCCTGGTCGGCGAGTCCGGTTCCGGGAAGTCCACGCTGGCCCGCCTCGCGCTCGGCCTGCTCGCCCCGGACTCCGGCACCGTCCGCTTCGCCGGCCGCGACCCGTACCGGCTGCGCGGCCGGGCCGACCGCGCGCTGCGGGGCCGGCTGCAGTTCGTCCCGCAGCACCCGCGCGGCTCGCTCAACCCGGCGCTGCGGGCCGGGGAGGCGGTCGGCTTCGCGCTGCGGCTGCACGGCACGCCGCGCGCCGAGCGTGCCGCGGCCGTCGCCCGGCTGTTCGCGCAGGTCGGTCTGGAGCCCGCGCTCGCCGCCCGCTACCCGCGCGAGCTGTCCGGCGGGCAGCTGCAGCGGGTGGCCGTCGCCCGCGCCCTGGCGACCGGGCCCGACCTGCTGGTCTGCGACGAGCCGACCTCCGCCCTGGACCGCGCCGCGCAGGCCCGCCTGCTCGACCTGCTCACCGAGCTGCGCGAACGCACCGGCCTGGCCTACCTGTTCATCTCCCACGACCTCGCCGTCGTGCGCCGCCTCGCCCACCGGGTGCTGGTGCTGCGGCACGGCCGGGTGGTCGAGGAGGGCCCCGCCGACCGGCTCTGGGACTCCCCCGCGCACCCGTACACCCGGGCCCTGCTGGACGCCGCCACCGGCGCCGCCCCGCCCGCACCCGGGCTCCCCCGCACGACGAACCACCGGACCACCGACCACATCTGACGAGGAACCACCATGACGCGCACCGCCCGTACCCGCTCCAGAGCCGTCGCCCTGCCGGCCGCCGCCGTCCTGCTCGCCGCGGCGGCCGGCTGCGCCGGGCCCGGCGGCGGCTCCGGCGACGGCTCCACCGGGGCGGGCGGCGGCACCGGCCGCGGCGGGACCCTGGTCATCGGCGCCACCGGCAAGCTGCCCAACACCGACACCGTGATCGGCGGCGCGGGCTTCGAGGGCAAGCGGCTGGTCTCCTTCCAGCTGTACGAGGGCCTCACCCGCTACGAGCTGCTGAAGGACACCGACAAGCCGCCGGCGGTCACCGGCGCCCTCGCCACCGACTGGCAGGTCGCGGCCGACCGCAGGACCTGGACGTTCACCCTCCGCAAGGGCGTGAAGTTCCAGGACGGCACCCCCTTCGACGCCGACGCCGTGGTCTTCAACCTGGCGCGCTACCTCGACAAGGGCAGCCCCGAGTACACCGACGCCCTCGGCGCCGCCGCCGCGGAGTACGCGGGCGACATCGCCTCCTACCGCAAGACCGACGCCGACCACGTGGAACTGGTCACCAAGGAGCCCAACGGCCACTTCCCGGAGGACCTCGCGCACGTCCTGATCGCCAGCCCCACCGCCGTCCGCAGGACCGGCTCGGCGGACTTCGCCCGGCACCCGGTCGGCACCGGCCCGTTCTCCTTCGTCTCGCAGACCGAGGGCCAGCAGATCGAGCTCGCCGCCAACAAGGACTACTGGCGCGGCGCCCCCAGGCTCGACCGGCTCGTGATCAAGGCCCTGCCGGACGCCGCCGCCCGCACCGCGGCCCTGCGCTCCGGCGGCGCGAACTGGATCGAGTACCCGAATCCGGACGACATCGACAGCCTGAAGGCCGACGGCGTCACCATCGCCACCAACAGCTACGACCACCTGTGGTACTGGATCCTGGACACCTCCAAGGCCCCCTGGAACGACCCGCGGGTGCGCCGGGCCGCCAACTACGCCATCGACCGCCGGGCCATCGCCGAGAAGCTGCTGCACGGCACCGCCGACCCCGCCTACCAGGCCGCGCCGCGCGCCACCGCCGCCTACGACCCCGCCGGCGACGCCTACTCCCACGACCCGGCCAGGGCCCGGCAGTTGCTGGCCGAGGCCGGCGTCCCGAACGGGTTCACCACCTCCGTCACCGTGCCCACCGGCGGCAGCGGCAACCTGCTGCCGGTGCCGATCGCCGAGGCCCTCCAGCGGGACCTCGCCGCCGTCGGCATCAAGGTCGAACTGCGCACCACCGACTGGACCACCCTGATCGGCGCCGAGGCCAAGGGCCAGGTGGCGCTCGGTTCCGATGCCGTCGCCCAGTCCACCACGCTGTTCCAGTCCGAGGCGCTGCTGCCGCTGTTCATCGGCTCCACGAGCCCGTTCTGGACCGGCCACTACGCGAACCCGCAGGTCGACCAGCTGCTCAGCGCCTCCGCCGCCGACGCCGACCAGGCCGCCCGGCAGGCCGGGTACCGCAAGGCCCTCGCGCTCGTCACCCAGGACGCGCCCTGGCTGTTCGTGGTCAACGACCGCAATCCGCGGGCCCTTTCGCCGAAGGTCCACGGACTCGTCCAACCGCAGTCCTGGTTCCTCGACCTGACCACCGTCTGGGTCGGCTGAGCCCCGCCCCCGAGTCCCACAGAACGGAAACCCGCCCGATGACCAGCCCGCACCCGCCGCACCACCACACCGAGACCGAGCCGCCCAAGTGGGGCATCACCCTGCCCCTGCCGGGCCTGACCATCGACCGGCACCGCTTCCTGGTCGAGCGCCTGCCCGACCTCGGGTACACCGACGTGTGGAGCGCCGAGGGCGGCGGCACCGACGCCTTCACCCCGCTGGCCGCCACCGCGGCGTGGTCCCCCTCGCTGCGGATCGCCACCGGCATCGTCCCGGTGCACACCCGCGGCCCGGCGGTGCTCGCCCAGACCGCCGCGACGCTCGCCCAACTGGCGCCCGGCCGGGTCCTGTTGGGCATCGGAGCGTCCGTCCCCGCGCACGTCACCGACATCAACGGCATCCCCTTCGACGAGCCGTTCAAGCGCACCCGGGACGTGCTGCGCTTCGTCACCCGGGCGCTGCGCGGCGAGTACGTCACCGGCGGGTTCGACACCTTCGACATCACCGGCTACCGGCTGCCGCACCCGCCGGCCGAACCGGTCAAGGTGATCCTGGGCGCGCTGCGGCCGAACATGCTCAGGCTCGGCTTCACCGAGGGGGACGGCGCCATCACCAACCTGCTGTTCCCGCACGACGTGCCGAAGATCCTGGACACCGTCGGCCCGCAGCCGCCCGGCAAGGAACTCGTGGTCAAGGTCTTCGTCTGCCCCACCGAGGACACCGACTACGCCCACCGCGCCACCCGGCCGTTCCTGGCCTGGATCCTCAACCGCGAGCCGTACCGGAAGTTCCACGAGTGGCTGGGCCACGGCGAGTTGCTCGCCGAGACGCACCGCCTCTGGGCCTCGGGGGACCCTGAGGGCGCCCAGAAGGCCCTGCCGGACGAGGTCGTCGACGGGCTCTTCGTCAGCGGCTCCCCGGAGGAGTGCCGCGAGCGCATCCTGGCCTACCACCGCCCGGGCGTCACCACCATCCAGCTGTACGTCTCGCTGCCGCCCGAGGTGTTCGTCAGCCGGGCCAAGCTGCTGGACACCCTGGCCCGGCTCGGCCCGGCCGCCCGCTGACCGCTGACCCGCCCCTCCCTCGTCCCGCCCGACTTCCCGTCCACCTTCCCGTCCGAGTTCCCCCGAGGAGAGCCCGTGCCCCTGGAGATCCGCGGCGGGGTCCGCGCCGCCCCCGTCCCCGGCAGCACCCCGCAGGAGCGCCAGGCCCTGCGCTGGGCCCCCGACGGCCGCGACCGCACCGCCGACCCCGCGTACGTCGCCCGCACCGCGCGCGAGAACGAGGAGGACGGACTGGACAGCGCCCTGGTGGTGCAGTCCAGTTCGTGGCCCGACCCCTGGCTGGTGGCCTCCTGGGCGCTGGCCGCCACCAGCCGGCTGCGCGTCGCCGTCGCCCACCGGGTCGGCACCACCGCGCCCACCGTGGCCGCCCGCACCCTGGCGACCCTGGACCGCCTCTCCGGCGGACGGGCGGCGGCGCACGTCATCATCGGCTCCAGCGACCGCGACACCGCCCGCGACGGCGACGTCCTCGACAAGGCCGGGCGCTACCGCCGGGCCGAGGAGTACCTCGACCTGTTCACCCGCTACCTGGCCGCCGACCGCGACATCGACCACGAGGGCGAGTTCTACACGGTGGCGGCCGCCCGTCCCGGCCTGCGTCCCGGACCGGGCGGCGAGCTGCTCTCCTTCGGCGGCTCCTCACCGCAGGGCCTCGACCTCGCGGCCCGGTACGCGCAGGTGTACGCCGTCGGCCCGCTGCCGCTGCCCGACACCCGGCGGCGGATCGCCGAGGCCCGCGCCGCGGCCGCCGTCCACGGCCGTTCGCTGCGGATCTGGCGGCACGTCACCGTCGTCCTCGCCGAGACCGACGAGGAGGCCCGCGACCGCGTCCGCCGACTGCGCCGGGACGCCCTGCGCCTCACCTCCGGCGGCGCCGGCGGCCGCTGGCGCGAGGCCGTCCAGCTCGACCGCGACCGCGAGCGCGGCCGCTCCGACCCCGACCACGGCGACGAGCAGGTGGCCGCCTACATCCGCCGCTCCCTCACCGCCGCCTACGCGGGCTCCCCGGCCACCGTCGCGGCCCGCATCGGGCTGCTCCGCTCGGCGGGCGTGGACATCGTCCAGCTCGACCTCTCCGTGGAGACCGATCACGACCGGGAGCTGCGCCGCGCCCTCGTCCGCCACCTGCGCGCCGGGCTCGGCACCCCGGCCGACCGCCGCGACTGGTGAACCGCACCGACCGCCCGTGCCGCGCGCCCGAGGGCGTCAGCCGTACAGCGCCACCCGGGGCTGGATGGTGCCCGGCGAGGCCTTCAGCACGGTGATCCGGTAGTGCTGGGTCAGAGTGTGGTGGCTGTGCAGGACCAGCTTCGCCGACGTCAGGGTGGTGAACAGCGTGCCGGTCTGGCTGCCCAGCGGCACCGTCCTCCAGTGGCCGCCGCTCAGCACCTCCAGCTTGACGTTCGCCGGGGTGAGGAAGGGCCCGTCGTCCGGCGACTCGACGAGGATCTGCGGGGCGACGGTCTGGTCCGCGGCCGTCGGGTTGCGGTAGGTGACGGTGATCCGGTGCGGCGCGTGGTCGGACGGCAGCGGGCGGCTCGGCAGGTCGACGAAGGACGTCGGTACGGCGACCGCCACCGCCTGCGGGGCTGAGGCGGCGGAGACTGCGGAGGCTGCGGGGGCAGCGGCGGCCGGGGCCGCGGCGGCGACCGCCGGCGAGGGCAGCGCGAACCCGGCGGCCGGCAGGGCGGCGAGGGCGGTCAGGGCCAGGGCCCGGCCGAGGAGCTTCCTGGTCGGCATGGCGGCCTCCTTCGATCGTTCTCGGCTCCCCCGGACGTCCGCCGGTGGCCGGATCTACCCGTCCACCCTGCACTCCGACGGCCCAACGCGCATCCGCGCCGGAACGGGCCGCCCGCCCGGGCCCGCCCCGCGAGGTCCGGGAGCCGCCCGGTGCCGGGGCGCCGACAATGGCGGTAGGGGTCCGTGCCGGGGTCCGTAGCCGGCGGGGGGCCGGATCCGTCGAACGGCCCGGCCCCGGGCCATCCCCACCGAAGGGTGTGAGCCGCCATGACCACCACCGTCGCCGCCTACGCCGCACCCGCCGCCAGGGCCCGGCTGGCGCGCACGACCGTCACCCGCCGCGCGGTCGGCGAGCACGACGTCCTGATCGACATCGCCTTCGTCGGCATCTGCCACTCCGACATCCACCAGGTCCGCGAGGGCTGGGGCACCGCGATCTTCCCGATGGTGCCCGGCCACGAGATCGCCGGGGTCGTCGCCGCCCGGGGCCCCGGCGTGGCGGCGTTCGCCGTCGGCGACCGGGTCGGCGTCGGCTGCATGGTCGACTCCTGCCGGGTGTGCCGGAACTGCCGGGCCGGCCTGGAGCAGTACTGCTCCGACGGCCCGGTGTGGACGTACAACGCCGTCGGCCGCGACGGGCAGCCCACCTACGGGGGCTACTCGCAGAAGATCGTCGTCGACGAGAACTACGTCGTGCGCATCCCGGACGCCCTGCCGCTGGACGTGGCCGCCCCGCTGCTGTGCGCCGGCATCACCACCTACTCCCCGCTGCGGCACTGGCACGCCGGCCCGGGCCGGACGGTCGCCGTCGTCGGCCTCGGCGGCCTCGGCCACCTGGGCGTGCAGCTCGCGCACGCGCTCGGCGCCCGGGTCACCGTGCTGTCCCAGTCCCTGCGCAAGAAGGACGACGGCCTGCGGCTGGGCGCCGACCACTACCACGCCACCGCCGACCCGGCGACCTTCGAGGAGCTCGCGGGCGCCTTCGACCTCGTCCTCAACACGGTCTCCGCGCCGCTCGACTTCGGCGCCTACTTCGCCCTGCTGCGCACCGACGGCGCGCTGGTCAACCTCGGCCTGCCCGAGGACCCGGTGCACCTCGAACTCCAGTCCCTGAACGGCAACCGCCGCAGTCTGAGCAGCTCGGGCCTCGGCGGCATCGCCGAGACCCAGGAGATGCTGGACTTCTGCGCCGAGCACGGCGTGGCGGCCGAGATCGAGACGATCCGCGCGGACCAGGCCGACGAGGCCTACGAACGGGTCCTGCGCAGCGACGTCCGCTACCGCTTCGTCATCGACACCGCGACCCTCTGACACCGCGACCCTCTGACGCCGCGCGCGCCGCCGGGAGCGGTGGCCGGGCGCGACCGCCGGGGCGACCCTGGAGGAGGCAGTCGACTGCCCCTGCACCGAGCCGAGGAGGCCGCCCCGTGAAGTTCATCCAGATCATCGAGTACCGGACGAGTCGCATCGACGAGTTCACCGCCCTGCTCGACAGCTGGGTCGAGGAGAACGCCGGCCACCGTCTGGCGGCCCGGGCCGTGCAGACCCGTGACCGCGACGGCCAGGACGTGTACCTGGACATCGTGGAGTTCCCCTCCCACGAGGTGGCGATGGAGAACTCCGCCCGCCCGGAGACCGCCGCGTTCGCGACCCGGGTCGCGGCGCTGTGCGACGGCCCGCCGACCTTCCGCAACCTCGACGTGCTGAACGAGCGGACCTTCCAGGACTGAGCCCCCGCGCCGGGCGGCCGCCCGCCCGGCCGGTAGATTCGCTCCCCCGCCACCGACCGAGGGAGCGCCCGTGCCCGACCGTCCCAGCCTGCTGTACGTGACCGATCTGGCCTACCCGGCCCGGGGCCGCCGCTACGGCGACGAGGACGTCCTGCTCACCTCCCGGCTGCGGGAGTGGTTCGACCTCGCCCTGTGCCACCCGCTCGACGCCCGGGCCCTGATGGGGCGCTTCGACGCGGTCGTCGTGCGCAACAGCGGGCCTGTGCTGCACTACCGCGAGGAGTACGCCCGCTTCCGCGCCGAGGCCGTGGCCGCCGGCGTCCGGGTGTACAACCCGCTGACCGGCCGCGGCGACATGGCCGGCAAGCGCTATCTGCTCGACCTCACCGAGGCCGGCCTCCCGGTCATCCCCACCGTCGACCGGCCGCAGGACCTCGCCCGGCTGCCCGTCGCCGACCGCTACGCGGTGAAGCCCGAGGAGGGCGCCGACAGCATAGGTCTGCGCTTCCTCGGCCGCGAGGAGCTGGACGGCCTCGCGTGGGGCGGCCTGCTGGTCCAGCCGCGGATCGACTTCCGCTACGAGGTCTCCTTCTACTTCGTGGACGACGCCTTCCAGTACGCGCTCCACGCGCCCGACCCGGACCGCCGCTGGGTGCTGGAGCCGTACGAGCCGAGCGCGGCCGACCTCGACTTCGCCCGGCGCTTCGTGGACTGGAACACCCTCGACCACGGGATCCAGCGGGTGGACGCCTGCCGGGCGCCGGACGGGCGCCTGCTGCTGGTCGAGCTGGAGGACCTCAACCCCTACCTGTCGCTCGACCTGGTGCCCGAGGAGACCCGGGAGCGCTTCGTCCGGGCGATGGCGGACTCGCTGCACCGCTTCCTCGGCCACCCGGCCGGCTGACCCGCCGTGCGCTGCGCCACCCGCCCGGGGCCTCACTGCTTGGGGACGCCCCCGACGAAGTCCTTCAGCGCGTCCATCCGGGTCCGCCGGCCGGGCGGGTAGCGGCGCAGCGCGCGCTCGGCCCGGCGCGAGCCCGGCCGGTAGCGCCAGCGGGCCCACGGCGACTCGGGTTTGGCCAGGCGCAGGCAGGCGACCAGCGACACCAGGGGCACCAGCAGCCCGATCACCCCGGTGGCCGTCTTGCCCTTGAGGATCGCCCCGACGGAGAACATCAGGTCGACCAGCAGCAGCGCGGCGAAGGCCACGTTGGCGGCGGTGCCCCGGCCGGTGTCGGAGAACGGGTTGAACCCGGCCACCAGCAGGAGTCCGACCGCCACCGCGAGGAACGCCGCGTCGACGGACTTGCGGCCCTCGCGGCTCCAGTAGACGTCCTCCAGGTGCAGCCACAGGGCGTACTCGTCGAGGGTGAGTGCGGCGCCGGCACCGAACAGCACGGCCAGGATCTGCGCCCCGGGGGTGTCCGGGCGGTAGGCGAACTCCATCGCGCCGGCCACCAGCATCGCGATGATCCCGTACACCTGGTGGTGCACGTGGGTGCCGCCGACCTCGACGTTGCGGAAGGGGCCGCGGCCCGCCCGGATCAGCCGGGTGATCACGCGGGTTCCCACGAAGGTGACGACGAACGCGCCGACCATCCACAGGCCGATGCCGTGGTTGGGCACGGTGATGACCACCTCGACCTCGGGGTCCGCGGTGCGCACGGTCGTGGTGTCCCGTCAGGCGCCGTGCGCGGGCGGCGCACCGGGCCGGGAGTGGGTTCCGGACCACCGGCCCCCGCACCGCCGCGGTCTGCTCTCCTCCGGCACCACGCACCTCCGCACCAGGCCGAACCGCTCCGTGCCGCCCGCCCTCACCGGGCGAGCCACCCGCCCGCACCAGGGCGAGCCGCCCCCTCACCGGGGGCGAGGGGCCTCCGTGCTCAGCGTATCCGGGTTCGGCGGACGGAGCCGGGCGAGCCCTCCGCGCGACCGCCGCCCCGGAGGCGCTCCCCCCGGGGCGGCGGTGCGCACGCGCCGTCAGCAGATCCGCGGCAGCTGTTCGCCCATCGGCAGGTCCACCACCCGGGTGCCGCCGAAGCCCGTTCGGGCGACGACCATGCCGGGGTGGTCCTCGACGCACTCGCCGATCACCACCGCCTCTGCGCCGAGCGGGTGGGCCCGCATCGCGGCGAGGACGGCGTCCGCCTCCCGGCGCGGCACGAAGGCGACGAGCTTGCCCTCGTTGGCGACGTACATCGGGTCCAGGCCGAGCAGGGCGCAGGCGTTGGCCACCGCGTCCGGGACGGGGACGGCCCGCTCGCTGAGCGTCACCCCCACCCCGGCGGCGGCCGCGATCTCGTTGAGCGCCGCGGCCAGCCCGCCCCGGGTGGGGTCGCGCAGCACGTGCAGGTCGGGGGTGACGGCGAGCATCGCCTCGACCAGGCCGCCGAGCGCGGCGCAGTCGCTGCGCACCTCGACGCCGAACTCCAGGCCCTCGCGGACGCTCATGATCGCGACGCCGTGCAGTCCGATCGGCCCGCTGACGATCACCACGTCGCCGGGGACGGCCCGCTGCGGCCGGATGTCGACCCCGGCGGGCACCAGGCCGATCCCGGCGGTGTTCAGGTAGACGCCGTCGCCGCGCCCGGCCTCGACCACCTTGGTGTCCCCGGTGACCACCTCGACCCCGGCCGTCCGGGCCGCGGCGCCGAGCGCCCGGGCCACCCGGTCGACCACGGGCATCTCCACGCCCTCCTCCAGGATGAACCCGCAGGAGAGGTAGGCCGGCCGGGCGCCGCTCATCGCCAGGTCGTTGACCGTCCCGTTGACGGCGAGGTCGCCGATGCTGCCGCCCGGGAAGAACAGCGGCCGCACGACGTAGGAGTCGGTGGAGAAGGCGAGCCGGGCGCCGCCGAGTTCCAGGACGGCGGAGTCGGCGAGCCCGGCGAGGGCCGGCCCGCCGAAGGCCGGGGCGAAGAGGTGCTCCACCAGTTCGGCGGACATCGCCCCGCCGCCGCCGTGTCCCATCACCACCCGGGGGTGGTCGCGCAGCGGCAGCGGGCAGCTCCAGCCGGAGAAGTCGGGCGCGGGCGAGGCCTCGGGGGCCGCGCCGGTGAGGGTCTCGGTGTCAGCCAACGGTGCTCACCGCCTCCGCGGCGACCGGCGTGCTCAGCCGCCGGTAGAGGTAGTACGCCGCGCAGGCCCCTTCGCTGGAGACCATGGTGGCGCCGAGCGGGGTGCGCGGGGTGCACAGCGTGCCGAAGGCCTCGCACTGGTGCGGCTTCAGCAGGCCCTGCAGCACCTCGCCGCTGCGGCACGCGGCGGGTTCGCGGGTGCTGATCCCCGCGACGTCGAAGCGGTGTTCGGCGTCGTGGTCGCGGTAGCGCGGCGAGAGCCGCCAGCCGCTGAGCGGGATCACGCCGATGCCCCGCCAGGCGCGGTCGGTCACCTCGAAGACGTCCTCCAGCATGGCGCGCGCCGCCGGGTTGCCCTCCGGCCGGACGGCCCGCTGGTAGGCGTTGTCGACGCTGTGCTCGCCGCGCTCCAACTGCCGTACGGTGCGCCGGATCCCCTCCAGGATGTCCAGCGGTTCGAAGCCGGTGACCACGATCGGCACCCGGTGCCGTTCGGCGAGCGCCGGGTACTCGTCGGTTCCCATGACGCTGCACACGTGCCCGGCGGCGAGGAAGCCCTGGACCCGGCAGTCCGGCGATTCCATGATGGCGTCGATCGCCGGGGGCACCCGGACGTGCGAGACCAGCATGCTGAAGTTCCGCAGGCCCTGCTTGCGGGCGAGGTGGACGGCCATGGCGTTCGGCGGCGCGGTGGTCTCGAAGCCGATGCCGAAGAAGACGACCTCCCGGTCCGGGTTCTCCCGTGCGATCCGCAGTGCGTCCAGCGGCGAGTACACCACCCGGACGTCGCCGCCCTCGCCGCGGACCCGGAACAGGTCGCGGTCGGTGCCGGGCACCCGCAGCATGTCCCCGAAGGAGCAGAAGACGACCTCGGGCCGGGCGGCGATCGCCAGTGCGCGGTCGATCACCTCCAGCGGGGTGACGCACACCGGGCACCCCGGCCCGTGGATCAACTCCACTTCTTCGGGCAGGAGTTGGTCGATGGCATGCCGGATGATGCTGTGCGTCTGGCCGCCGCACACCTCCATCAGCGCCCACGGCCGGGTGACCGTGGCCCTGATGTCCGCGAGCAGGCCCTCGGCCAGCTCCGGGTTCCGGAACTCCTCCAGGTACTTCACCGTCCGGCCTCCTCAGCCGCTCGTGCCGCGTCGGGCCCGCCCGCCGCCGGCCGCTCCCCGGGCGCCTGCCACTGCCCCGCCGCCTCCCACGGGTCGCCGAACTCCTCCTGCAGCAGCCCGAGTTCCTCGAACAGCGCGAGGGTGCGCCGGGCGGACTCCTCGTCCAGCCGCTGCAGCGCGAAGCCCACGTGGACGATCGCGTAGTCGCCCACCGCCAGGTCGGGCAGGTACTCCAGGCACACGTCCTTGACCACCCCGCCGAAGTCCATGACCGCCATCCGGGTCCCGTCGCGTTCGCCGATCTCCGTCACCCTGCCGGGCACTGCCAGGCACATCCGCTCTCACTCCTCCCGGGCGGCCGCCGCGCGGGCGGCCACCATCAGCTGGCCGAGCGCCAGTCCTCCGTCGTTGGGCGGCACCCGGCGGTGCCGCAGCACGGTGAAGCCGTCCTCGCCGAGGCCGCGCGCGCAGGCCG
Source organism: Kitasatospora sp. NPDC096140 (assembly GCF_040303045.1). Taxonomy (NCBI): domain Bacteria; kingdom Bacillati; phylum Actinomycetota; class Actinomycetes; order Kitasatosporales; family Streptomycetaceae; genus Kitasatospora; species Kitasatospora sp. NPDC096140. The sequence goes on from NZ_JBEOUW010000035.1 coordinate 52,738, forward strand.
AGGAGAGCACGGCGTTGGCGAAGACGCCGCCGCTGAGCGCCACCGTGGTCGTGCCGTACCGCTCCCGGGCGGCCGCGCAGATCCGCCGGCACAGCTCGGCCACAGCGGTGTGGAAGCGCGCGGCGACCAGTCCGGCGGGCCGGCCGGCGACCACGTCCGCCACCACCGCGGCCAGCACCGGCCCGGGGTCGGCGGTCCAGCCGTCCGCCCCGGCGAGCAGCCCGAACCGGTAGCCCGGAGCAGGTCCGAACTCCGCGGCCGCGGCCTCCAGTTCGATCGCCGCCTGGGCCTCGTACCCGGCCCGCTGGCAGATCCCGGCGAGCGAGGAGACCGCGTCGAAGAGCCGGCCCATGCCGGAGCTCGGCACGGTGTTCAGCCCGCGTTCCAACTGCCTTTCCAGCAGGCGGAGTTCCTCCGGCAGGCAGGCCAGGACCGGCGGCAGTCCGGCGGTCCAGGGCAGCCCGGCGGCCCGCAGGTGCGCCAGCGCCGTCCGGTACGGGCGCTCGACCGCCGCGTCCCCGCCGGGCAGCGGCACGTAGGCGAGGTGGGCGAGCCGGCGGAAGCCGTCGTAGTCGGCCAGCAGCACCTCGCTGCCCCAGACCGCGCCGTCCTCGCCGTAGCCGGTGCCGTCGAAGGCCAGGCCGAGCACCGGCCGGCTGCCGTCCAGCCCGTGCTCGGCCATCACGGCGGCGATGTGCGCGTGGTGGTGCTGCACCCGGTGCACCGGCCGTCCGGCGGCGGTCCGCTCGGCGTGCCGGACCGAACGGTAGCCGGGGTGCCGGTCGGCGACCAGCAGTTCTGGCCGCACTCCGCTGACCGTGCCGAGCTGCTCGACGGCGTTGTCGAAGGCGCGCAGCGTGGCCAGGTCGTCCATGTCCCCGATGTGGCCGGACAGCCAGGCGTAGCCGTCGCGGGCCAGTGCGAAGGTGTTCTTCAGGTCGCCGCCGACCGCCAGCACCGGGCGGACGGGCACCGGCAGGGGCAGCGGCAGCGGGGCGTACCCGCGCGAGCGGCGCAGCGGCAGCTGCTCGCCGTCCACCACCCGCACCACCGAGTCCTCGCAGGGCACGTGGATCGGCCGGTCGTGGGTGAGCCAGCCGTCGACGAGCGGGGCGAGCTTCTCCAGCGCCTCCCGGTCGTCGGTGACGATCGGCTCGCCGGAGAGGTTGGCGCTGGTCATCACCAGCAGGTCCGGGCCGGGCGCGGCGAGCAGCAGGTGGTGCAGCGGCGTGTACGGGAGCATCACCCCGAGGTCGGGGCTGCGCGGGGCCACCGCCTCGAACCCGGGTGTCACCGTGCCGGTGCGGCGCAGCAGGACGATCGGCCGGACCGCGCCGGTGAGCAGTTCCCGCTCGACGGGGCCGAGCGGCAGCAGGCCCTCGACGGTGGCGAGGTCACGGGCCATCAGCGCGAAGGGCTTGTCGCCGCGCCGCTTGCGCCGCCGCAGCAGGGCGACCGCCGCGGGGTCGCGCGCGTCGCAGGCCAGGTGGTAGCCGCCGATGCCCTTGACGGCGAGGACCGCCCCGGCGGCGAGCAGCCGGCGGGCCTCGGTGAGGGCGTCCTCGTCGGCGAGGTCGGCGTGGCCGGTCACGGTCAGCGCGAGTCTCGGCCCGCAGGCGTGGCAGGCGACCGGCTGGGCGTGGAAGCGGCGGTCGGCCGGGTCGGCGTACTCCCGGGCGCAGTCCGCGCACATCGGGAAGCCGGCCATGGTGGTGTTGGCGCGGTCGTACGGCAGGCCGGTGACGATGGTGTGCCGGGGGCCGCAGTTGGTGCAGCTGATGAACGGGTGCCGGTGGCGGCGGTCGGCCGGGTCGGCGAGTTCGGCGAGGCAGTCGGCGCAGACGGCGACGTCGGGCGGGATCAGCGTGGCCCGGGGCCCGTCGGTGCGGGACGGGGTGATGGCGAAGCCCGTCGCGCCGGTGACGGCCAGCGGGGTGTGCTCGACGGAGGCCACGTACGCGAGCGGCGGCGCGTCGCCGGCCACCCGTCGGCAGAACGCCTCGACCGCCGCGCGGTTGCCCTCGACCTCGGCGAGCACGCCTTCGCCGGTGTTGGTGACGCTGCCGGCCAGGCCGAGTTCCCCGGCCAGGGTGAAGACGAAGGGCCGGAAGCCGACCCCTTGGACGAGGCCGCGGACGGCGACCCGGCGTCGCTCGCGGTCGAGTTCCGGGTGACCGGCCGTCACGGGGTCTCCCCGACCACCGCGGGCCCGTGTCCGTGTTCGTGCCGGTGTCCGTCCCCGTGCTCGTGCCTTCCCCCGTCCCCGTGGTCGTGCCCGTGCCCGTGCGGCGCGGCCGACATCACCGGCCGGTGCGGCTCGGCCCCCTCCAGCACCGCCAGCGCGCGCTCCAGCAGCGCCCCGACACCGTCCCCGGTACGCGCCGAGGTGTGCACCACCTCCACCCCGGGATTGACCCGGCGGACGTTCGCCGTGAACGCGGCCTCGTCGAACTCGGCCGCCGCGGCCAGGTCGGCCTTCGTCACCAGGACGAGGTTGGCCAGCCCGAAGGCGGTCGGGTACTTGAGCGGCTTGTCCTCGCCCTCGGTCACCGAGGCCAGCACCACCCGCAGGGACTCACCGAGGTCGTAGGAGGCCGGACACACCAGGTTGCCGACGTTCTCCACGAAGAGCAGCCGGCACTCCTGCGGCAGCCAGCCGTCCAGGTGCCCGGCGAGCATCCGCGCCTCCAGGTGGCACAGCCCGTCGGTGAGCACCTGCTTGACCGGCGCGCCCGAACGGGCCAGCCGCCGCGCGTCGTTCTCGGTGGCGAGGTCGGCGGTCAGGGCCGCGACCGGCACCCCGCGCCGCCGGGCCAGCCCCAGCTCGGCCTCCAGCAGGGCGGTCTTGCCGCTGCCCGGGCTGGACAGCAGGTTCACCGCGACCGTGCCCCGGGCGGCCAGTGCCGCCCGCAGCTCGCGGGCGCTGTCGTCGTTGCGGGCGAGGACCGCCTGACGGAGGTCGACCGTGCGGCACATCGGCATCAGCCTTTCTGTTCGGCCGGGACGTCCGGGCGCTCGGCCCACTCGACGTCGAGGATCTGGAGCTCGCGCCCGGACAGCAGCTCGACGCCGCCGCCGGAGCAGCTCGGGCAGCAGAGGTCCGGCGGCATGCCGACGGCCCACTCGGTGTCGCAGGGCCGGCACCGGGCCCGCGCCGTGACCGGCTCGGTGTGCAGCACCGCGCCCTCCACCAGCGTTCCGGCGCAGGCCAGTTCGAAGCAGAAGTCGAGGGCCTGCGGGACGACGCCGGCCAGTTCGCCCACCCGCAGCCGTACCCGCGCCACCCCGGCGGCCCCGTGGTCGCGCGCGGCCGCGTCGACCTGCTCGACGACGGCGGCGGCGATCGACATCTCGTGCATGGGTCCCTTTCCCTCGGCGGGCGGCATCGGGCCCGCCGACCGGGCGGGCCCCGATGCCGAGGCGCGCCCCATTACAAGGCGCGATGGCGGCGACGGCTCGAAGCCGCGCCGCCACCGCGCCCGGGGCTGCACCGTTCGCAGCAATGCGCGGGTCACATCCGCGAGATCTGCAGGTACCGCTTGAGGTCCGGCAGGCTCTGCCAGACCAGTGCGCCGATCCCCGCCAGCAGGGCCAGGCAGAACAGTTTCCTCAGCATGGTGTTGTCTCCCTCTCCGGCTGCGTGGCCTCGTCCACGACCCGCAGGACCACTCGGACCGCCTCCTCGACGGCGGCGGCGACGGGCGCGCTCAGCCCGATGCCCTCCTCCAACGACGCCGGCTCGCAGCCGACCACCAGCACCCGCCCGGGCGGCTCGCCGCCGGTCCCGGCCGCGAGCGTGGCCAGCAGGGCGAGCACGGCGTCCGGCCCCATCCGGTGCCCGTCCAGCAGCGGCGCCTCCAGCGGCTCGTCGGCCGCCTCGATGAGGTAGACCGTGCCGGGTGCCCCGCCGCGGCAGGTGGCGTCCACCAGGACGGCGGTGCGGTAGCCGTCGAGCAGCCGGTACGCCAGGTCGACGCCGCGCACGCCCACGTCGACCGCCTCGACGCCGTCCGGCAGCGGGTGCCCGGCGAGCCGCCGGACGGTCTCCACGCCGAACCCGTCGTCGCCGAGGAAGATGTTGCCCACCCCGGCGACCAGCACCTGACGGCTGTTCACGACCCCTCCGGCACGTCGTCGCCGTCCAGCGGGGTGACCTCGTCGGGCTGGAAGTAGCGGAACCGCCCCTGGGCCCGCCACAGGTCGGCGCCCGGGTCGTCCTCCACCGTCACGGCCAGGTGCACCGAGCCGTCGACGTCGTGCAGCACCGCCTCCACCACGCCGGTGCGCCCGTCCAGGAAGAGGTCCTGGGCGTCGGTGCGCCGTCGTCCGGGCCGCAGCACGACCCGGCTGCCGGCGCCGACGGCGTGGCCGCCGAGCTGCACCCGGTCCCGCTCGGGGTCGACCGCCGGGTCGTTGCCCGGGTCCCACCAGGGCTGTTCCCCGTCGGCGGCGCCGCCGGTGAGGTCGCGCAGCCCGCGGATGGCGCCGTGCAGACGCTCCAGCACCTCGGGCGGCATGGACTCCGCGAGGTCGATCACGGCCGCGGCCCGCTCGTCGGTGCCCCGGGCCTCCCGCTTCTCCTCCTCGGTCAGGGCCGCCGTCCGCAGCGCCAGGATCTCGTCGATCTCGGTGGCGTCGTACAGGGTGCCGAGGCTCTCCGGCGCGACCTTGGGGTGGTCCTCCAGGATGATCGGCGAGGACAGCACCACCCCGCGCTCGCCCGGCGGCCCGGCCAGGACCGGCCAGGTGTGCCGGCTGCGGCACCGTTCGACCTCGGCGCGGGCCCACTCGGGCGGGTCGGTGGCCGACACGAAGCGGCCCTGCTCCAGGCCCAGCAGCAGGTGGGCGGAGACCAGCGAGCGCGGCAGCGCCTCCTCGCGGCTCGCCCGTCGGGGCGGCATCCAGGCGGAGACGTTCTCGACCACCACCGTCAGCCGCTGGGCCCGGTACCGGCCGGGCAGTTCCTCGGCGGTCACCCGTACCAGGCCGTCGACCTGTTCGCGGCGGCGCACCAGCCGTCCGACGGCGGTGCCGTGCGCGCGCAGCAGCTCGGTCTCGCCGACGCCCGGCAGCCGGAACGCCCGCTCCACCCCGACGCCGGTCAACTCCTCGACCGGGAAGAGGAGTTCGATGCGTTCCTCGACGCCCTCGTCCCACTCCGTGAACACCCGGTCGGCCAGCTCCAGCCGCTCCACCGGCTCGAACCCGCCGACGGCGGTCGCCTGTTCGACGGTCCGCCGCTGCACCCGCAGGAAGCGCAGCTCGACCGCCAGCCGGTCCCCGGCACGGGCCTCCATGACGCACTCGGTGCGCTGGTGCGAGTGCTCGCCGCCCTGCGCGGTGTACTCGGGCGGCACCAGGACCCCGAACTGCCAGCGCAGCCGGTTCTTGGCCGCCGAGGCGCGGTACGGGTAGAGCACGTAGCCCTCCAGCAGCACCGCGTCGGCGATCTGCCGGGCGGCCGCGAAGCCGCGCTCGATCCCGGGCGGGAAGGCGCTCACCGGGCCACCTCCTCGATCGCGGCCGCCGCGAGCAGTTCACGGACCGTCGCCTCCCAGGAGGGCAGGGCCCGCCGGGAGCGGTAGGCCAGCAACCGGTCCATCAGGTCGTCCGGCAGGCGCAGCCAGCCGCAGCCGGGGAAGTGCTGGTCGATGGCCTCGCGCCAGACCCGCACCGGCATCCGCACCGCGGCCTCCTTGTCCCAGGGCACCGGGGCGACCTGGAAGCCGCCGGGGCCGGCGAAGGCGGTGCCGGAGAAGAGCAGCAGCAGCGGCACCTCGCCGCCGTCGAGCGCCCGGAAGTAGCGGGCGGAGGCCACCTCCAGGTCGTAGCTGCACGGCACCACGAGGTCGGTCTCGGTCTCGCCGGTGAAGCCGGGCACCAGCAGCGGCACGGTGGCGAACTGGATCGGGTTGAGCGTGTTCGCCCAGCGCTCCCGTTCCCCGAAGAGGTCGGCCAGCCGCTCGCCCTCCGGCTCGGCGTACGACCGCCGGCCCGGTTCGATCCGCAGCTGGCAGCGGAGCGCCAGGGCGTGCACCCGGGTGTCGGCCGGCCCGGTGATCCGCAGCCGGAAGACCAGGGTCGGCACCGCCGCGTACGGGTCGGACCGCACGCCGGTGCAGGCGAAGGCGAGCGCCGTCACGCCGTCACCGCCGTGGGCAGCGGGCGGGCGCGGGCGGTCAACCGCTCGAAGAACGCGTCGAGTTCGGCCCGCGCCTCGGCGCCGCCGTCGAAGCCGTGCCAGCACCGCCGCAGCCGGCCGACCAGCTCGTAGCAGACGTCGATCGGCACCAGGAAGCACTCGACGCGGTGGTCGTGGCGGCGCAGCAGCAGGGCCTCCACGTCGGGCTCCAGGACGGCGGCCAGCCGGCTGCCGCCGAGGGCGCGCTCCCAGGCCTCCTCGTCCACCTCGCTCTCGGTGGCGCCGGCCGGGCCGGGGTAGAAGGCGAGCAGCCGGTCCAGCAGGGCGTTGCGGAACAGGAACGCGGTGCCGACCGGGATGCCCAGCACCGACCAGGCCCGCTCGTCCAAGCCGCCGTCCGGGTCGGCGAGGTAGCGGTCCGGCACGGTGCGGAAGCGGCCGCCGGCCGCGCCCGGCTGCTGGAACAGCAGGCCGCAGGCGGTGCAGGTGCAGGCCAGCGCCCGCTCCTCGACGTCCACCAGGTGGCGGTGGCCGGCCGGGATGTCCCGGCCGCAGAAGCCGCACTGCTCGGGCCGCGGCGGCGCCGGCTCGCGCAGCCGGTGCAGCAGGGCGGTCCCGTCGCGGGAGATCCGGCGGGTGTTCATCGCACCTCCGCGGCCTGCGGCGGGCGGGTGCCGATCTGCAGCAGCTTCGGGGCGCGCTCCAGCTCCACGGCCGTCACCTCGGGCGCGTGGCAGGCGAGGACGGCCTCGACGTCCCCTTCCGCGCAGCCGCAGCCGGAGGCGGTCCGGCGCAGCCGCAGGACGCCGGTGCCCGGGTCGAAGCCGATCGGCTCGACCCGTTCGGGCAGGGCCGCGAGCGCCCGGTCGATCCGGGCGGTGACGTCCTCCGGGTGCAGGTCGTGCAGCAGGAGCAGCCCGGCCACCGCCGGGTCGTCCAGCATCCGTTCCAGGGCGGGCGGGGGCAGCGCCGGGACGATCCTGGCCAGCCCCTCGCCGTAGAAGTCCATCAGGTCGCGGACCAGTTGCTCGCCCGCGCTCTCGGCCCCGCTGCCGGCCAGGGCGTCCAGGGCCTCCTGGATGCGCAGCCCGGTCTGCTCGGCCGTCATGCGGTGAGCCCGCTGAGGCCGGTGGGCACGTGCATGGTCTGGACGGTGCGCCCGCCGACGTACATGTGCACGCCGCAGGGCAGGCAGGGGTCGAAGCTGCGCACCGCGCGCATGATGTCGATGCCCTTGAAGTTCTCCGGGGAGTTCTCCTCGAAGATCGGGGTGTTCTGCACCGCGTCCTCGTACGGGCCGGGCGTGCCGTAGCTGTCGCGCACGCTGGCGTTCCACGGGGTGGGCGGGTACGGGTGGTAGTTGGCGATCTTGCCGTCGCGGATCACCATGTGGTGCGAGAGCACGCCGCGCACGGCCTCGGTGAAGCCGCAGCCGATCGACTCGTCCGGCACCTCGAAGCGCTCCCAGGTCTGGCTGCGCCCGGCCCGGACCTCGTCGAGCGCCTTCTCGGCGAAGTGCAGGGCGGCGGCGGCCGCGTACGCCTGGAAGTAGGTGCGGGCGCGGTTGCGTTCGAGGGCGTTGCTCCACTGCGGGATCTTCCACTCGAAGGTGACCTCGGGCTTGGTCATCGAGCGGGGCAGGTTGATCTGCACGCTGTGCCCGGTGGCCTTGATGTAGCCGATGTCGACCAGCCCGGACAGCGCGGTGGACCACAGCCGGGCGATCGGGCCGCCGCCGGTGTCCAGGGCGAGGTGCTCCTTGCCGTCGAACCAGCGCGGGGACATCACCCAGCTGTACTTGTCGTCGAAGTTGCGCTTCTGCGGCTGCGGGATGGTGTGCTGGTTCCACGGGTGCCGGGGGTCGACCGGGTTGCCCAGCGGGTCGTGGGTGACGAACAGCTCCTTGCCCTGCCAGTCCTCGTAGTAGGAGCTGCCGAGCAGGATCCGGATGCCCAGGTTGATCTCGGTGAGGTCGTTGGTGACGAGCTTGCCGTCCACGACGACGCCGGGGGTGACGAACATCCGCCGGCCCCAGTCCGTCATGTTGCGGTACGTGAAGTCGCAGTGGTCCGGGTCGTTGAGGCTGCCCCAGCAGCCGAGCAGGACCCGCCGCCGGCCGACCTCCTCGTAGCCGGGCAGGGCCTGGTAGAAGAAGTCGAAGAGGTCGTCGTGCAGCGGCACGACCTTCTTCATGAACTCGACGTAGCGCATCAGCCGGGTCAGGTAGTCGGTGAACAGCTGCACCGTGGCGACGGTGCCGACGCCGCCCGGGTAGAGGGTGGAGGGGTGCACGTGGCGGCCCTCCATCAGGCAGAACATCTCCCGGGTGTACCGGCTGACCTGCAGTGCCTCGCGGTAGAACTCGCCCTCGATCGGGTTGAGCGAGCGCATGATGTCCGCGATGGTCTTGTACCCGTGGTCGGCGGCGTGCGGCGCCTCGGTGCGCTCGGCCTGTTCCAGGACGCCCGGGTTGGTCTCGCGGACCATCTTCTCGCAGTAGTCGACCCCGACCAGGTTCTCCTGGAAGATGTTGTGGTCGAACATGTACTCGGCGGCCTCGCCGAGGTTGATGATCCACTCGCCGAGGTGCGGGGGCTTCACCCCGTACGCCATGTTCTGGGTGTAGACCGAACAGGTGGCGTGGTTGTCGCCGCAGATCCCGCAGATCCGGCTGGTGATGAAGTGTGCGTCGCGCGGGTCCTTGCCGCGCATGAAGACGCTGTAGCCGCGGAAGACCGAGGAGGTGCTGTAGCACTCCGCGACGCGCTTCTGCTTGAAGTCGATCTTCGTGTGGATGCCGAGGCTTCCCACGATCCGGGTGATCGGGTCCCAGGACATCTCGGTCAGGCCGCTGCCGTCGCCGGCCGCCCTCGTCGTCGGTGTCGCCATCGTGTTGTCGTGTCCTTCTCTGAACGGGGGCAGGGGGCGGGGCGGCGGCGAGGGGCCGCACGCCGCGGGGGCGTGCGGCCCTCCGGCGTCACCAGGGCGGGCGGTAACCCGTGGTCAGGTGGCGGCCGGTGTGGCGCCACTTCGGTTCCTTGTCGACGGTCGCCAGCGTGATCGCGCGCAGCCGACGGATCAGCGAGCCGTACGCGTTGCTGGCGCCGGTGGAGACGCGGGAGCCGGGCGGCGGGTCCATGAAGGGCATGAACTTGTCCGGGAAGCCCGGCATGGTGCAGGCGATGCAGATGCCGCCCACGTTCGGGCAGCCGCCGATGCCGTTGGTCCAGCCGCGCTTGGCGACGTTGCACTTGACGACCGGTCCCCAGCAGCCGAGCCGCACCAGGCACTCGGGGGTGCCGTAGTCGGTGGCGAACTGGCCCTGCTCGTAGTAGCCGCCGCGGTCACAGCCCTCGTGGACGGTGGCGCCGAACAGCCAGGCCGGCCGCAGCTTGTCGTCCAGCGGGATCATCGGCGCGGAGCCGGCCAGCTGGTACAGCAGGTAGGTGAGCGTCTCGGCGAAGTTGTCGGGCTGGATCGGACAGCCCGGCACGCAGACGATCGGCAGCCCGGCCTTGGACTTCCAGTCCCAGCCCAGGTAGTCCGGCACGCCCATCGCACCGGTCGGGTTGCCGGCCATCGCGTGGATGCCGCCGTACGTGGCGCAGGTGCCGATCGCGACCACGGCGGTCGCCTTGGGGGCGAGCCGGTCCAGCCACTCACTGGTGGTGATGGGCTGGCCGGTGGCCGGGTCGTCGCCGAAGCCGCACCAGTAGCCCTCCTTCTTGATCTTCTCGTTGGGGATGGACCCCTCGACGACCAGGACGAACGGTTCGATCTCGCCGCGGTCGGCCTTGAAGAACCACTCGACGAAGTTGTCCGCGCCCTGGACCGGGCCGCACTCGAAGTCGATCAGCGGCCAGTGCACGGCGACCTTGGGCAGGCCGGGCAGTGCGCCGGTGACGATCTCCTCGATGCTGGGCTGCATCGCGGCGGTCAGCGAGACGGAGTCGCCGTCACAGCTGAGGCCGGCGTTGATCCAGAGAATGTGCACCACGTCGGTGTCGGTTGTTGCAGCACCCATGAGGATGCCTCCTCGGGGATGGGAGCCGGACGTAATGGCTCAAACACAGTCATAGCAACAGTCCGGTTCCGACGCCGGTCGGAGCGGGCGTCGGAGCGGCGCGGGGGGCGCAAGCCGGCGGGGCCGTTCGGGTCACGTCCCGGCGAGGAGCCCGGCGGGCGCGGGGCGCTTGCCGACGAACGCGGACCGCAGTGCGTGGTACGGCGATTCGGGGGTGAAGAACTGCCGGTGCATCACCGCCAGCTCCTCCTCGCGGTAGGCGGCGAGCGGCTTGGCCTGCTCGTCGGCCTCGCGCGCGGCCTTCTTCGCCGCGATCCGCCGCCGGGCGAGCGGCGAGGCGGCGAGCAGCCCGGCCAGGTGGGCGGCGGCCGGCCCGAACTCCTGCGGCCCGCAGTCCAGGACGCGGTCGACCAGGCCGATCCGCTCCGCCGACGCGGCGGACACCGGCACGGCCTGCCGCGTCAGCCGCTCGGCCTGCGCCGGGCCCACCCGGCGCGGCAGGGTGTACGTCCAGTACTCCGAGCCGTACAGCCCCATCAGCCGGTAGTGCGGGTTGAGCACGGAGCCCCGCCGGCACCACACCTCGTCCGCCGCCAGGGCCAGCATCACCCCGCCGGCCGCCGCGTTCCCGGCCACCGCGGCGACCACCAGGCGGTCGGTGGTGGTCAGCACCTCGGCGACCAGGTCGTCCATCGCGGTGATGTTGGCCCAGGACTCCGCGGCCGGGTCCGGCGCGGCCTCGATGACGTTGAGGTGGATGCCGTTGGAGAAGAAGTCCCGGCTCCCGCCGAGCACCAGCACCGAGGTCGGCCGGCCGAGTGCGAAGCGGTACGCCGCCAGCAGGCGGCGGCAGTGGTCGGTGGACATCGCGCCGCCGGGGAAGGAGAAGCGCAGGAGGCCGACCGGGCCCTCCTCGCGGTACTCGACGTCCGTCCAGGCGGGCTCCCCGTCCCGTTCCGCCGTCAGCGGCGCCGGGACCTCCGGCACCGGGGGCAGCAGGGCGCCGAGCGCCGTCACCGCCGGGAGCTTGAAGGTCGCGGGCCCGCCGGGTGCGCGCCGGCGCCGGAGTTCGGGGATCCACACCGCGCCGTCCACGGTGGCCCGGCACACCGCACCGGCGCGGGTGGCGATCAGCTCGCCCGGACGCCCGCGCAGCTGCGGCTCCGGGTGCCCGCCGTGCAGGTACCACTCGTCGGCCCCCAGCGTGTCGAGCACCCCGGGCTGCGAGTCGGCCGCCCGGAGCCTGCGCAGGACCGTCCCGGTGGAGTCGGCCGCCCAGTCGATCCGGCGCTCCGCCTGGCGCAGGAAGGGGCGGACGCGCACCGGCTCCCGCCAGGAGGGGCCGTGCTGCGGCTGCGGCGCGTACGAGCCGGAGGCGAAGCGCTCGACGGCCCGCAGCGCGGCCAGGACGGCGGCGTCGGCGACCTCGTTGCGGTACAGGTCGCTCTTCCCGAGCGCCGGCAGCCGGCAGGGCTCCCAGGCCCAGACCGGTCCGGCGTCCATCTCCGCCTCGGCCTGGAGCACCGTCACGCCCCAGTCGGCGACGCCCTCCTGGACCGCCCGGTCCAGGGACGAGGGGCCCCGGTCACCGGGCGGGCCGGGGTGGACGACCAGACAGGTGAGCGCCGACCAGACGTCCGCGGGGATCGCGGTGCGCAGCATGGGCGCCAGCAGGAGGTCCGGCGACAACCGGCGGACCGACGCCCGCAGCTCCTCGTCGTCCCCGGCGAGTCGGACGTCCACGGTGTGCCGCCGGTCCCGCAGTTCGGCGTGGAGGCGCTGGCTGAGGCTGTTGAAGGCGCTGGCGAGGAGCAGGATCCGCATGTCTGCCTCCGGGGTGCGGGCGGCCGGGAACCCGGCGATCATCACCCCCGGTCCGGCGGCGCCCCGGCCGGTGCGGCGTGCCGCGCCGCCCGTTCACCCGGGTGGCGGGCCCACGGGCGGGTCAGTACGCGGGGGACGACGGTCGGCGGCAGCGCGCGGGGGGCGACGGCCGGCAGGCGCTCCGGGCTCCCGGCGACGGCGGCGGCGATGGCGGCGGAGCCGTGGTCGGGCGTCCGCTGCTCGTACTGCCCGACGGCGTCCGGGAGTTCGGCCGCACCGTGCCGGCCGGCGGCATGGTGGGGACGGCCGCGGCGGGCCCGGCGGAGGCTGCCCGTAGCATGGCGGCTTCCGGAACGAGCGGTGTGAGGAGAGGAACGGGACGTGCGCGGGGGCGAGCTGGTGGGCGGACTGGGACGGCTGGTCGGGGCGGCGGCCGGGGCGGCGGCCGGGGCGGCGGCGGGGGCCGCGGCCGGGTTGGGCGAGGCCGGGCGGCAGGCCGTACGGCGGGGCGGACGCGGCGCGGCGGCGGGCGGGCGGTGGGCGTACACGGCCCTGACCTCCGTCATGCCGCCGGAGGTACCGGCCACCGAGCCGTGGAAGCTGTCGGTGGGCACCCTGATCGGCCGCCACCCGCTGACCCCGGCCGTGGTGCACAAGCTGCTCGGGCTGCTCGACGGTCTCGGCGCCGTCCACCTGGGGCCGTCGAAGGTCGGCTTCGACGGCGAGGAGGTCGAGTGGGACAAGGTCGTCGAGATCCGCACCCGCAACGCCTTCGAGGTGCTGACCACCACCGCACTGGAGCAGGAGGTGGACCGGATCCGGGAGTTCCTGCCGCCGGTTCCCGGCCGCAAGTGGGTCGTCACCAAGGCGGGCGAGGCGCTGGCCACCGTCGTCCTCGCCGCCCTCGAACGCGGCTCGGACGACCAGCGCCTGGACGAGCTGACCGTCCCGGCCCGCATCGTCTGCCGCGGGCTGCTCGGCCGCCGACGCACCCTGGACGCGGGCGCGTTCGCCGCCGCGACGCTCGTCCTGGCCGACCGGGCCGGCGAGAGTCTGATCGCCACCGCCCGCAAGCGCGGCATCCCGGTCCTGCCCGTGGACGAGCTCGCCGAGCCGACCGACGCCGCCCGGGTCGCGGTGCTGCGCGAGCGCACCGACTCCGTCGCCCGGCTGCTGGACCGCATCGAGCGGAGCGACCCCGGGGCAGCACCCGCCGGGGACGCACCGACCGGGGCCGTGCAGGCAGAGGCCGGGGCCGTCCGGGCAGAGGCCGGGGCGGCGCAGCCGCCGTTGTCGCTCGACAAGGGTGCGGGCGACAACGGCGGCGCGGTGCAGCCGAGTTGAGCAGCCGCGCGGACGGACGCGGTCAGTGGCCGCCGCGCGGCTCCTCGCAGTCGGTGCCGTCCGGGTAGCCCGCGAACGCCTCCGCGGTGGTGACGGCGCTGTTCATCGTGCCCTCCAGGCACAACCCGGTGGCGTCGACCAGGAAGGCGATGCCGGTCGGGCCGTTCTGGGTGACCTTCACCTTGGCGGCCTGGTAACCCAGCCCGGTGAGCTGTCCGCGGGTGCTGTCGGGGGCGAAGTCGCCCCGGGTGCGCAGGGGTTCGAGGACGCCCTTGATGCGCTTCACGGCGTCCAGGCCGTCGCAGCGGCGCCGGCCGTGGAGCGGGATCGGCACCCGGAAGCCGTGGTTCTCGGCGTAGTGGTCGACGGGCGGCCCGGTCGGGGCCGCGCTGCTCGCGGTCGGGGTCGGGGTCCTGGTCGGCGTCTCGCCGGGGCAGGGGTAGTCCGCCTCGGCGGTCGGCACCGCCGCGGCCGTCGACGGCACCGCCGTCACGGCCGCCGCGGGCGCCCCCGCGCCACCGGCCGCGCCCACGTGCTCCGTCCCGCACCCCGCCGCCAGTACGGCCAGGGCCGCCACCACCGGTGTCCGGAGGCGCCCCCACCTGGTCCTGATCATCGTCATCCGGTGATGATGCCCCGGCGGCGGGGTCGGCGTCATCCCGGCCGCTCGGGTCCCGGGGCCCGGGACCCGGACCGATAATCCGCGCGGCGCGGGCCGGTTCTCGGCTAGCCTCCAGGCCCATGACCTGGTTGCCCGCCGATTTCGTCCACCCCGTCCACGTGCCGCTCCCCGGTGGCGGTTACCACCTGCGCCCCATCGCCGGGACGGACACCGAGCTCGACTACCCCGCCGTGATGGGCTCCCGGGAACGCCTGTGGTCCATCTACGGCGAGGCCTGGGGCTGGCCCGCGGCCACCATGACCTACCAGGCGGACCTCGACGACCTGATCCGGCACGAGCGGGAGATCGCCGCCCACGAGTCGTTCAACTACGCGTTGTTCGACGAGGCGGAGTCGGCCCTGCTCGGCTGCGTCTACATCGACCCGCCGCAGAAGGCCGGCTCCGACGCGGAGATCTCCTGGTGGGTGGTGGACGACCAGGTCGGCTCCGAGCTGGAGCGGGAGCTGGACGCCCTGGTGCCGCACTGGATCGCCGAGGCATGGCCGTTCGGTCGGCCCTGTCTGATCGGCCACGAGGTCTCCTGGGCGGAGTGGCTGGCCCGCCCCGCGATCGCCGGCGCCTGACCCGACGGCGGGCGGGCAGGAGCCGCAGCCGGCCCCGGCGCGCCTCCAACTCGGCCCGCCCGGGCACGGGTTCGGGTTCAGGAAGGTCAGCACCCGGTGTTCTGGACGGGCCCGACGCGGCGCCCCACGATGGGTGCATGACGGACGACGAATCGGCGCAGCCGCCCGCGTCGGGTGCCGGGCCGGCGCGGCGCCCGGACTGGGGCGCGGTCGGCGCGATCGCGGGCGCGGTGGCCACGCTGATCGCCCTGGTCGCCTACCTGGTGCCACCGGACGCGCCGCAGCCCGCGGCCGCCCCGGTGGTCACCACCGCGGCCCCGCAGCCGCCGGAGCCGCTCCCCGCTCCCACGCCGAAGCCGGTTCCGTCGCCCGTACCGACGCCGACGCCCACGCCGACGCCCACGCCAACGCCCGAGCCCGATCCGCCCTCCCCGGAGCCGAGCCCGTCGCCGATCCGGACCCGGACCGCCGCCCCGACGCCGGAACCGCCGCTCCCGGCGGTCCGGCCCGGCGGCTGCGACGAGGCCGAGGCGGCGCTGGCCGTGTACCGCCGGAACGCCGGCGACACCCGCGGCAGCCGGGCCGACGCGGCCGGCCAGGCCTACCAGGACCTGATGGGCGCCGGCCTGGACGCACAGGGCGCGGTCGGTTCGACGATCCGCCGACTGGCCGCCGAGTTCTCGGAGTTGCGCTTCCGCCTGAACGGCATGGTGCTGGCCGATCCCAACCAGGTGATCACGGACATCAACGCGGACAGCGCCCAGCTCGGGCGGCTGTGCGGATCCTGACCGCCCCGGGCACGACCGCGGTCGACGGCGCCCCCGCACGCAAGGACGTTGTGGAGGTTCGGCGGAGGCCGACTGCACGGACCGGCACCGGGTAGGCACCGGACAGGAGCGTCGGCCCGCCCGGGGACGACGCTCGCGACCGTAGGAGGGTCGTGCGATGCCCATGCCCGTCCACTCGATGCCCGTCACCTTCCCCGACAGTCCGCTGCCCGACGTCCCGGTGGTCGCGGAACTGCGGTTCGACCCGGACCTGCCGTACGCGGCCTGTCTGGCGTTCCCGATCGCCCCGTGCGAGTGCGTGACCGCGGACGCCCGCGTGTGCTGGTACTTCAGTCGCGAGCTGTTGAACGAGGGCCGGCACGCCCCCACCGGCAGCGGTGACGTCCGGGTGGGCCCGGGGCCCGCGGGCGAGGTGCTGATCACCCTGTGCGGGCCCGCCGGCAACGCCGTCCTCAGCGCACCGGAGGAGGACGTCACGGCCTTCCTCTCGGACTGCTTCAGCCTGGTGCCCGAAGGATCGGAGTCCGAGCACCTCGACGTGGACGCCACGCTCGCCCGGCTGCTGTCCGACGACTGACCGCGGGCCGCCCGGAGCCGCGGGCGCAGCCCGGAGGAGCTCCCGGGTGCCGCCATCCGGGTGTTCTGCCGACGGCCGCCACGGGACCCGCCCCGCTCGGCCGACCCGCGCGGAGCGCCGCGCACTAGGTTGCCTGCGTGGAGGCAACCAAGGCTACGAACGGGCGTGAGCCGTCCGCCGGTGAACGCGTCACGACCCGGCTGGACGGGCGGTTGCCGGTCATGGAGGCGGGCCGGGAGCTGCTGCGCAAGGTGTTCCCGGACCACTGGTCGTTCCTGCTGGGCGAGCTCGCGCTGTACAGCTTCGTCGTGCTGCTGCTGACCGGCGTGTTCCTGACCTTCTTCTTCGTCCCGAACATGAACGAGGTCGTCTACGACGGCGCCTACCTGCCGCTGCGCGGGGTGCTGGTCTCCGAGGCCTACGCCTCGACGCTGGACATCAGCTTCGAGGTGCGCGGCGGCCTGATGATCCGTCAGATTCACCACTGGTCGGCGCTGTTGTTCCTCTCGGCGATCGGCGTGCACCTGCTGCGGGTGTTCTTCACCGGGGCCTTCCGCCGCCCGCGCGAGCTCAACTGGGTCATCGGGGTGACGCTGTTCAACCTGGCCCTGCTCGAAGGGTTCTCCGGCTACTCGCTGCCGGACGACTCCCTCTCCGGCACCGGGCTGCGGATCGCCGAGGGCGTACTGCTCTCGGTGCCGCTGGTCGGCACCTACCTGACCTTCTTCACCTTCGGCGGCCAGTTCCCCGGCCACGACGTCATCCCCCGGCTGTTCACCGTGCACATCCTCCTGGTGCCCGGCCTGCTGCTGGCCCTGGTCGGGGCCCATCTGACGCTCATCGTGGTGCTGAAGCACACCCACTGGGCCGCCCCCGGCCGCACCAACCGCAACGTCGTCGGGATGCCCTTCTTCCCGCAGTTCCTGACCCGTACGGTCGGTCTGACCTTCGCGGTGGCCGGCATCATGGCGCTGTCCGCTTTCCTCGCCGAGGTCAACCCGATCTGGCGCTACGCCTCCTACCGGCCCGACGTGGCCGCGGCCGGCGCCCAGCCGGACTGGTACATCGGCTTCATCGAGGGCGCGCTGCGGCTGATGCCCGCCGCGGAGACCTCCCTGTTCGGGCACACGGTGTCATGGAACGTCCTCCTCCCGGCCCTGGTGCTGCCCGGCCTGCTCTTCGCGGTGCTGTACGCCTACCCCTTCGCCGAGCGCTGGCTCGACCCCGAGCGCGGCGAACAGCACCTGTGCGACCGCCCGCGCAACAAGCCCACCCGCACCGGGCTGGGGGTCGCGGGGATCACCGTCTACGCCGTGCTGCTGATCGCCGGCGGCAACGACGTGATCGCCTTCGTCTTCGGCCTCTCGGTCAACGCGATCACGGTCGTGCTGCGGGCGGCGCTGATCCTGCTGCCGCCCGCGGCCTTCCTGCTCACCCGGCGGCTCTGCCTGGCCCTGCAGGCCAGGGACCGCGACCGGCTGCTGAAGGGCGACGAGACCGGCCGGATCGACCAGGGCCACGACGGCGGCTTCACCGGCCACCGCCGCCCGCTGCCCGCCGACGAGCGGTTCGTCCTGCTCGCGCGGGCCGCGCCGGACCCGCTCCCGGCCCCGGACCTCGCGCCGCGGAGCGAGCGGGCCCGGGCCGCGGCGGGCGCCTGGTTCTACCGGGACCGGGTCGAACTCCCCGCCGCCGAAGGGGAGTCGGAGTTCATCGCGGGTGTCCTCACCAGCCCCGCCCACCCCGAGGCGCCCGCCGGACCGCCGCCCACCGGGCCGACCGGGGCCGGCCCGGTCCGCCGGCTGCTCCGCCGGCTCACCCGTCGTCGTCGCCGTACTGGAAGATGAACCCGGACACTGCGAGGGCCAGCACGACGGCACCCACGACGACCAGCCAGCGGGCGAAGACCAGGCCGAGGGCGAGGACCGTCAGGCCGGCCGCCGTCAGCACCGGGTAGCCGCTGCGGGCCGGGAAGAAGCCCACCGGGCCGACGGCCTCCGCGATCTCGGCGTCCCCGCGGTCCTGCGGCCGGCCGCCGCCAGTCCGCCGGTACTGGACGAACCAGAACAGCGCGATCAGCCCCGACATCAGGAACGCCACCGCCAGGATCACCGTGCCGGCCGGCTCCTGCGCCCAGAACCCGTAGATCAGCCCGGTCACCGCGAAGAACACCGTCATGACGGCGAACAGCCGGCCCTCCCCCTTCATCGCCCGCTCCCCCGCCCGCCCGTACGGTCGGCCGCCCCGCCCACCGGCTCCTCCGTCGGCACCTCCGGGTGGTGCAGGTCGAAGGCCGGCGACTCGGAGCGGATCCGCGGCAGCGCCTCGAAGTTGTGGTGCGGCGGCGGGCAGGAGGTGGCCCACTCCAGCGAGCGGCCCCAGCCCCACGGGTCGTCCTCGGTGACCCGGGTGCCGTGCCGGGTGGTGGTCCAGACGTTGTAGAAGAACGGCAGGTTGGAGACGCCGAGCAGGAACGAGCCGATCGAGGCGCACACGTTGAGGGCGGTGAAGTCGTCCACCGCCAGGTAGGTCGCGTAGCGGCGCGGCATGCCCTGGGCCCCCAGCCAGTGCATCACCAGGAAGGTGGTCTGGAACCCGACGAACAGGACCCAGAAGTGGACCTTCCCGAGCCGCTCGTCGAGCAGCTTCCCGGTCAGCTTCGGCCACCAGAAGTAGAAGCCGCCGAAGGTGGCGAACACCACCGTGCCGAACACCACGTAGTGCAGGTGGGCCACCACGAAGTAGCTGTCGGAGACGTGGAAGTCGATCGGCGGCGCGGCCAGCAGCACCCCGCTCAGCCCGCCGAACAGGAAGGTCACCAGGAAGCCGAGCGACCACAGCATCGGGGTCTCGAAGGACAGCGAGCCGTTCCACATCGTGCCGATCCAGTTGAAGAACTTCACCCCGGTGGGCACCGCGATGAGGAAGGACATCATCGAGAAGAACGGCAGCAGCACCTGGCCGGTGACGAACATGTGGTGCGCCCACACCGTCATGGACAGGGCGGTGATGGCGATGGTCGCGCCGATCATGCCGTAGTAGCCGAACAGCGGTTTGCGGCTGAACACCGGGATGATCTCGCTGATGATGCCGAAGAACGGCACCGCGACGATGTAGACCTCCGGGTGACCGAAGAACCAGAAGAGGTGCTGCCACAGGATCGCCCCGCCGTTCGCCGGGTCGAAGGCGTGCGCGCCGAACTTCCGGTCCGCCTCCAGGCAGAGCAGCGCCGCCGTCAGCACCGGGAAGGCCAGCAGCACCATGATCGAGGTGAACAGCACGTTCCAGGTGAAGATCGGCATCCGGAAGAGCGTCATGCCGGGCGCCCGGAGGCAGGTGATGGTGGTGATGAAGTTGACCGAGCCGAGGATCGTCCCGAGGCCGGCCACCACCAGGCCGAAGGCCCAGAGGTCCCCGCCCTGCCCCGGGGAGTACACCGGCCCGTTCAGCGGCGCGTAGGCGAACCAGCCGAAGGCGGGCGCCCCCGTGGAGGTGAGGAAGCCGCTCAGCACCATCAGCCCGCCGAGCAGGAACGCCCAGTAGGTGAAGGCGTTCAGCCGGGGGAACGCGACGTCCGGCGACCCGATCTGCAGCGGCATGATCGCGTTGGCGAACCCGGCGAAGGTCGGGGTGGCGAACAGCAGCAGCATGACCGTGCCGTGCATGGTGAACATCTGGTTGTAGCGCTCGTTCGACAGGAACCCGGTGTCGGGGCCCATCAGCTGGGCGCGCATCAGCAGCGCCAGCACACCGCCGACCAGGAAGAACCCGAACGCGGTCGCCAGGTAGAGGTTCCCGATGACCTTGTGGTCCGTGGTGAACAGCCAGCGCAGCAGCGTGCTGCCCTGGTGGAGACGGGCCTGGGTACGACGCGACGCGGTGGACGTGGCGCTCATGGAACCTCCGCAGCGGAGCCGACGAGCCCCCCTCGCGGCGGCGCCGCCCCCTCCCCCGCTCGACGGGAGGGCCCACTCCCGCGCGCCATCGCCGACCCTAGCGGCGGCCGTCCGGCCCGCCGGGGCGCCACGCGGTGCGGCGCCCCGACCGGGCGGCGTCCGGGGCCGGGCGGCCCTGCGCTCGCGGCCTTGGTGGGCCCTGCGCGCGCAGGGCCGGGCGGCTCAGCGCTCCAGCAGGTCCGGGACGACCTCGCGCAGCCGCTCGGCGCCGATCGCGCCCGCGCGCAGCAGCACGGGCACCTCGCCGGTGACGTCCACGATCGAGGACCCCACCGCGGCCGCGGTCCGGCCCCCGTCGAGGTAGACGGCCACCGAGTCGCCCAGCATGCCCTGGGCGGCGTCGCAGTCCTGCGGGGAGTCCTGCCCGGTCAGGTTGGCGCTGGAGACCGCCAACGGGCCGGTGGCGTTGAGGAGTTCGATGGCGACCGGGTGCGCGGGCATCCGGACCGCGACCGTTCCTCCGGTCTCGCCGAGGTCCAGCTCGACCGACTTCAGGTGACGGGCGACCACCGTCAGCCCGCCCGGCCAGAACGCCGCCACCAGGGCCCGCGCGCGGTCCGTCACCTCGACCAGGCCGTCCAGGCCTTCCGGGGAGCCGACCAGCACCGGCGAGGGCATGTTGCGGCCGCGGCCCTTGGCCGCCAGCAGGCGGGCGACCGCCTCCGGCGCGAAGGCGTCCGCCCCCACCCCGTACACCGTGTCCGTGGGCAGCACGACGAGTTCACCGCGGCGCACCGCGGCCACGGCCTCGCGCAGCCCGGCTGCGCGCTCGGACGCGTCCGAGCAGTCAAAACGACGAGTCATCAAGGTTCTCCACGGCGGGCCGCGGCCCGCACCGTCCATCCGGCCCGGCCACCTCGCCGGCCGGGCACGACCCGGTCAGACTACCGGGCGGGCTCCTGCTGACCCGCACCGCCGGGACGCCGGGCCACCGGGCCCTGCGCCGCTCGGGTGGATCACGCGGCCGCCGGGCCGCCGGAGGGGGCGGCGGCGCCGGGCGGACGTAGGTTGCGGGCATGACCAGTGACGAGACGATCCCGGCCGTGGGGGTGCGCCCGCTGGACGAGGTGTTCGCCGCGATCGACACGGCCAACCGGCGCCCGCGGCCGTGGACCGGCTTCGAACACGGCGTGCTGGGGGCGTACCGGTGGGCCGCCGGGGCCCAGGTCGCGGCACCGGTCACCGCCACCGCCGCGGTCGGCACGGCCGAGCCGTGCCGGGCGCAGCTGCTGGCGGAGTGCCAGGCCGCCGCCGTGCGCCTGCGCCGGGCCCTCGTGCAGGGCACCGACCACGCGTACGTCCTCGGCGCCCACCAGGCGCTGGCCTGGCTGTGCGGGCTGCACGAGGAGTGCCCCTGAGGGGTGCGGCCGGTTTTCGGGGCGGGCACGGCGGCCATATCCTTGGGCCGTGGAAACCGGCCCGGCCACGGCGCGGCAGTGGACCTTCCTGACGAACCACGCCCGCGTCCTCGTGCAGATCGCTCGCGACCCCGGCATCCGGGTGCGCGACATCGCGGCCCGGTGCCTGCTCACCGAGCGCGCCGTCCAGCGGATCATCGCCGACCTGGAGGAGGCGGGCTACCTCGCGCACGAGCGGCGCGGCCGCGCCAACCACTACAGCGTGATGACCGGCAAGCAGCTGCGGCACCCGGCCGATGCCGGTCCGACCATCGCCGAGCTGCTCGCCGCGCTGCTGCGCTGACGCCGGCCGGCGGGGCGTCGAGCGCCCGCACCGGCCGGCACGGCATTGAACGGGGGTCACATCACCGGCCTCGTCAGTAGTAGTGGCGGCGTCCGCCGACGGCGTGGCCGAGCGCCCCGGCGACCCACAGGACGAGGCCGACCAGGAGCAGCACGAGGCCGATGGTCCACAGGATCGAGATGCCGGTGACGAAACCGATGATGAGCAGGATGACGCCGAGCACGATCACGGGAGCCTCCCGGGGTTGACGAGGGGGCGTCGAACGGGCGGCCTCTCGACGCCGCCCGTCCTCGGCCCGGTTCACAGCTGCGCGTCTACCGCGCCGGCCGCACGCCAAACGGTCGTACGCCCAACCGTTCGTACCCCGACCCGGTCGGACGCCACCGGCACGCACCCGCCGTCACCTGCGGTGGCGGCCGCCGCTGCGGCGGGCCGGCGGGGCGACGCGCGGGGCGGGCAGGAAGAGCCGGGCCAGTTCGCGTCCCAGGTTCACGCCGATCGCGAGGGCCATCGACATCGCGACGGCGCGCCCGATGCCGCTCAGCCCGACCTCCGGCCGGCCCCGGACGAAGGCGAGCATCCCGAAGTACAGCACCGACCCGGGCAGCAGCGGGCCCAGCGCCGCCGTGACGTGCGGCAGCACCGGGCCGCCCCGGTAGCGCGCCATCAGCTGGCCGGACAGGCCCACCAGCCCCGCGGCGAGTCCGGTGGCCAGCATCGGCTCCGCGCCGGCGTTGGCCAGCACCCCGTACGTGGTCCAGCCGGCCGCACTGTTGAGCATGACCGCGGGCAGCGCGCCCGGCTCGGTGTTCAGCAGCACCGCGAAGGTCAGGGTCAGCAGCACCGCCGCGGCGAGCTGCAGCGGCGGGTTCACGGCCCCGGCCGGGACGTCCTGGGAGGCGAGGTCCGCGCCGTTGTTGACGCCGACGTAGAGCACCGTCATCACGCCGATCACCACGCCGGCCATCAGGTACAGCGCCTCCAGCAGGCGGGCGGCGGCGGTCAGGTAGAAGCCCGCCAGGCCGTCCTGGGCCGCCGCCACCATCGGCCAGCCCGGCAGCAGCGCGAACAGTCCGCCGGTGATCACCACCGATCCGCGCAGGTGCAGCCCGTTGAACGACAGCAGGATGCCGATCACGGCCGCCGGGGCCGCGGCCACCACGAACCGGTAGAAGGCCGGGAGGTCGTGGCGCGTCACCAGGGCCGAGAGCCGGTCGCCCGCCAGCGCCGCGACGACGGCGCTGGCGAACACCAGCCAGGCCCGGGCGTCGGTGCGGCCGCCGACCAGCAGCGTCGCGGCTCCGGCCAGCAGGCCGCAGCACAGCAGGAGCAGCCAGCCGGGGTAGCGGCGACCGCGCCGGTGCACGGCCACCAGCCGCTCGTACGCCTCGTGGACCGGGACGCCGCCGGCCGTGATCGCGGTGACCTGCCGGAAGACGGCGGCCAGCCGCGCGTAGTCCCCGGCCGGGCTGCGCACGGAGCACTCCGCCGTCAGCGACGGCTCGGGCGCGCCCGGCTGGTAGGAGATCGCCACCCGGGTGAAGGTGACCTGCGGGTCGCACGGATGGACGCGGTAGGCCCGGGCGACGGCGAGCATGGCCGCTTCGACGTCCTCCGCCGCCTCACCGCTGGCCAGCAGCAGCTCCCCCACCAGCAGGGCGAGGTCCAGGACCCGGGCCGGTTCGGCCGCGCCCGGCCGCCCCGCTCCGGGGGCCTCCGCCACCAGCCTGCGCTCGGCCGCCGGGGTGCGCAGCAGCGGCAGCATCCGGTCGGGCCAGGGGTCCGCGGGGTCCGCGTCCTCCTCGGGGCCTGCGGAGTCGTGGCCGCCCGGGCCGCCCGGGCCGGCCGGGGCGTGCCCGGCGTCGCTCGCGGTCGGTGGCAGCTGCGGCGGCACCCGGCCGGACTGCACCGGGGGCCCTTCCGAACCGGCACGCGTGCCGAGCGGATCGTGTTCCGACATCGTGACTCCCTGAACCACCCCCCTGGCACTCTTTGCACCTGATCAACTACCCGGAGTGATGGTTTCGTGAACACTCCGGCGCTCGGCGCGCGCTCCCCGACGGAGCGCGACGGGCCGTACACGCCCCATCGGCGCGGCGTGCCGTCGCCCGGTGGCGGAGCCGGGCCGGTTCCGGGTGGCGGGGCCGTGACAAACGGCCCGGTGCGCAGGCGCGGGCCCGAGGTGCGGCCGTAGCATCCTGACCATGGCCGACAGTGACGAGGAGCAGGTCGCCGACCTGGTCCGGAGCTGGGCCGCCGCGGTCCATGCGGGCGACCTCCGAGGGGTCGTCGCCGACCACGCGGCGGACATCGTGATGTTCGACGTGCCGCCGCCGTACGAGGGCGTGCGCGGGCTCGACGCGTACCGGGAGACCTGGCCGCCGTTCTTCGAGTGGCAGGCGCAGGGCGCCGCGTTCGAGATCGAATCGCTGGAGGTGACCGCCGGTGCGGACGTCGCCTTCGCGCACGCCCTGCTGCGCTGCGGCACCCCGCAGGACTTCGCCGACCGCCCGGCGCAGCGGTTGCGGCTGACCGTCGGCCTGCGCAAACAGGACGGGCGGTGGCTGGTCGCGCACGAGCACCACTCCTTCCCGGATCCGGGCGAGGCCTCGTAGCACCGCCGGGGATTCGCGGGGGGCGCGCCGGGTAGGCGCAGCGGCGCAACCACCCGACCAGGAGGTGCGCGATGACCATCCCGACGCCCCCGGACCCGGACACCGGGCCGATCCCGCACCCGTACCCCGCGCCCCGGCCGGGCGAGCCGCCCGACCCGGTCCCGCCGCCGGTCCCGCCGTTCCCGGACCCGGACCCGGCGCCGCCGCCGGAGCCGCACCCCGGACAGGCCTGAGCCGCCGGGTGCCGTCGGAACAGCGGCGCCGTCAGGCCAGGGGTGCCGTCAGGCCGTCCAGTTCGGCCTCGAAGAGCAGCTCGGGCCGGAAGCCCATGCCGGTGAAGTGCCCGGCGAGTTCCAGGGACAGGACGCCGTGCAGGCGGGTCCAGAGGACCAGGAAGCGGTGCAGGGCCGCGGGCGTGGCGGGGTGGTCGCCGACCCAGTCCCGGTGGGCCGCCAGGTGGTCGGCGAACGGGGTTCCGGGCGTGTCGGCGGGAGCGGGGGCGAGCGCGGCGCAGGCGTCGAGCAGGGTGCGCATGATCTCGTCGGCGATGGCGGTGGTGTCCTCGGGCGCGTGGTAGCCGGGGACCGGGGTGCCGTAGAGCAGGAAGTACCGCTGGGGGTCGGCCAGGGCCCAGCCGCGCAGGGCGCGGGCGAGCCCGGCCAGATCGGCGCCGTCGTCGTCGGCGGCGGCGGCCAGCGTGTCGGCGAGGCTGCGGTAGGCGTCCCGGACCAGCTCGGTGATCAGCTCGTCGCGGCCGGCGAAGTAGCGGTAGAGCGCGGGGCCGCTGAGGCCCATCTGCTTGGCGATCGCGTTGAGCGAGAGCGCGGAGGCGCCCGCCGTGGCGATCTGCTGCCAGGCGTGCTGCTTGACCTCCTCGCGCAGCTGGGCGCGGTAGCGCTCGCGCGGGGTGTCCGCGCCCGTCTTCGCCATGGTCCGCCCGCTCCCGGTGGTCCGACTACATGCTCACGCTTTCGTTAGAGGTTATCACGGAAGCCCTTGACGCCCCGGGCGCCGGGGAGTTAGAACTTCTAACGAACGCATGAGCATCTAGCTCATCGCGAACCGCGCCGTCCGTCCCGACGGCCCGTCAGCGAAGGGGACCCCCATGTCCGCGATCCGCCGCGCCGCCCTCGTCACCGTCCCGCTCGTCCTCGGCCTGCTCGGCACCGCCGCCGCGCCCGCCGGGGCCACCGCCTCCCACCGCGACACCCCCCTCACCTGCCGCGGGGCCGGCGTCGACCCCGACGCGCAGGTCCGGTACCGGACCGAGACGGTCGTCCACGCGCCGCTGCGCACCGTCTGGAAGCTGCAGACCGACGTCGCGCGCTGGCCCGCCTGGCAGGCCACCGTGGCGACCGCCGAGCGCCTCGACCACGGACCGCTGCGCCCGGGCTCCGCGTT
This sequence comes from Kitasatospora sp. NPDC096140, assembly GCF_040303045.1. NCBI lineage: Bacteria > Bacillati > Actinomycetota > Actinomycetes > Kitasatosporales > Streptomycetaceae > Kitasatospora > Kitasatospora sp. NPDC096140. The sequence continues at coordinate 78,355 of NZ_JBEOUW010000035.1, forward strand.
CCGGTGGACCACCCCGCTGCCCCCGAACCCCGCCACCACGGCCACCAGCCTCGACATCACCTCGACCGTGCGGCAGCTGCGGCCCGGCTCCTGCATCCGCTGGACCGGCCCGGCCGACGCCGCGGGGCTGCACATCGACGGCGTCCACGTGTGGAACTTCACCGAGGTCGACGGCGGCGTCCTGGTCCGCACCGAGGAGACCCACACCGGCCCCCAGGTCGACGCGAACGCCCCCGCCGCCACCGCCCTCCTGCGCCAGGGCCTGGAGGGCTGGCTGCACGACCTGAAGGCCGCCGCCGAAGCCGACGCGCGGACGAACTGACCGCACACCACGGCGCATGGAACCCGGCCCCCGGGGCAGACGCGGCCCGGGGCGGACTTCGCCCCGTCGACGAGAGGAGCGCCTGCCATGGGCACCGACGACAAGATGCGCAACATGGCGGAGAAGGCCGGCGGCAAGGCCAAGGAAGCCGTCGGCAAGGTCACCGGCGACCGTTCGACCGAGCTCAAGGGCAAGGGCGAACAGATGACGAGCGACCTGAAGCAGGCCGGCGAGAAGATCAAGGACGCGGGGAAGCACTGACCCGGCGGGGCGGGGACCGTCATCGGACGGTTCCCGCCCGCTGCGGCCCGCGCCGCCTCCGGTCCGGCCCACGACCCGGACCGGAGGCTTCGCGCGCCGGTCAGCCGGCGAGCAGGCCGTGGCGGGCCGCGTAATCCGCGAGGCCGTCGGGGGTGCTTCCGGCCCAGCCGAGGTAGCCGTCGGGCCGGACCAGGAACACGCCGGTCCCGTACGCCTCGTAGGCGGGGATGCGGACGACCGGAGCGGCGACGGCGGGCAGCGGGTCGTCGGTGCCGACGGCGAGCAGGGTCCAGTGCGGCCCGCGGAAGGCGTCGAACAGGCGGGTGCCGCCCCGGCGGCCGTCGGGGGCGCGGTCACCGGCCCGCAGCGCGTCCTCCGGGAGGTCCGGGCGGGTGTCCACGGCGAGCGAGGACTCCCGGTAGCCCAGGCCGAGTTGCTGGGTGGCCCGACCGCGGCGCTCCTCGCCCCGGTGGACGCGGGTCGACAGGGCGAGCATCGCCGCCGCGTTGGCCCGGCGCTCCTCCTCGTAGGTGTCCAGCAGCGACGCGTCCGCACGGCCGGCCAGGACGGCGGCGAGCTTCCAGGCCAGGTTGTACGCGTCCTGGACGCTGGTGTTGAGGCCCTGCCCGCCGGCCGGCGAGTGGACGTGCGCGGCGTCGCCGGCAAGGAAGACCCGGCCGGCGCGGAAGCGGTCAGCGAGGGCCGCGCGCGGGCGGAACTCGGAGGCCCAACGCAGCTCGGTGACCTGGTCGGCGGTCAGGTGGGAGCGGGCGGCGACCACCGCGCGCAGACCGTCGAGGGTGTGCTCCACGGCCGCCCCCTCGGGGAACTGGGCGACCAGCTGGTAGTCCTCGGTGCCGCCGAGCGGGCAGATCGCCAGCAGGCCGTCGTCGGACCGGAACACGTGCCAGTGTTCGCGGTCCAGCCCGGTCACCCGGACGTCGGCGACCAGCATCGGGGCCGGGTCGACCGTCTCCCCGGTCATCCCGATGCCGAGCAGCCGCCGGACGGTCGAGCGTCCGCCGTCGGCCGCGACGAGGTAGCGGGCCCGGACCGGCGCGCCGGTGGCGAACTCGGCGGTCACGCCCTCCTCGTCCTGGGTGAGGGCGACCAGCTCGCGGCCGAACGCGACCTCGCCGCCCAGTTCGCGCAGCCGCTCGTGGAGGACCTGCTGGGTGCGCCACTGGGGCAGCATCAGCGTCTCGGTGTACGGCTCGGTCTCGGACGGCTCGGTCGGGTCGTACATGCTCTGCCCGTCCTGCGGCTCACCGTCCTTCCAGAACAGGGTGGGCGGGTAGTGGCCCGCGACCGCGCGGACCCGGTCGAGCACGCCGAAGTCGTCGAGGACCTCCAGCGTGCGCGGCTGCAGGCCCTTGCCGCGCGAGCCGGGGAAGAGTTCCGCGCCGCGCTCGACGGGCAGCGCGGTGACGCCGTGCCGGGCGAGGTCGAGTGCGAGGGCGAGGCCGGTGGGCCCGGCGCCGATGATCAGGACGTCCGTGTGCATGCCGAGAGCAGTCACGGCAACCCCCTTAACGTTGTTAAGTAGCCGATGCCGGAAGCGTGCACTTAACGGCGTTAAACTGTCAAGCGTGACCCCGCAGAAGACCCCCAAGCTCGACCGCAAGCAGGTCGTCGACGCCGCACTGAAGCTGCTCAACGAGGTCGGCCTCGACGGCCTCACCCTGCGCGCCATCGCCGCCGAGCTCGACGTCAAGGCACCCGCGCTGTACTGGCACTTCAAGGACAAGCAGGCGCTGCTGGACGAGATGGCGACCGAGATCATGCGCCGCATGACGGCCCGGACCGCCGAGGCGGGCGACGGATGGCGCGCCGGCGACTGGCGGGACGCCTACCTCACGACGATGCGCACCCTGCGCGCCGAGCTGCTGCGTTACCGCGACGGCGCCAAGGTGTACAGCGGCGCCCGGTTCACCGACACCTCGTACGCGGCCGGCCTGGACGCCTCGCTGCGCCTGCTGATCGACGCCGGCTTCACCCTGACCGCCGCCACCCGGGCCTGGTACACGGCGTACAGCTACACCATCGGCTACGTCATCGAGGAGCAGGCCATGGCGCCCAATCCGTTCGACGGCGACGAGGGCTACGACGTCGAGGCCCGCGCCGAGCGGCTGGCCGCCCACCCGCTCGCCGCCGAGGCGGGCCGGGCGATGTTCGTGGACTTCGACGAGGGCTTCGAACAGGGGCTGGCCCTGGTGCTGGTCGGGGCCGAGTCCCTGCTCGTCGACTGACGGCCGGTCGACCGCCGGGCCCCGAAAGGCGGTTGACGAACCATCGGCCGTCCGACCGCACCCGAACCGATTCGAAGCCCGAAGGCTCCCCCTCGGACCACCCCGGTTCATTCCGGGTTCACATGCACATGTAAATTGCGTTCACCTCGCCCGTCTACCTTCATGGCGCCCCGCCGCTCCAAGATCCACCCGAAGATCCACCCGAAGCTCCACGTGGCGGGGCCCGACTCCGAAAATGACATGACGTTCGAGGTACCAACCATGCACGCAGTTCCCACCCGCTCACGGTGGCTCCGGCACGGCGCCGGCCTGGTCGGCGCGCTCTCGCTGGCGACCTTCGGCGGCGCGCCCGCGGCCTTCGCGGCCGACGCCCCGCAGACCACCACCCCGGTCAAGCACCTGGTGGTGATCTTCCAGGAGAACGTCTCCTTCGACCACTACTTCGGCACCTACCCGAACGCGGCCAACACCGCCGACGACAAGGTGAAGTTCACCGCCAAGCCCGGCACCCCGAAGGTCGACGGCCTCTCCGACGACCTGCTCCACCACAACCCGAACGGGACCAACCCGAAGCGGCTGAGCCCGGCCCAGGCCGTCACCTGCGACCAGGACCACACCTACAAGGACGAGCAACTCGCCTTCGACGGCGGCAAGATGGACAAGTTCGTCGAGCACACCGACGTCGAGAGCTGCAAGGCCCCGATGTTCACCCAGCCCGGCCTGGTGATGGACTACTACGACGGCAACACCGTCACGGGCATGTGGAACTACGCCCAGCGCTTCGCGATGAGCGACAACTCCTTCGGCACCAACTACGGCCCGTCCACCCCCGGCGCGCTCAACCTGATCTCCGGGCAGTTGCACGGCGGTTACCCGGTGGACCCGAAGACCGGCCAGAAGACCACCGACGCCTACGTGGTCGCCTCCCCGGACGCCAACGGCGTCGGCACCGTCATCAACGACCCGGACCCGGGCTACGACGAGTGCTCCAACCCCCAGCACAACCAGCTGGTCATGACCGGCAAGAACATAGGCGACCTGCTCAACGACAAGGGCGTCAGCTGGGGCTGGTTCCAGGGCGGCTTCAAGCCGACCGGCGACAAGGACGGCAAGGCCGTCTGCGGGGCCGCGCACGACAACATCGTGGGCGCCTCCCAGACCGACTACAACCCGCACCACGAGCCGTTCCAGTACTACAAGTCCACGGCGAACCCGAAGCACCAGGCGCCCAAGGACGTGGACGAGATCGGCCACAACGGCCAGGCCAACCACCAGTACGACCTGACCGACTTCGACGCCGCCCTGCAGCACGGCAACCTGCCCGCCGTCAGCTACCTCAAGGCCGCCAACTACCAGGACGGCCACGCGGGTTACTCCGACCCGCTGGACGAGCAGCACTTCGTCGTGGACACCCTGAACAAGCTGCAGAAGTCCAAGGACTGGGCCTCCACCGCCGTCGTCATCGCCTACGACGACTCGGACGGCTGGTACGACCACAAGTTCGCCGAGCCCGTCAACGGCTCGCGGGACGCCGCCAACGACGGCCTCAACGGCCCCGGCCAGTGCGGCAAGGACGCCGGGTGGGGCGGCTACGCCGACCGCTGCGGCTTCGGCCCGCGCCTGCCGCTGCTGGTGGCCTCCCCGTTCGCCAAGGCCAACTTCGTCGACCACACGCAGACCGACCAGACCTCGATCCTGCGCTTCGTCGAGGACAACTGGAAGACCGGCCGGATCGGCGACTTCTCCTTCGACGAGCACGCCGCCTCCATCGAGGGCATGTTCGACTTCAAGAACCCGCAGCCGGCGACCCTCCTGCTCGACCCCGCCACCGGCCAGCCGGCCGGCACCGCCACCCCGACCGGCGGGCCCACCGGCGGTGCTTCGACCTCCGCCCCGGCCGGCCCGACGGACGGCTCCGGCAGCGGCACCGCCGTCGCGGCGCCCACCAGCGGCGCGTCCGGCCCCGCGCTGGCCACGACCGGCGCGGACTCCAACACCCTGCCGATCGCGGCCACGGCCGTGGCGCTGCTGGCGCTCGGCGGCGGCGCGGTGTACGTCACCCGCCGCCGGCGCGGCCGCCGCGCCTGACGACCCGTCCGGCGCGCGCCGTCTCCGATGGCGCCGGCGACGCGCGGCGATGTGTGTGACGCGCGGTGACCCGACACCGCCGGGCCCTCGACGGGCCCGGCGGTGTTCGCGCGTCCGGGGGCGGAGCAGGGGTCGTGAATCCGCCCACCGGACCTGCGCACCGGGGGCCTGCCCACCGGGACCTGCGCACCGGCTCGGCAGCGCGCCAGCCGGTGTCGCTCGTTAGGGTCGGGAGCATGGGACGAGGCCAGGCGGCACTGCTCGACATCGACGGCGTGCTCACGATCGGCTGGAAGCCGCTCCCGGGCGCCGTGGAAGCCCTCCGGCAGCTCGACGGCGACAGCGTCCGGTACGTGCTGCTGACCAACACCACCTCCCGCACCCGGCGTTCGATCGCCGACACGCTCGCCGCGCACGGCTTCCCGGTCGGCATCGAGCAGGTGCTCACCGCGCCCGCCGCCACCGCCGAACGCCTCGCCGGCACCCGATGCCTGCTGCTCAACAGCGGCGACATCGAGGACGACCTGGCCCCGCTGCGGCTGGTGGACGACCCGGCGGACGCCGAGGTGGTGCTGGTCGGCGGCGCCGGGCCCGAGTTCGGGTACCGGGCGCTGGACCGGGCCTTCGCCGCCCTCCGCGGCGGGGCACGCCTGGTCGCCATGCACCGCAACGCCTACTGGCGGACCCCGGAGGGCCTGCGGCTGGACAGCGGCGCCTTCGTCGCGGGGCTGGAGTACGCGACCGGCGTCCGGGCCGAGGTGGTCGGCAAACCGGCCGGGGCCTTCTTCGCCGCGGCCCTGGCCCACCTGGGGGTCTCGGCGGCCGAGGCGGTGATGGTCGGGGACGACATCGAGTCGGACGTGCTCGGGGCGCAGCACCACGGGATCGGCGGCGTGCTGGTCCGCACCGGCAAGGCGGCCCCGGGCGCGCCGGAACGCGCGGACGGCGAGCCCGACCACGTGCTCGACTCGGTGGCGGACCTGCCGGAGCTGCTGGCCCGGCTGCGCGCGGGCTGAGGTCGCGACAGGCCGGGGTGCGCGAGGCGCACCACCGGTCGTAGAACGGAAGGGAACGAACCCGACCGGGAGGAGGCGCGGCCATGGGCCTGCCCCTGGCGGCCGGACACGTGCTCGTCCGGCTCGGCGACGGCCCGCAGCAGGCGGCGGAGGCGGTGCTCGACGCGCTGGAGGCCGCCTTCCCCACCCACACCGGGCGCGGGCGGACCAGGATCGGCAACGCGTGGGAGGACCCTGCCACCGTGACCTCGGAGGGCACCCGGGTGGTGGCCAGGGCCCAGCCCGACGGCGTCTCGGTGCGCCTCTCCCAGTCCTTCGACGCGCGCGATCCGCGTGATCCGCCGGAAGCCCGGGAGTCGCCCGGAACCGGGAGCCCGGACGGGCCTGCGCACCCGATCGCCCTGACAGGCGGAGTCGGCGCGGACCTGCTCGGCTCGCCCGATGACGTCCGACGGGTGCTGGGCGTGCTCGCCGGGCTCTGCGCGACGGAGGAGGAGTCGCGCGAGGAGCAGGGCCCCCAGCTGGCCGTACGGCTGCGCCTCGGGCGACCGCACGGGTAGCGGGCACGCCGGGACGGACGTCGGCGGTGGCCGCGCGTGTGCCACCGCCGTGCCGGGGTAGACGCGGACGGCAGCAGACCGGTCACCCAGACCGACCACTCCGTTCATCCGACAGCGCGCGGTGAGGCCCGGATCGTCGTCGCGGCGGCCCTCGGGCTCTGCGGTCGTCGAGGAGTCCCGGCGGCGGCGGTACTCGGCCAGGGTGTCGTTCAGCGGCGGTCCTTCACGGGATGTCCTTCACAACCATCCCACCGGGTCTGGCCCGGTGGCCGTTCGGAACACCCCCGGAGAGCATGGACTGACCGAGCCCCAGCGATCCGGAGGTAGCGCCGTGTACGAGATGTGGGCCGAGCACGACCCGGCGGTGTCCCCGCCCGCCGTGGTGTGGCACGTGGTGGCGAAGGACGACGCGTCGTCCTCGCTGTGCGGACGGTTCCTCGAACCGTCCCAGCGCGTCGTCCCGGCGGGGGACGGCACCGACTCGGCCGGGCCGGACCGGTACTGCGATCCCTGCCTGGTCACCGTGCGTGAGGCCCTGGCGGCCAGCGCCCGGTAGCGGTCCCGTCAGCCCCGTCACGACGGCCGTCACAGCCGACGCCCGTCCCGGCTCCCGTCCCGTTCCCGCAACGGCTCCCGTGTCAGCGCCCGTGACGGCGCCCGGGCCGGCCCTCCTTCCGGCACGCGTCACGGCGGACGCCGCGGCCTCGACCGCGGCGTCCGTCCTCCGTCCTCCGTCGGCCGCGGCGCCCCGTGGTCGCGGCCCTCGTTCGTCACGGCAGTGGCACGGCCAGCAGACAGGGGTGTCGGCTGCCGGTTCCCTGGGCGGCGAGGACCGTGGCCACCTCGCCGCTGATCTCCACCCGGAGCCCACCGTCCGTACTCTCCCAGACGAGGCCTCCGTCGGGCCCGACGGTCTGCGTCTCGTGAACGACGACGACGGCCGGTGGAGCGTGCCCGCCGATCGGGCCGGGGAGCGTCACCGCGTAGCGGTGCGTGAGGCTTCCCATGACGGCCTCCTTCTCCCCCCACCCTGTGCCATCGATTCTCCTCCCGCACCAGGCCGGTTGTACACGGACCGCCCGCCTGTTCCGGCAGCCCGCGGTGACCGGCCGCTGCAAGGGAGTCCGGCTCGGCGTTTGCCCGCTCCGGGCCCGGCTACACGCACCGGTGGAGCAGGACTCGGAGGCGATCCCATGACCACGACGCCGGACACCGGCCGGACCGGCCCCGCCGAGCACCGGACCGCACGCCGGACCGGACGCCGGGAGTCACCCGAGGAACGGGCGGACCGGCGCTGGAGCGACCTGCTCCAGGAGGTGCGCGTCGCCCAGACCGGCTCCCAGGTTCTCTTCGGCTTCCTGCTGAGCGTGGTCTTCATGGCCCGCTTCCCCGGGCTCAGCGACTTCGACCAGGGACTGTACGTGGCCACCGTCGTCCTCGGCGCACTCGCCACCGGCTCGCTCGCCGCCCCGGTCGCCTACCACCGGATCTTCGCCGGGCACCGCCTCAAGCCCCAACTGGTGACCGCGGCGGCCCGGTTGGTGACGACCGGGCTGGTGCTGCTGGCGCTGACCATCAGCTCCGCGCTGCTGCTCCTGCTCCGGGTCGCGACCGACGACTCGGCCTCCTCCAGCTGGATCGCCGGAGCCGTCATGCTCTGGTTCCTGTGCACCTGGCTGCTCCTCCCGGTCCTGCACCTGCACCGGCACGACGGGCGGCTCTCCTCACCGCCCGCCGGAGCCGGGCCGCCCGCTCGCGACCCGCCGGTTTCCGACCCGCGGGCGTCGGACCCGCCGACGGCCGGTTCGACGACGGCCGACCCGCCGACGGCCGACGCGGCGAGGGCCGCCCCGCCCGCGCCCGGCTCGCCGCCGTGACACGGGCGACCGACGCCGCGTGCGCCCCGCACACGGCAGGTGCGAGACGACCCCGCCGGAGAGACTGGGTGCAGGACTTCCATCCGGGAGGCTTCCATGGACAGCAGAGTCACCACCGCGGGCCGCGAGCGGGCCGCATGACCGGGTCCTCGGCATGAGGCGCCGGTGAGCCCCCGCCCGGGGCACGAGCCGCCCGGTTCCACCGGACCGGGCCGCCGGGCCGTGCCGCTCGGCAGCCGCCGCCCCCGGGTGACGCCGCGCCGCGAAGGCTCGACGGCACCGCCCGGGGGCCGGGCGCCCTCCGCCGAACGGGTGCCCGCCGGACTGCGGACCGCCGCCGGGTACGCCTGGCGGCTGGGGCTGCTCGGCGTCGGCGCCTACCTGGTGGTGGACGTCCTGACCCGGCTCGAACTGCCGCTGATCGCGCTGTTCCTGGCCCTGGTCGTCACCTCGGTGCTGCGCCCGCTGGTCGACCTGCTGGCGAGGGTGACGCCCCGCTCGCTGGCCGTCCTGCTCGCCTTCCTCTGCACCATCGTGGTGATCGGCGGGGTCCTGACGCTGGTGGGCACCACCGTCGCCGACGAGTGGAACCGACTGGGCAACGAGCTGCGCGGCGGCCTCGGCCGGATCGACCGCTTTCTGACCGGCTCCCCCTTCCACCTGCGACCCGGCACCGTCACCGACCTGCGGGCCAAGATCGGCGAATTCATCGCCGCCCACCGCTCGACGCTGGTCAGCACGGCGCTCAGCGGCGCCGGTCGGGCCGTCGAACTGCTCACCGGCGCCGCGCTCGCGGTGTTCTGCTCGGTGTTCTTCCTGCACTCCGGCGACCGGATGTGGTCCTGGGCCCAGCAGCAGCTGCCCACCGGCAGCCGTACGGTCTGGGACCGGGCCGGGCGGGCGGCCTGGCGCACCTTCGCCGGCTACACCCGCGGCGTGCTGATCGTCGCGGCGACCAACGCGGTGCTGGTCGGCATCGCCCTGTCGATCCTCGGGGTGCCGCTGGTCCTGCCGCTGACCGTGCTGGAGTTCGTCGCGGCGCTCATCCCGCTGATCGGCTCCCCGATCGCCCTGGCCGTCGCCTCCGTGGTCGCCCTGGCGGCCCGCGGCCCAGTGATCGCGCTGCTGGTGCTCGCCCTGATCGTGGTCATCGGCCAGATCGAGGGCCACCTGCTGCACCCGCTGGTGCTCGGCTGGTCGGTCCGGATCCACCCGGTGGTCATCGCCCTGTCGGTGACCGGCGGCGCCGTCCTGGCGGGTGTCCTGGGCGCGGTGGTGGCGGTACCGGTGGTGTCGGTCGCCTGGGCGGTGATCGGCGAGCTCCGCGACATCCGGGCCGAACGTGCCCCGGGCGGGCGCTCACGGTCAGGGCCCGCTCCCCCGGCGGCGGGCGACCAGTCGCACGGCCGAAAGGACGAGCGTCGCCGCCCGGACCGGGCCGAAGGCGGCAAGGACGGCCGCTGAGTGCGCATCGGCGCTGACCAGCAGCAGACCCGCCGACAGGGCGAGCAGGACCGACAGCACGGACGGCGGCACCCGGGCGGCGGCCCTCGACGCTCCGCCCGGCACCCAGCGGGGACCGCGCCGCATGGTGCGCAGGGCGCGGTCCAGTCGGCCGTCCGCACGCAGGTCGAACTCGATCTCGGCCAGGATCCGCAGCTCCCGACGCGAGAGTGCCGGGCCGTCCATCGCCTCCACCTCCGGTTCCCCGGTCGGGCGGCTGCCCATCGCGGCCCGGCCCAACCTCCGGTGCGGTCGGGGAGGCGCTGAGCGGGAGGGGACGGACCGACCACAGGAGGGCGGAACGGCCCGGGCGACCCCGGCCTTCCCGGCGTGGCCGGGCCTGCGGTGCAGGTCAATGCCCGGCGGGCCCATGAGGTGGGGTCGTTGGGCCCTGGCCGGGGAGGCTCTGGGGTCGGGATTCTGATCGACGGATGCGCCGGACGGGAGTGGAAGGGCCTGGGTGATGGGCGAGTTGGTGGCGGTGAGGGCGTTCGAGGGGCTGACGGGCGAGGTCCTGGCCGAGGCGCGGGCCCGGGTCGCCGCCGCGGCGGTGGCTCCCGGGGTGGGGACGCTGGTGGAGGCGCTGCGGATCAGGCTGGCGTCCGTGGCCGACGGTGTGCTGGCGCAGGTGAACGCGGAGGTGGACGGGCGGCGGATCCGCGTGCAGGAGGTCGCGGCCGGGCTGGGCGACTCGCTCGACCGGGTCGCCGACGCGCTGCGCGGCAGGATCCGGGCGGTCACCGGCGCGTGGGCGCCGCGCCCGTGGCCCGGCCCCCGGACCGCCGCGCTCGCCGTCCCGGTCCTCCCGGCCGTCCCGGTCTTCGTGCCCGCCGAGACCGCCGAGGTTGTCGAGGCTGCCGGCGCGGGCACCAGCTCCCGGATCGTCCGGCGCAAGGAGCCCGCGCTGGTGTGGTGCTCGCCGGAGGCGGCCGCCCGGACGATGGACGCGATGGACTACGACATTCACCTCTTCACCGATCCGGCGACCGAGACCGATGCCGTCGTCTACCGCGTCGGGCCGACCGGCTACCGCCTCGCCCGGACCGTCGCCGCCGGGCCGCCCGGCCGCCGCACCGTGCCGATCACCCTGAGTCCGCACGGCGCGCCCCGGCTGACCGAGGCGCAGGCCGTCGAGCGGCTGGAGGGCGCCGAGCTGCCGTTCCTGTTCTTCGCGCAGCCCGCCGACGGGCGCGGCCGCGTGCTCTACCGGCGCTTCGACGGCCGGCTCGGCCTGATCGCGGGCCGGGCCTGATCGCGGGCCGGGCCTGAGGACCGCACGCCCCGACGCGTCGTGGGCCGGCCGGCCCCCCCCGGACGGGGGCCGCGGGGGGGCGCGGGCGGGACGGCGGGGGGGTGGCAAGGTTATTATTTTGGCGGCGCTGGCGGGGGA